>JAKJAC010000028.1 GCA_022707705.1 Chloroflexota bacterium
GAAGAACAAGAAATCACCATCGCCATCGAAGCGATGAAACGTATCGCGCAAGAAGATGCCGCGCGGCAACTGCTCGCAGAGGAGGGACGCTGACATGGAATTCCACATCCAATGCCAACCTGAGGATATTGCGCGTTATGCGCTGGTTCCAGGCAGCCATGCCCGCGCCAAAATGATCGCCGCACACCTGGAGGATTGCCGCCTCGTGAGTGATAGTCGAGGATACCTGGTCTATACCGGCTTTGCTGACGGCGTTCGCATCACCGCTGCCTCCACCGGCATGGGCGGACCCTCGACTGCCATCGCGCTCGAAGAACTGGCGCACCTTGGAGCAGACACTTTCATTCGCGTCGGTTCCTGCGGCACAATGCAGGACACTGTAGATTGCGGTGACGTCATCATCGCCACCGGTACATTCCGCTCCGCTGGCACTGCGAACGCCTACTTTCCGCCCGCCTTCCCGGCAGTACCCACCTTTGCCATTACGCGCGAACTGGTCAGAGCTGCTGCACGCCTGGATCTCAAAGTTCACGTAGGACTCGGGTCGGCGGGTGATGCCTTCTATGCACCGCGCGATACCGCCTCACGGGAAACTCTCAAGCAAGCGGGAATCATCTCCGGCGAGATGGAAAGTGATACGCTCTTCGTGATTGGCGCCTATCGGGGGTGGCGCACCGGTGCACTCTACGCTTCCGATGGCACTTCGAAAGAAGTCAAACCGGTGTGGGGGGAAGAGGCTTTCCGGCAAGGGGAACAGAACGCCATTCGTATCGCCATTGAAGCCGTGAAAGCCATCGCACGAGCGGATGCAGTGGGATGAGTTACCATCAAAGGAAACACCGATGCCACACCAGAACATAATCATTGACTGCGACACGGGTGTAGATGACGCGCTGGCGCTTCTGGTAGCGTTGCGCGCACCCTCCTGTAACGTACTTGGAATCACCTGCGTGGGTGGAAACGTACCGCTCTCCAAAGTAGTGCGCAACACTCTGGTGATTGTGGAACACGCTCGCCGTGATGTTCCCGTTCACCAGGGTGCGGCGCGTCCCTTGCTCGCACCACCCATCACCGCAGAGTATGTACACGGCAGCGATGGCTTGGGCGATATTGGCTTCCCTGAACCGCAGGGCGCACCTACAGCGGAGCATGCTGTAGATTATCTGATTCGCACTTTTATGGAGACGCCCGATCCTCCCCTGCTCATCACCCTCGCGCCATTGACCAACATCGCTCTGGCGCTGCTCAAAGAACCGCGACTTGAAGAACATATCCCTCACATCGTCATGATGGCTGGGGGAATCACCGGCGGGAATACTACCGCGGCAGCGGAGTTCAACATGTTTGTAGACCCCGAAGCCGCCGACATCGTTTTCCGTTCCCAGATTCCCAAGACGATGGTCAGTCTCGAACCCATCAGCGATGGCGCAACCCTGGATGAAGCCGAGGTAGCACAGATCGAGGCCTGTTCAAGCCCGTGGTGCTGGGCGATGGGACGGTTGCTGCGGAAAAACCTGATCCGGTTGGAGCAATTGGCAGGATGTCCCCATCCCGTTAGCCCCCCAGACCTTGCCGCCGTAGCAGTCGCAATTGATCCGGACCTGGCAATTACCGAGAAGCGCCACGTTGCCATAGAGACCCGCGGTGAGCATACGCGGGGGATGACACTGGTAGATAACCGAAGATTCCGGCATCTGATGTCCAACGCAGCACCGCCCAATGTGGCTGTGGTCACCGCCATTAATACTGCGCGTTTCCAGGCGCTGGTGTTGAACGCGCTGCTCCATGACTGATGATGGATCGCAATAGACGCGACCGTTTATTTTCAGAGGAGGATTTGATGAACTCAATCGCGCAACCGACACTGGAATGGAGAAGCAAACGCAAAGAAGCGGCAACCGCGATCCGCTCTCGCTGCTCGCTAAAACCGTACGTGGGCCTGGTACTAGGATCCGGTTTGGGCGCGCTAGCCGGTGAAATCAGCGATGCCGTCACCATCCCCTACGGCGAGATTCCGCACTTCCCCATTTCCACAGTGGAAGGACACAGCGGGGAACTGGTGCTGGGGTACCTCGAAGGCGTTCCCGTAATCGCAATGAACGGTCGCTTTCATTACTATGAAGGCTACTCGATGCAACAACTGGTTTTCCCTGTCTGGGTGATGCGCACGCTGGGAGTAGAGAGTTTCATCGCGACCAATGCGGCTGGCGGCGTCAATCGCGCCTTCGTCCCAGGCGACCTGATGGTCATCACCGACCACATCAACTGGATGTTCGACAATCCCCTCATCGGTCCCAATGATCCCGAACTGGGAGTGCGTTTTCCCAGCATGGCGCAAGCGTATCCCTGGGACCTTGTGGAGCTGGCGCAGCGCGCTGCCGATGTGGAGGGCATTCACGTGCAACGGGGAGTCTACATAGCCGTGACCGGTCCCGCCTATACCTCTCGCGCCGAAAGCGAAATCTACCGCCTGTTGCGCGCGGATGCCGTCGGAATGTCCACCGTGCCCGAAGTGATGGCAGCGACCCACGCTGGCATGAGGACTCTGGGCATCTCCTGCATCACGGATGTTGCCAAGGACCCCAAAGCCGGAGCGCGGGGCATCCTTACCCATGAAGAAGTCCTCGAAGTTGCCAACCGCACCAAACCACGCTTCTTGAGGCTGATGCACGCTATCCTTCGGGAGCTCGCGAAGGAGCTCGAAGCATGAAGATTTACTGTGCAGGACCACTCTTCACGCTCTGCGAGCGGGAGTATATGTCCAGATGTGGGGAGGCAGTGCGGGCAGCGAGGGGCATGGAACCCTTCGTGCCGCACGAAAACACCTCCATCGAGCTGCCGGCAAATATCGCTGACCGGCTATTGGAGTTACAGCTGCTCACACCAGAAACTCTCGCGCAACATCCACTGGTTGACCTCGTGCGTCATCTGGTGCAAACGCGCGCGGTCACCCGAAAAACACTGGGCTTGTCTGCAGGCTCAACGGCTCAGCAAGTCTTCGATAAAAACTTCGCTTCGATGGTGATCTCCGATGCCATGCTCGCCGTAATCAACGGTCCCGAAGTGGATGATGGCACAGCCTGCGAAATCGGCATCTTTGCCGCGTTGATGGAGACGGATCCTACCAAGAAGGGAATTGTCGCTATTCACGATGACTGGCGCACGTTGGATACGCCAGGAGAGGGCAAGGGCTTGAACGCATTTGTCCATGGGTGCCTGCTAAAATCAGGCGTCATCGTCTGTCGCCTGGAAGATGCCATCGCCGTACTCCAAAGCTGGCGCGACGGGAAAGGAACGCGGGTATGAAAATTTTTGTTGCGGGACCCACTTTCACGCCTCACGCGCGCGAATACCTGCTGAACAATATCCGGCGCTTAAGGGAACGTGGCTTCGATGCGACAGGCGCGCCAGACCTGCTGGGAACCACACCACAAGCGCTGTTCGACGAGAAAGAGGCAGCTCTCCGCAAGGCAGATGCCCTGTTCGTCATCCTTGATGGGGCACAAGTGGATGATGGTGTGGCCTGTCAATTAGGGCTATTCTTTGGTTTGATGTTACAAGACCCTACCAAGAGAGGCATCGTTGGATTACTAAGCGATGAACGCGGGCTGCGCAAAAGCGCGCATGGCTTTGGGCTCAACCTTTTTGTCCGGGGTGTCCTCGAGAGTCGTGGATGCATCTACGCCCACATTGAAGATGCACTGCGCCAGCTGGAGGAGTGGCGTGATAGCAGCGTGCCAAAATAAGAACCTGGACGCTATCATCCCTTCCCTGAAGCTTGCAGCTGCCGTTCATCAAACCCGTCGTAGCGCAGGGCGCGAGACGAAGGCGCAGGTGACGCTAATACCATTCAGCCCACGGGAGGATACTTCGCCAACCAACGGTCCCAACAGTGCGGACAGCACCGACATCGAATACTGTCGAACATCGAATGATGTTCGACAGCTTTCCCTTAAGGATCCCGGCTCACACCGCAAGGCAAAATAGCACAATGAGATTAGCGTATGGACTACGTCAAGGGCTGCAGGGCACCTTTACCAGCATTCGGCAATTCAACCGCAATATCCGCCTGCTCCTTATTGCCTCGATCTTCGGCGGTATTGCCAGTGGACTCATTGATATCAACTTCAATCTATACATCCTCTCGCTGGGGATCACCCCCGATAGTCTGGGGCAAATCCTCAGCGCCGGACCTTTTGCGCACGTGCTCTCCTCAATCCCCATCGGTTTCCTTGGTGAAGCGCTCGGTTATCGAGCAGCTTTTCTGATCATCTACGCCGTAACAGGTATCTCACAGATAGTACAGGCTGCCGCTGGCAACGCGCCGCTAATCGCCATAGCCGGTTTCGTGGGGGGATTAGCGGTTTCCGGAAATTTCGTAGTACGCATTCCCTTCCTCGCAGCCAACAGCACCCCAGCACAGCGCGTCCATGTCTTCACCCTCAACAGCGTGCTCAACGGATTGGCCTATGCGCTGGGGTCCCTGCTTGCGGGCTACCTACCCAATCTCTTGCAGCGCCTGGGATTGGAGCTGACCCTGCAGTATCGCTACACGCTCATCTTTGCCGGTGTGCTTACACTGCTGGCAGCGCTGCCCATGATATGCCTCCACGCCCCTCCCATTCCGGCGGAACGCCGCCACAAAATCAGCCTAAGCCCCTATCTGTGGCGCATCGAGCGCTTCACTATCGAAGCTTCAGCAGTAGAACTGTTCATCGGGCTTACGCTGGGGTTAATCGTGCCATTCATGAATATCTTCTTCATCTATAACCTGGGCGTGACCCGAGAGTATTACAGCACCATCGTCGCACTCAGCGTACTCCCGGTGACGCTGATGACGATTTTCGGTCCGCTACTCGCCTTTCACTTTGGCAAAGGCCACACCATCGTGGCATCCCGTTACCTGATTCCGCTCAGCACCTTGATTCTGGCGCTGACAGCTCAAGCGCAGATTGGAACCGGTGCACTCTGGGCTTACCGGGCGTTGTTCACCATGTCGCAGGCGCTCTGGTTCGCCTATGCCATGGACCTGGCATCAGCGCGTTCAAAGATGGCGACCTCCGCCTGGTTGGAAATCACCTTCTGGTTAGGGCAAGGCGTAGCGGCCCTTATCACCGGTTCCCTGCTAGCGCGCTCGAACACCTCATTGCCCTTCTACCTTTCCACAGGGGCGGCGCTAATCACAGCTCTGCTGACACATTGGATTGTCCATTCCAAATCCCCTGGCAAGGCGCCAGTAGCGCCGGTGGAGGTATGATGTATCCACAACCCGAGCTGCTCATTGAGAACACCCGTCTGGTGAATGTCTACACGGGCGAAATTCTCCTCACAGACATCGCCACCATTCAGGGCCGAATACTGCATACCGGAAAGTGGAGCGCGGATTTGCCCGAGCCCGCGCAACGCTATGATGCCAAAGGCAAATTCGCCACACCCGGTCTGATTGATAGCCACATTCACATCGAAAGCAGCATGATGAGCCCTGCCGGTTTTGCCGCCGCGGTATTGCCCAGAGGCACCACCACCGTCGTCATAGACCCCCACGAGATTGCCAATGTCCTGGGATTGCGAGGCGTGAGCTACATGCTCGAAGCAACCACCGCCTTGCCCCTGCGGGTTTTTGTCCAGGCGCCCTCATGCGTGCCTGCAGTCCCCGCTCTTGAAACTGCCGGCGCGAATTTCGGCGCCGCGGAAGTGGAAGCAATGCTCAGCTGGGAGCGGGTGATTGGACTTGCCGAAGTAATGGATTACGTGGGCGTCATCGAGGGCGCGCCGCGCATGCGCGCCATTCTCGCCGCAGCCCGTAGGTGCGGGACCGTCATCAGCGGGCACTGTCCCGGGCTGCAAGGTCCGGCGCTTTCAGCCTATATCTTCGCAGGACCACTCTCGGATCACGAGGGAGGCGACCCTGAGGAATTGCTGGAAAAACTGCGCGCCGGGATGGCAGTTGAAGCGCGTGTCTCCAGCTTCAGTGAAAGCATGACCGTCTTGGGCGCCATTGTCCGTGAATTAGGGCATGTGCCCTCCAACCTGGTGATGTGCACGGATGATGTCTTTCCGGAAGACCTTGCCCGTCGCGGACACATGGATCGCGTCGTGCGCGAAGCCATCGCAGCGGGCTTCGCGCCCGTTCAAGCTCTTCGCGCGGCGACGCTGCACGGCGCACAACGCCACCGCCTATATGATTTGGGCGCCATCGCTCCCGGAAAACGCGCCGACCTGCTGCTGCTCACCGACCTGGAGCGCGTTACGGTGGACGAAGTCTTCTGCAATGGGCAGTTGGTGGCATGTGGGGGGGAATTGCTGGAACCCATAGATGCCGCGCATCCGGAACTCGAAAGAGAGAACACCGTACACTTGCGCGCACCGCTGCGAGAGGAAGATTTCCGGCTACGTGCTCGACCCGGTGAGAGCAGCGCGTGCCTGCACGTGTTGGACTTGCGCGACAGGCATAACCGCCAGCTAACGCAGCGACATTTTCGCGCGCAAGGGGAGTGGCTGGAGCTCCCGGATGGCGTATGTCTGGCAGCCGTCATCGAGCGGCATGGGCGCAGTGGGCACGGTAGCCTCACGCCAGTGGAAGGGCTGAGCTTGAAACGCGGCGCCATCGCCAGCACCGTCGCACACGATTCACACAACTTGCTGGTCGTGGGGCACAATCCCACCGATATGGTCCTCGCAGCGCAAACATTGGCGAGTTCTGGCGGCGGCATCTGCTGCGCTGCCGGGGGCGAGATCCTGGCAATCCTACCGTTGCCCATTGCCGGGCTGATGAGTCCTGAACCTCTGGAGGCGTTGACGGGACAGATGACTCGGCTCAATGATGCGCTGCATTCTCTGGGGCTTGAAGGCGCACAACCCATCAGCTCTATTATCGGGTTGGCGTTGCCGGTAATTCCACACTACGGGGTAACCGACTTGGGTCTGGTGGATGTAGACCATCAGAGGTTGGTGCCTTTGTGGGTTGAGGGGAATACGCAAGAGTGTTAGGGAGAATCAGACATGAGTGACCTACAGCACACGCCGGATAGCTATCACCACTTGGTTCGAGTCGCACGTGGAGAGGAACCGGCAGACCTTGTGTTACGAAATGGCACGCTGGTAAATGTGTTCACGCGCGAGGTCCTCCCCGCAACTGTGGGCATCTGCGGCGATACCATCGCCTACATCACCACCCCAGATGACCACCGTTGTGCCGGGCATACCGTCATTGACGTCACCGGCAAAACTCTGGCGCCCGGCTTGATTGACAGTCACATGCACATCGAGAGCACCCACGTCACCCCTGCGCGCTTTGCAGACGCGGTGCTGCCCTTAGGCGTGACGACGGTAGCACAAGACCCTCACGAAATGGCAAATGTTCTGGGTCTTGAGGGCGTCACCTACATGCGACATGCGGCACGAGGCTTGCCCCTGCGGGTGCTCACATTCGTCCCTACCTGCGTGCCCGCCGTCCCAGGATTGGAGACCTCCGGCGCAGAATTCACCGCCCACGAAGTCGCCATGCTACTGGATGACCCAGACGGACGCGGTGAGATTATCGGGCTTGCGGAGGTGATGGATTACTGGGGGGTGGTGCGGCAGGCGCCGCGCATCACCGAGATTGTGAAAGCCGGACGAGAACGCAACGTGATTCTCACCGGGCATGTGCGCTTTGAAGACCTGCGGGACCTCAATGCTTATCTTGCCACGGGCATTGAGTCAGACCACGGGCGCATGACCCCCGATCTCATCGAAACCTACGCTCGTCTGGGGATGATTGTGGAAGTCTGCTGTGCGCCCCACCGCGACAACATCGCCGAAGCGGTAGCCGTTTGGGAGCGCTTTGGCTCACTGGAGACCGTCGTCTTCGTCACCGACGACGTTTCGCCCAACGAGCTGGCAGCAGAAGGTCACCTGGATCGTGGTGTACGGCGTGCCATCGCTCTCGGCATGAACCCTGTAGACGCCATCCGCGCCGCTAGCCTGCTCCCTGCCCGTCGTCTGCGGCGTCGCAACCTGGGCGCAATCGCACCGGGATTCAGCGCTGATCTCATCGTTCTCAATGACTTGTCAACCTTCAATGTCCATCTCACCGTAGCTTCAGGCAACATCGTTGCTCGAGATGGCGCGATGGTCAAGCCCGCTCACTCCGCAATCCAGCCACCCGCTGGCGCCACGCACTCCGTCCACCTCGCCTCCACCCACGCCAGTGATTTCGTTCCAGGATGGCTAAACTCAACTGAAGTTCCCATCATCACCGAGCGTGGCAAGGGAATGCGACGGCTAAAGCAACACGAAGAGTTCGCCAATTGGAGAACTGACCCCGATTTGGCATTAGTCACGGTCTGGCATAGGCATGGGCACAATGCCAATACCTTCACCACGCTGATTGCGGGGACTGGGCTGCGCGAGGGAGCGCTCGCTAGCACTTATGCACATGATTGCCATAATCTAATCGTGATTGGACGCGACGCCGCCGATATGGCGACTGCTGCTAATGCGCTGATTGCCTCCGGTGGTGGTTATGTCGCCGTTGCCAGCGGGGAGGTACGCGCGCTGGCAGCACTCCCCGTGGGAGGGATTCTCGCGGAGAAACCGGTAGCGGAGTTGGCGCAGGATTTTGATGCCTTTGTCGAGGCAGCGCGAATCCAGGGGGTCAACAATGATCCCATCACGTTGCTATCCTCATTGCCTTTGCCGGTCTCACCAGGTTTTCGCCCCACAGATATGGGGTTAGTGGATGTAGCGAAGCAAAAATTCGTAAAGAAAGGGTGAATCAGGAGACTATGATCCAGAAGCCAAAAGTGACTGTTGTCGGAAGTTTCAACACCGATCTGTTAGTACGGACGCGGCGAATGCCCGTGAAAGGCGAAACCATCCTGGGTGGACCCTATCTTACAGGTCCGGGTGGCAAGGGCGCCAATCAGGCTGTAGCCGCGGCACGGCTTGGCGCAGAGGTCGCCATGGTCGTCCAACTAGGCAAGGATGATTTTGGCGATCGCGCTGAGGAAAACCTGCGTCGTGAGGGCATTCAGGCCGATTATGTGCTGCGCACAGAGAGAACCCACACGGGAGTCGCCTTCATCATCGTGGATGACGCAGGGGACAACATGATTGTGGTTGCGCCAGGCGCCAACGAGCTCCTCAGCCCCACCGACGTGGACGCTGCCCGTGAAGCCATCGCAAAAGCCGACATCCTCCTGTTGGATCTGGAAGTACCCATGGAGACGATAGAACGCGCTGCAGCACTGGCGCATGATCTCGGCGTCCGGGTAGTTCTGAACCCTGCTCCGGGGCAACCCCTAAGTGCAGAACTGTTACGTCGCGTGGATGTGCTCACCCCTAATGAAACTGAGGCGCACCTCATCACCGGGTTACCTATGAGCAATCTTGAAGAGGCGAAAACTGCCGGAAAACACCTGCTGACCCAAGGCGTGGGAGCGGTAGCCATTACTCTGGGAGCGCTGGGCGCCCTCATCATCACAGACGAAGGCACACAACATATTCCGGGATGGCAGGTTCAGGTGGTAGATACCACTGGCGCAGGCGACGCTTTTAACGGAGCCTTGGCAGTAGCTCTGGCAGAAGCACAGCCCTTGCCACAGGCTGTCGCATTTGCCAATGCCGCGGCAGCGTTGCAGGTTACCCGGATAGGCACCGCACCGGCGATGCCCCTACGCGCGGAGGTCGAAGCGTTTATGCAAGCCAAGCCGGCGCATCATGCGCTGGAAGTCACCCAGGGCGAAATGCTGGTCTTCCGCAGTGATGGCAAGTGGCTCTACCCTCTGCTAGACCTGGAGCACTATCTGGTAGAACATCCCTATGATCCCGGAAGCCTGACGGTGCGCGACAAAATCATCGGGCGGGCAGCTGCTCTGTTGATCGTGCGACTTGGGATACGCCACGTGCATGCCGGTCTGCTCAGTGAATCAGGTGCAGACGTGTTGCGGCACTTTGAAGTCAGCTTCGATTTCGAGCACCTGGTCCCTCAGGTCGCTTGCCAGACGGAAATCCTGTTGGATGGCGAATTCGATCTCGATAAGGCGCACGCACTCATCCTGGAGCGCGCCAGACGCTGAGTCGCCTTTAGCGAGAGGATTGAAGCGGGAGGGCAACGCTTGATGCGCGCCCAAGACCTAAAAAGAGAGACAGAGAACCGGTTATGGAAAACTGCGATTTGCTGATTACTCACACAACGGCTCTGCTGCCAGATATGACGCTGCGGAATGACGTCGCCATCGCGGTTGACCGAGGCAGCATTCTCGCCCTGGATGATAACGCCATACTTGAAGCGCGTTATCATCCGCGCACACGCCTCGATGGCACAGGCAAGGTTGCCATGCCGGGACTGATAGATGCACATACGCACGTCTGCCAGCAACTTCTGCGAGGGCGCATCACCGACGAACCGCCGATGATCTGGGCACGCTTTCTGGTGCCTTTCGAGAGCACATTAGAGCCAGAGGACGTTTACTGGAGCACGATGCTCTCCGGTGTGGAGATGCTCAAAGCCGGCATAACGGCATTCGCGGACTCAGGCGGGCGGCACATGGGAGAGGCAGCGCGCGCCGTAGCTGCTCTGGGATTGCGCGCCTGCATCGCCCGCTCCACGATGGATAGCGGTGGTTTCGTCCCGGAAAACATGCGCGGCTCAGTAACGCAGAATATCGCCGAAACCGAAGCGCTCTACCGCGAATGGCACGGCAAAGCCAATAACCGCATCCACATCTGGTTCGCATTACGACAGGTGATGACCTCAACGCCAGAGCTGGTGGAAAGCGTGGCGGCGGCGGCACGGGAGGTTAACACGGGCATCCACATCCACCTGGCGGAACATCTGCGCGAAGTGGAACACTGCGTGGTCAATTACCGACTGCGCCCGGCAGAATGGTTGGATGCGCTAGGGCTGTTGGGATCGAATGTCCTTGCCGCGCACAGCATCGTTCTCACAGAGAAAGAAATCCAGTTATTAGCCGCGCGCGGCGTAATCCCCGTTCACTGTCCGCGCTCCAATCTCAACTCACACGGGTTTCCCAAAACCCCACTCTTTTTGGCACTTGGTGTGCCCATCGGCTTGGGCACAGATGGCGCCAGCGGCGGTAGTCTGGACCTCTTTGAGCAAGCGCGCTTGCTCAAAAGCGCTATCCAGGCATATAGGGGCTTACCCATCAACGACGCCGCCATCCTGCCGGTGGAGGATTTGCTGCGTATGGCAACGAGCGGCGGCGCCCGAGCGTTACGGTTGCAATCTCACACCGGCACGCTGGAAACTGGCAAGCAGGCAGACATCATCCTGGTGGATGCTACAGCGCCGCCGTACTCGGCGCCGCACCTGCAACCGACGCAGCACCTGCTGCGAACACTGGTAATGAGCGCCGGAGCGCATGATGTGAGCGATGTCATCGTGGATGGTGTAGTGCTCATGCAAGAGCGCCGTCTGACCCAGGTAGATGAAGCAGAAATCATCTGCAAAGCCGGAGAGCACCTCCAGGCTATCACCCGCCGCGCCGGAATCGCCTGAATGCTGCACGCCGCCCTCCACGCCCTCAGATACACAGAAACGCGCTTGCTGGCACAATTGCCCACACAGATGCGAGCTGGTGCGCGCTATGCCGGACGACTAATCCTGGCGCTGGGGTTGAGCGTACTGATTGGCAGCTGCCTGGTGTTGCTCACAGGTGAAAATCCCGTGGAAGTCTACACATACCTCCTGCGCGCGCCCTTTACCAATACTTTCGGTCTGATGGTGGCAATTCAGCGAGCCACACCGCTAATATTCACAGCACTAGCGGCAGCACTTGCCTTTCAGGGCGGCGCAATCAACATGGGGTTGGCAGGACAATTTGCCGCTGGCGCGTCCATCGCCGGATTTGCAGCTACTGCACTCCCGCCCCTGCCCAAAGCCCTGCATTTGACCGTGATTCTGTTCCTGTGTATGCTAGGAGGAGCAGCAGCAGCTTTCATTCCGGCGTTTTTCAAGCGGGTCTCAGGGGTGCACGAGGTCATCACCGGCATGATCGCCAACTTGTTGATTCCACACTTGCTAAGCCTGCTGCGAGGAGTGCTGGGGGCGTTAGGCTTGCTGCATCGCATGGCGGGAGGACAGAATCTGCCCGCTTCCGCCCGGTTGCTGCAATTCCAGGAACTCACGGGCGGAGGGGTAGGCACAGGCACTCGCGCCAACACCGGCATCTTTCTCGCGCTGGCGCTGATGGCAGCGCTCACCTTCTGGATCAAGCGCAGTCGTCTCGGCTATGAAATCCGAATCACGCGCGCCAACGCACCCTTCGCAGAATTCGGTGGTATACGCGCCGGGCGGATGTTCTTTTTTAGTATGATGCTCAGTGGGGCAATCGCAGCGGCGGGAGGTGCCGTGGAAGCCCTGGGCGTATGGCGCAGCGGCAGTACCGGAGGGCTGGCGGTGAACGACCGAGGGCTGGTGCTGGCGCTCATCGGCGGACAAACTTTCTGGGGAGCCACATTGGCAGCGCTATTCTACGGTGGGCTGGAAGCTGGCGCAATGCAGGCTTCCTGGTTCACACCCATTTTGCGCCCGCTCCTCGATATTCTGGTAGAATTGATGGTGCTGCTTGCCGCACTGCCCGGTATGCGCGCCTTTTTCTCTGGCGGCGCAGACCTGGAAATCGAGCGCTTGGGTGGACGTTTTGTGGGCAGAGGGACGTAAGCATGCATACTGGATAAGGAAGTAGCTGGTAATCAATGAAAATTCCTAAAAAGGAGCGCCTTATGGAAAAAACTCTCATCATCAAAAACACGACGCTGGTGACAATGAACGCGCAACGCGAGGTTCTTACCGGTGCAAGCCTGGCAGTAGCAGGTGACCGCATCGCCGCTATCAGTACAGGCGAGGACCTGCGCGTGCGATTCCCCGATGCGGAGATTTTCGACGGGCGGGGCAAAGTAGTCCTGCCGGGTCTCATCAATGCACACACGCACATCGCCATGAGCCTGCAGAAAGGCATCACACTGGCGGTACCCGAAGGGCTCTATCGGGTGATGTGGCCCGTGGAACGTGCGCTGACCCCTGAGGACATTACAGTCGGTGCGCTTATCGGTGGCGCAGAAGCGTTACTGGGCGGCACAACATGTGTTGTCGATCACTATTTCCACATGGAAGGCGTTACACAGGCGCTCATCACGCTGGGCTTGCGGGGCGTCATGGGGCACACCATTATGAGCCGTCTCGGTCCTTTCACCGGCGAACAGGAGCTGGAGGAGGGCATTGACTATGTCCGGCGCTGGAAGGGACGTCATCCCCTGGTCACGCCCTGGCTTGCGCCCCACGCGACCGACACTGTGAGTCAGGATTGGTTGCTACGGCTGCGCGAGGTGGCGACCGCTGAAGGGGTAGGCTTGCACTTGCACGTGGCGCAGAGTCACCGCGAGCTGACCACCATTCAACAGCACTTTGGTACGGGCTGTGTGACCTACCTGCACAACATTGGATTCCTGGGACCCGATGTGCTGGCGGCGCACTGCATTTACATTGACGATGCGGAAATGGAGCTCTTCGCCGCTTCCGGCGCGCATCCCATCTACTGCCCCATGGGGCACGCGTTGCACGGCAAACCGCAGCGCGCCTGGGAACTCCTGCAGCGCGGCGCGGGCGTGCTCATCGGCACCGACTGCGTCACGAGTAACAACGAGATGGCGCTGGTGAGCGAATTGCGCATGGCGGGCGCGGGGCAAAAACAGCTCACGGGTGACCCGCAAGCGCTGCCCGCCGCGAAGATTCTGGAGATGGTGACGGTGGACGCTGCCGCCGCCATCGGCATGGGTGACCGGCTCGGCGCGCTGGTTCCGGGTTACCTGGCAGACCTCGTTATGCTGGAGATGAGCGGGCTACACGCCGCGCCCACCTATTCGTTGCTAGACAATATCATCTATGCCTGCAGTGGACGAGACGTGGACACCGTGATGGTCAACGGACGTATTGTCGTGCAAGACAAGCGTCTCATGACTGCCGATGCAACGGAGCTGGCAAAACTGGCACAAGAACGCGGACGCGCGCTCATCCGCCGCGCAGTAGAGAAAGAAAGTGATCTGGCGTGGTTATGGAAATAGAGTGGTCAGAAACTATCTGGAATCCTCCACCTATGGGCAGCAACTCTTTACCGGCAACACACTGATTTAGGAGGCACCGAATGGTCAAAGGATTCGCTTTCAAAGACCCTGGTCGGGGAACCCTGACACCACGGGAACGGGTACAAATGGCGTTGGCACACCAACAGCCCGATCGCGTCCCGGTGGACCTGTGGGCAGTGCCCGAGGTGCGCGAACGTCTGCAAGTCACCTTTGGCGACATTTCGTGGTCTGACGTACTGCGCCAGCTGCGGGTAGATATCCGGTGGGTAGCACCCAACTACGTCGGACCGGAACGTACCCTACCTGGTGGAGTGACTGTGGACGCTTATGGCATGTGGCGCAAAGAAGTGCGTCACGATTTCGGCGTGTACCACGAGTATGCCGGTTATCCACTGGCGGAAGCCCGCACAGCGGAAGATGTACGTGCGTGGGACTGGTCTCGCACCGAGTATTGGGACATGGAGAGCGTCCGCGCGCAGCTCGACGCCTTCGAGGCTGAGGATGACTACTTTATCTGCTACGACCTGGGCGGCATTTTCGAACGCTCGTGGGGCTTGCTGGGCATGGAACGCTTTCTGGTAGACCTGGCGGAGAATCCCGAGGTTCCCTGCGCCATCATGGACGGCATCACGGATCTCTACATTGCCAATGTCACCCGGTTGCTCAAGGTTGCCGAAGGGCGTGTAGACCTGGTCTACACCTGGGATGATGTAGCACACCAGCAAGGCTTGCTGATGTCGCCGCGCATGTGGCGCACGCACATCATGCCACGGCATCAGCGCCTCAATGCCGCCATCCGGCAAGTTGCGCCGCCGCATGTCAAACTGATGTACCATTCCTGCGGCGCCATTTTCCCGCTGATTCCCGACCTGATTCGCGAACTGGGTATCGACGTGCTCAATCCACTGCAACCTCAAGCCAAAGGCATGGATCCGCAGCGGCTCAAAGAGACCTTCGGGGAACAGGTAGCCTTCCATGGTGGGGTGGATTTGCAGGAGCTGTTGCCGCACGGAACGCCGGAGCAAGTGGACGCGGAAGCACGCCGTCTATGCACCATCCTGGGACACGGCGGAGGTTATATCCTTTCAGCCGCGCATTATATCCAGAACGATGTGCCGACGGAGAATATCATGGCGTTGTATGGGGCAAGCCGCATGGTGGAGGGCTAGCTGCGTTACCCTCAACACAAAGAACGTCTTGGATTACTGATGACAGAAAACGGGCGCCAATGGCGCCAACCGCATTAAAAACCCGCTAGCTGGGGGAATCAGGAGAATATCCATGCCCGATCATTACGCGGAAGTCTACCAAAAATACGCCGACCGCTACGAGGCGCTCGTAGCGCGGGAGGATCACGCAGGGAACATTTTGGCGGCATTACGTCAAATTGCGCCCTTGGAAGGGCGAGATATCATTGACTCCGGCGCTGGGACCGGGCGACTCGCCTGCCTGGTCGCGCCGTTCGCGCGCTCGCTGCGCGTCTACGATAGCTCCGCCCACATGCTCGAAGTTGCCACCGCAAGGTTGCGCGCTTCAAGGCTCACACACTGGCAGACCGAAGTCGCCGACCACCGGCGCCTGCCCGCTGAGAATCAATCTGCTGATATTGTGCTCGCCGGATGGAGCGTAGTCTACACGGTAGTGTGGGAAGAGGATTGGCGCACCGAGCTCAGCAAAGCACTGACGGAATTGTCGCGCCCGCTGCGTCCCGGTGGCAATCTCATCATCCTGGAAACGCTTGGCACGGGTTTTGTGACGCCGCATCCACCCGAGGTAATGCTGCCGTATTTTGCGTATCTGGAAAACGAAGCCGGTTTCACGCGCAGCTGGATCCGCACGGATTACCGCTTTGCCTCAGTGGAGGAAGCGCGTGAGTTGACGAGCTTCTTCTTTGAGGACGACATGACCGATCGCCTGATCAGCCTCGACCCACCCATTCTGCCGGAGTGCACCGGCATCTGGGAAAGAAGTGTTTGATGCGAAACCGCACTCCAGAAACTCTTTGGCGGTGCGGTGTTTTTAGGGCGTCAAAATGGCGTGGAAAGCACCCCATAGAAGGGGCGCGTCATGTGGGGTTTAACCTGGGTCCCGAATCGCGACAACGGCGGCACTCGCGCCGCCAATCGATTCAGCGGCGGCGCGAGCGACGGCGCGACGATTTTTCACCTGTACCTGCTGCCGGCGCCGCCGTGGATTCAGCGTCAGCCGGCCGCGGCTCGTCAGCCGGCCGCGGGACGGGCGCGTGGAGCATTTGCTGATAGTCATCGTCGAGCAGCATTGTGATGATCTCCAAGCCCTCCTCATCTTCAGCCAGGCTACGCGCGAGTGATGCAAAACGCCGGCTGCGCTCAGCCTGTAACTTATCACGTGCGCGCAGGCGTGCCTCGAGCAGCGCGGTCAACCGTTCGGTCACGACCCCAGCAACATCCTCATCGGTCGGCATCTGACGCGCTTCCATGTCAATGCTGTAATGCTGCACAATGCGCTTGAGCGCGAACTGCTCGGTCAGCCCCACCAGCGAAATCGCGACACCGGCAGCGCCGACGCGCCCCGTCCGCCCGGCACGGTGTATGTAACTCTCCACATCTTCGGGTAATTCATAGAGAATCACGTGGGAGAGCTCGGGGATATCAATACCGCGCGCCGCGACATCGGTCGCCACTAGAAAACGCAGTTGCCCCTGCCGCACACGCTTCAAAACCCGATCACGGTCTTTCTGCGAGAGATCTGAGCTCAGTTCGTCAGCATCATAACCAAAACGCTGCAGAACCACCGTCACGTAATGCACACGCATCTTGGTGTTACAGAAGATGATGGCTGAAGTGGGGTTCTCAACCTCGATCAACCGCACCAACCCACGATCCTTTTCCATGTCGGGCAGCGTGTAGGTGACGTGCTCAGTCTCGGTGACATGAACGTGATCGCTGCTCAACGACAAGAACTCCGGGTCCCGGATGAACTGGCGCGCGGTGCGCAGCACGGAAGGGGGGAAGGTTGCCGAAAACATACAAGTGTCGACCGGGTGCTCCGGCAAGTAACGTTGCATCTCACGCATATCAGGGTAGAAGCCCATTGACAACATACGATCCGCCTCATCAAAAACAAGCATCTTCAAATGCTTCAGCGTGAAGGTGCGCTTGAGCAAGTGGTCAAGGACACGCCCCGGAGTGCCCACGACGATGTGCGTGCCCCCGCGCAATGCATCGTTCTGGGATCCATAGCTCACACCGCCGTATACTGCCACAGCGCGGAATCCAGCAGGTCCGCACAGCAGCTCCGCCTCCTCTGTCACCTGGCGCGCCAGCTCTCGCGTCGGCGTGAGAACAAGCGCCTGGCACAAGTCGCGGGTTGGGTCAAGACGTTCCAACATCGGCAGCAGATACGCACCAGTTTTGCCGCTACCTGTGCGCGCCTGGATCATCATCCTTCGTCCGGCGAGCAGGTAGGGAATGGCAGATGCTTGCACCGGCATCAGCTGCGTCCACCCGGCGCGAGCCGCTGCCGCGCGCAACGGTTCAGATAATTGATCGAGTGAAACATCAGTCAAAATATTTTGTAATCCGTTTGTCACGGGCGTTGTTATTGTGTTCATTTAAACAAGTATACCATACATTCCCAAGGGACTTTGTAACGATGTTTTTCAGCGCAGGGCTCCCCTGCCTGCCCCGGCCAAATACGGCTAAAACCGCGATTATAGAGAGTGTATTTCGCAGGCTGCGCGCGGCACATAAAACACTCTCTTTAATAGACTCTTTGGAGCAGCATTTCCGAAATGCGATAGCCCTGTTTCAGCGAGCTCCTGCTCTCAACGCAGAGCGTGCCAGACAACGAGGGTGATCAGCGCTGCTCCACCCAACCAGAGCGCTACGATCACCACCGCGGCGACACGACTCACGGGTTGCCCCGCAGTCATCGTCTCCCGCGCTCGCACCCTGCAATCCGCCATGACCTGCGCAGGAATCAGCCGCAACGCCAACCAAATCCCAAGCGGCACCAACACCAAGTCATCCAGGTAACCGAGCACAGGGATGAAATCAGGGATGAGATCAATGGGGCTTAGGGCATAGCCCACGACCAAGGCGGCAACGATACGCGCGCCCCACGGCGTCCGGGGGTCACGGTACGCCAGGTAGAGAGCATAGGTCTCCTGCTGGAGTTGCTGGGCGCGCTCGCGCCACGATAGTCTTTTTTCACTCATCGCTAAAGCCCTCGCTCCACATGCCTCTGGGAGAACCATTTCACAACGGCAAACACATCTCCCCTACGGGAGCGAATTCTCCACAACGCAAAGGGCATCGCTCACTATGATGCCGGAAACACTGTTCCAAACAGCGGTGAGGCAAATAACACCAGGGTAATCAAGCCAATGATAATCACCATCGCCCAGGAAAAAATGTTCTGGAAGCGAGTGTTGACCCATTGCCCCATAATCCGCCGGTCGTTGACCATCTTGATGATGAGCACCAACAGCACGGGGAGCAGAATCGCGTTCGCAGATTGCGAGAACCACATCAGCTGAAAGAGCGGGATGCCGGGAATGAGTACGGTCAGCACGCTCAGCACGATGATCCCAACGTAGAGACCGTAGAAAATGCGGGCTTCACGTGGTCGCTGGTCCAATCCCCGCTCCCATCCAAAGGCTTCGCACACCGCATAGGTTGTGGATAGCGGCAATACCGAAGCTGCCAACAGCGAAGCACCCAGTAGACCAACCGCAAACAGGTAACGTGCCGCTGAACCGACCAGAGGCTCCAATGCCATGGCTGCCTGTTCCGCAGTCTCCACAGAAATACCCGCCACATATAGTGTCGCCGCCGTGCAGATGATGATGAAGCCGGCAACAACGCCTGCCCAAACAGCGCCAAAGTTGACATCCAGGCGCGTCAGGTGATAGTCTTTGAGATTCACACCCTTATCAGCCATAGAAGCCTGCATATAAACAATGCCCCAGGGAGTGATGGTGGTACCAATCGTCGCCAGCATAGCTATAATGAAATTCGAATCGTAGCGCGGCGGGAGCGTCGCAGCCTGACGCAGCACTTCGCCCCACGGCGGTCGGATCACCAAGCCTGAGATGACATAGCTCAATGCAGAAAGACAAAGCACCAACAACACCTTCTCGACATAGCGATAAGAGCCTCGCATAACGACAAAACCGACAAGCAACGCTGCCAAAGGCACAGAAATATAGCGGCTGATGCCAAAGAGTTCCGTACCTGCAGCAATACCGGCAAACTCTGCCACGGTTGTGCCCAGATTAGCCAATAGCAAACAGAGCATGGCAAAAGCCGTCATTTTCAAACCGAATCGCTCGCGAATCAGGTCAGCGGTGCCTTTGCCGGTCACCACCCCCATGCGAGCTGCCATCTCCTGTGCTACAGCCTGACCCACTACAACAAAAAGCAGCAACCAAAGAAAACGATACCCATAGGTGGAACCAGAAATCGTATGGGTCGCTATTCCAGGCGCATCGTTGCCAGCACTGGAAGTGATTAATCCAGGACCAAGAATTGCCAGATACATCCCCAGGCGAGCAAAAACAGTTCTTAAGGTGTCGCTGAGTTTTACCATGGACTATTCACCAACCTGCCGTAAGGATTAGAAGAACCGCGGCAAGCGTTTCTTCCACGCTGTCGGCAACACGGCATCCAGGGCATCATCCACCGTTACGATGCCCAACATTGCCCCACTCTCCTCCTCAACCACCGGCAACGCCAGCAGGTTGTACTTGGCAATCAGATATGCCGCATCGTGCTGCGCTGCCAGAGGACTGACCATGACCGGGTCTGTCTCAATCAGGGTGTCAGTGGAGGCAGCGGGTGACGCCATCACCAGGTCTCGCAGGCTCACCACCCCGTGCAACACACCGGTTTCATCCAGCACATAGACGTAATACATCACTTCGTCATCCCGTGCGTCCTCCGATTGCCGCAGGTACGCTAGAGTCGCTCCTACACTCAGTCCACTTGGCGCGTGAGCGAACTCCGTCGTCATGATGCCACCCGCGGAATCCTCCGGGTACGCCAGCAGCGCCCGCACGTCCTCCGCATCCTCATCCTCCATCAATTCCAATAACTGCTCTGTCGTCTGCGTCGGCAGGTCCGCCAACAGGTCCGCTGCTTCGTCCGGACCCATTTCCTCCAACACATCAGCCGCCTGTTCCGGCGGCAGCTGCGATAGGATATTCACCTGCACTTCTGCCGGGCTTTCCTCCAGCATGTCCGCCAGCGTCTCGTTATCCAACCCCCGAACCAACGCTTCCCCCGTGCGCCGGTCCAGGTCATTCAAAATCGCCGCAATGTCCGCTCCTGGCAGGTGGCTGATCTTGTCCCGTGAAATCCGCAGTCGTAACGGATCTTCATCCGTTTGCAACGGCGCCACATCCTCCCACGGTATCACCTGCGCCGGCAAGGGGCGCTTCAGCCGCATCGCTACCCCCTGCGCCATCCCCTCCAACCCCAACCGCCGCAGCAAGCCCTGACCACCCACATCGACTCCGGTGACACAGAACTGTTCATGCAGACGCGCCATCTGCACGTCATTAACCCGCACCACCCGCCGCCCATCGATATCCACGATTTGGCGATCCAATACCCGGCTGGCTAGTCGCAATTCATCCCCTTTGGGCGCAAATGGCTTGACCTCCTCGGTCGGCACCTTGAGGATAATGCTGGGGAACAAACCACTCAGCTGTGAGGCAGGAATCAGCTGTTCTTCCCCATCAGCCGTCTTCATCGCAATCGCACACACTGGCGGGAAAGGCTGATCCAGGTTCCCAACCAACACGTCATAGCACTTGCCTATTGGCTGGCTCCACGCATCCCATACCTGCTTCCCCTGCAACTGGCTGAGATACAACATAAGACACCTCCCGCTCTTGTGGTATGAATTCTGCGCGCGCCTGACACTCCAGCCGGCACGCGCGGACCGTTAAGATATCCGGTACACAGGCGAGTCGCGAATGGCTTCAGGCACCCGCACTCGCAAAAATAAGGACCGCAGAACAGTCTGCGGTCCTTAGCATCCCTGGGGTGGGATGACGGAAGGCGTTAGTCTGTTCTGCTAGATGAACGCGGAATTCATTCCGCTAGATGCCCGCTTCGTACTTGGCGGCTCTGCCGGTTCATCTACGGCATTCTGCATTTCGTTCTCGAACATCACCAACACTCGCTTTGTATTCGCCTCAGTAATAAGGAATCCCAAAAACGACTTCTATCAAGTATTATAGGTTCAAGAACCGGACTGTCAATCCCAAAAATCAACACTATCCACAACAGGCAACCCTCCTACAGAGGGCAGTGGGAAAAAGGGATCTCACGTAGAATCTGATCACCACCAGGAATCTCCTCTCAAGGTATTGGCGACACACCGAACAACGGTGAAATGAACAGCCCTACAGTGATTAAAGCAATAATGGCCACCAAAAACCAGGAGAAGAGGTTCTGAAAACGCGTATTGACCCACTCTCCCATGATTTGCCGGTCATTGACCAATTTAAGCACCAACACTAACATCACCGGCAATAGAATCGCATTCATGGATTGCGATAGCCACATAAGAGGAAAGAGCGGGATTCCGGGAACGAGCACGGTCAGCACGCTCAGCACGATGATTCCGACATAAAGATCATAGAACACACGGGCTTCGTGCGGGCGATGATCCAATCCACGCTCCCAACCGAAAGCTTCGCACACCGCGTAGGTCGTAGAAAGTGGCAACACCGAAGCCGCCAACAGAGAAGCGCCCAGCAGACCAACCGCAAAGAGGTAACGCGCCCCCATGCCCGCTAGAGGTTCCAGAGCCATGGCAGCTTGCTCCGCAGTTTCGACGGAAACGCCCACCACAAAGAGTGTCGCCGCCGTGGAGATGATGATAAACGCCGAAACAATATTGCCCCAGAGCGCTCCAAATGTCACATCCACTCGGGTCAAACGGTAGTTCTTGAGGGCCACACCCTTATCAGCCACAGACGCCTGAATGTAGACAATACCCCAGGGCGTGATGGTAGTACCAATGGTCGCCAGCACGGCGAGAATGAAGCCGGTATCCCACTGCACCGTAGGAATCACAGCCTGGCGCAGCACCTCCCCCCAGGGTGGTCTGACCATAAACGCTGAGATAACGTAGGCAAACGCGGAAAGACAAAGCACCAACAACACCTTCTCCACGTTCTTGTAATTACCGCGCAAAACAACCAATCCCACCAACAGAGCCGCCAGAGGAACAGTGATGTGCCGGCTCGCGCCGAGAAGCTCTGTGGCTGCGGCAATACCTGCGAATTGCGCCACCGTCGTGCCGAGATTAGCCAGCAGCAAACAGAGCATGGCAAAAGCCGTCATTTTGACGCCGAAACGCTCGCGAATCAAGTCAGTCGTGCCCTTGCCGGTCACCGCCCCCATTCGGGCTGCCGTCTCCTGAACAATGACCTCTCCCACAGTGACCAGCAACAATAGCCAGAGGAAACTATACCCATAGGTCGAACCCACCATAGAGTATGTCGCAATACCCGGCGCATCATTATCCGCGCTAGCAGTAATCAGCCCGGGACCGAGAATCGCCAGAACCAATCCCCAACGCGAAAAAGCTAGCTTGAAGCGTGTATGCAAACGTTTCATAATCATCACCCCTGCAGTATAAGAAATCAGGAGAATTGTGGCACAACCACATCATACATCTCCTGGTTACCCCGCGCATCCTGCGGCGCCATCCCCAGCACGTCACGGTACCAGCCTACCGGTTTCCCAGGTCTGCTTCCTCTGTAATTAGCTGAGATTAACATAAGCCACCTCCAGGTTCTGTGCTAAGAATCCTGACGCGGCGCTCCGGCCTCACCAGTAGCACGCGCGTCAAAGAACTCCTGTTTTATGCAAGTCAAGGGCGCCGGTAGGGCTCTTGCCTCGATAAAAATAAGGACCGCAGAACAATCTGCGGTCCTTAGCATCCCTGAGGTAGGATGATCGAAGGCGTCAGTCTGTTCTGCTAGGTATGCGTGGAATGAGTTCCGCCGGAGGCCCGCTTCGAACTCGGCGGCTCTGCAGATTCATCCACGATGGTTTGTATTGCGTCCTTAGGCATCAAAAACACTCGCGTAGTGATAACCATAGAAAATGAACACCAAGAAAACACTCACCGTCGATTATAATCGCTAGCACCCGACTGTCAATCCGTATTCAAACCACAGGTATGAGACAAATGTAACACAAAAACAGGCACGTCCATTAGCACGATGATGATTGAAGAGACCGAATCTCGGCCAGCAATTGCTCCAGACAGCGCCCATAGGTGATGTAGTTCTCGAAGCGCTGATCTTCTGGCGCCGCGCCTCCGCCGTGATGATGCACCATCGTCATGTGCGGCTCGATGGAGATACCACCTTTGTAACCGGAGGCAAGCAAATCGATGAGGATACGCCGGACATCACCCTGCCCTTCACCGGGATAGGTATAGATGACCTGTCCGGTGGCAGACTCCCAGATGCCATCCTTGATGTGGATGTAGGCAATATGCTCTTTGACGTGCGTGTAGAACTCCCATGCGGATTGCTTGGGATAGGGCTTGGGCTTGCTCCGGTCATCGGTGAAGACGGGGTTGCCGGTATCGAAGACAAGCCGCAGTCCCGGCACAGCATCCAGCAAGCGCAGCGTGTGCTGCCAGCTCATGCCGCCGTAGTTCATGCAGTTTTCGTGGACCGGGGTCAAGCCCGCATCGGCGAACAGCGCGTGAATGAGTCGCATGCGGCGGAAACGTTCCGCCTCCAGCTGGTCATCGGGCGCGCGGTCGGGAAGGACGGCATAACTCATAATCCGAATCAGCGGCGTGCCCAGGCGTTGCATGCGGGGAATAGCGCGCTTCACCTCCGCCAGAGTAATTTCGAAGGGGTCGAGAACCGATTTCCCCCAGTTAGCGATGGCGGACCCAAAACAGTTGACGGTGATGCCTGCTTCAGCGAGGGCTTCGGCGACGCGGTCAAAAGCCTCGTCGGAGAGGTCGTGCAGGTTGACGCCATCCACATTCCGGGATTCGATCGCAGTCCAGCCCAGGGTTTGGGTGGCGCGAATCTGCCCCGCGATATCTGAGGCGGCTTCGTCGGCAAATCCGGTAAGGTACATCGGATCCTCCTTCGAGAAAATAGATTGGCTCACGCAAAGCCACAAAGAAAATTCGCGACTCGGACAGCGGCGATCCTAAGTCTGTCCTTCGCGCCTCGAAAACACCTGACAAACGATGCGGAATGCCATCAGAACGATGCCTGGATGTCCATGTGGACGTCGCTCCGCGCCGGTTTGACGTAGGACGAGGTGGCAATGAGGCGCCGCAGCTCGCGCTCGAAGGCGGCGCCATCCAGTGGCAGGGTGACAGGTTCCCCGGTCAGGGTGGAGTAGAGCATGGCGTTAGCGAGCTCGACTGAGTGTAGTCCCTCTTCTGCCGGTGCGATCAGGGGGACTCCGCTCAGGATAGCATCGGCGAAGTTCTCGAGCACCTCAGCATGTTGCCCACCACTGCCGCTGATGGGAAAGGTCACCTGCCAGGCAGGCGGTTGATCGTAGGCAGAATTCGAGGTGCGGTTGAATTCTGGCACAGAGACCTCGGTCCGCGTGAAGGTCAGGTCGCGACCCGGTCCAAGCCCGTCCTCAAGCACCACCCGCCCCCGTTCGCCATGAAACTCCAGGCGGTTGGTGCCGGGCGCCTCACCCGTGGAGGTAACGAAGACCCCGGTGGCGCCATTGGGATACTCCAGGTAGGCAGTGACCTCGTCCTCCACCTCGATTTTGTGGTGTTTGCCGATGCCGCAGAAGCCCCAGACCTTTGCCGGCATACCGCAAATCCACTGGAACAGATCGAGGTTGTGGACGCACTGATTGAGCAGGACGCCCCCACCCTCGCCTGCCCAGGTAGCGCGCCAATCGCTGGAGGCGTAGTAGGCTTCGGTGCGGAACCAATTGGTGATGATCCAGTTGACGCGCAACAACGCACCCAATTCCCCTTGCAGCACCAGCTGGCGGACCTTGCGGTAGCGAGGGTCGGTGCGTTGGTTGAACATCGCCGCAAAGACGGGCGCCGCACCGCGCGCGCGGGCGCGCTCATAAGCAGCAATAAGGCGTTCCGCATCGGCTTTGTGAACGGAGATGGGTTTCTCCACCAGCACGTGATATCCTGAATCCAATGCCGCAATACCAATAGTAGTATGGAAGTAATGCGGTGTGGCGATGATGACGGCATCTGCAACACCATCCTTGAGCAAAACTTCCGCATCCGTGTACGCAGCACAACCATAGCGCGCTGCTGCCCGCTGTGCCTTCTCGGGGACGATATCGCAGACCGCGGTCAGGTGCAGTTTGGGTCGCAGTCTCTCTATATTCCCTAAATGCAGGGTGCCGATGTTACCGATGCCGATGACCGCAATTCGAATAGGGTCCATGCTCCGCTCCTGAAGAGAGATACTGATGATTCCTGACCTTCAGCCCCTATCCGGCAGCTGCTGCCAGAGGGCAAAGAAGTTGTGATAGCTGCACGCCAGAACTGCAAAAGGATCATTACCGTAGCACTCATCCTGCTCGACAAGATACCACTTCACGCCGCTTTCGCGAGCGGCACGCAGAATGGCAGACCAGTTGAGATTGCCTTCACCCACCTCAGCCATACGTTGCCCGCCATCTGGACCGATAGTCATGTCCTTGAGGTGCAACACCGACAACCGCCCGGCACAGCGGCGAATCCATTCTGCGGGGTCACCGCCGCCCGCTTGCACCCAGTAGGTGTCGAGTTCGATGTTGAGCAGCGCTGGCAGCGCCTGTTCGAGCAACAGCTCCAACCAGGGCTTGTGACCGCCATCCACGGGGTAATGCCTGAACTCGTGCTGGTGATTGTGGTGTGAGAAATCAATGCCCTCCGCCGCAAGAGCTGCAGCGACCGGCTCAAGTTCCACGACGAAGCGCCGAATACCTTCGACAGTGTAATACTCGGCAGGGAGTCCACCAATGGCGGCATGGCAACAGCCCCACAGTTTGTGGATGGCGATGACCTCATCGGTGGCGTGCAGGAAACGCTCCCACGGCATGTGCGTCGCCGCGACAGTCAATCCAGCCTCTTCCACCAGACGTGCGACCGCCTGGGGCGCTACCGGTCCGAAGCCGGAAATCTGTATTGCCGGGTAACCGATGGCGGCAACACGCTTGAGGCTCGCGGCGATGTCATCCGCGGTTTGTGTGAAGGCGCGCACGGTATACAGTTGCGCGCCGAGCATGGGGGTCACGAACATGCGCTACTCTCCTCTTCAAATAACCGGCATCCCGCGCTCAAGGCTACACACCCCTCGACGATTATGCCAGGATATCTTCGATCGCTTGCAGTTCTTCTGCGCTGAAATCAAGATGGTCCAAAGCCGTGACGCAGTCCTCGATTTGGCTCACACGGCTCGCGCCGATGAGCGCGGAGGTCACGGTCGGGCGGCGCAGCACCCAGGCGAGCGCGAGCTGCGCCATGGTCTGTCCGCGCGCCTGTGCGATCTCCCGCAGCTGCCACACCCGCGCCACCCGGTCCTCGGTCACCTGTTCGGGTCGCAGAAAACCGGTGGATTTACCCGCGCGTGAATCCGGCGGAATACCCTTGAGGTATTTCTCGGTGAGCATGCCCTGTGCCAGCGGCGAGAAGACGATGCAGCCAATGCCTTCCTCATCCAGCACATCGAGCAAGCCATCCTCAATCCAGCGATCGAACATGTTGTAGTTGGGCTGGTGAATGAGGCAGGGCGTACCAAGCGCCCGCAGAATCCGCGCCGCTTCACGCGTCTGCACGGGGTTGTAGGAGGAGATGCCCGCGTAGAGCGCCCGCCCACTGCGCACGGCAAAATCGAGCGCGCCCATGGTCTCCTCGAGCGGCGTGTTGGGATCGGGACGGTGGCTGTAGAAGATGTCCACGTAGTCCAGCCCCATCCGCTTGAGGCTCTGATCCAGGCTGGCGATGAGGTATTTGCGCGAGCCCCACTCACCGTAGGGTCCGTTCCACATCCAGTAACCCGCCTTGGTAGAGATGAGGAGCTCATCGCGGTAGGGACGGAAATCCTGCGCCATGAGTTTGCCAAAGGTTTCCTCGGCGGAACCCGGCGGCGGACCGTAGTTATTGGCGAGATCAAAATGGGTGATGCCCAAATCGAAGGCGCGGCGCAGCATCGCGCGGGAATTCTCCAGCGTATCCACGCCGCCGAAGTTGTGCCACAACCCCAGGGAGATGGCGGGCAGCTGTAGCCCGCTCCGCCCACAGCGGTTGTAGCGCATCGCATCGTAACGATCATCCAAAGGTAAATAGGTCATGGTGTCCTCCAGCAATCTGTACCAGGGCGTCTATGGGCACGCTTCGCGTGCCCATAAAACCAAAGGGAACTCCGTCGCTTCACTCCCGGCAAATCAACTAAGGCGTTTTGATAACAAATTCGCCTTGTAACCCTTCCGCGGCATTCGGACCAATCCACACGCGGAAGTCACCCGGCTCGACGATGTAGCGCATCTCCAGGTTGTGGAAACCGAGGCTTCGGACGGGAATCTCGAAGCGCACGCGGCGCCGCTCGCCCGCTTCCAGAGCAATCCGCTGGAAGCCCTTGAGCTCCTTGACAGGGCGCGTAACATTGCCCACGAGGTCGCGTACATAACACTGCACGGTCTCCACACCCGCGCACCCACCGGTGTTCGCCACCTCCGCCGAAACGACCACACCACCATCGAGGGTCACCTCGGGCGTCTCGACCTGTAAATCGCTGTAGCTGAAATCAGTGTAGCTCAACCCATAACCAAAGGGGAATTGCGGAGTGCTCGCCTCATCGAGATAGACCGAGCGATGGCGCCGGTCAAACTGAATCACGCCCTCGCTATCGGCAGGACGTCCCGTGCTCTTGCGCCCATAGTACACCGGGATTTGCCCCTCACTGCGCGGGAAACTGACCACAAGCCGGCCTGAGGGATTGACCGCGCCAAACAAGATATCCGCGATAGCCTGCCCCGAGCGGATGCCGCCGTGCCATGCCATGAGAATCGCGGGAACGTGCTCCACCATCCAGGGAATCACGAGGGGACGCCCCGCCATCAGCACCACGACCACGGGCTTTCCCGTCGCCGCCACCGCCTCAAGCAGCTCCTGCTGGCGCCCCGGCAAGTCCAGGTGCGCCCGCGAGTGCGCCTCACCGCTCTGCATCTCAGCCTCGCCGAGCACGAGAACCGCCACGTCAGCAACGAGCGCCGCGCTCACCGCGGCATCGAAATCCGCATCCGCGTGCGCAGCGGCGTCGCCTTCGATGGCGCAACCGGGCACATGGAGAAGGATCGTCTCCTCCGGCAGCACCGCGCGCAGCCCATCGAGCACGGATTCCACGTCCGCGTCACGCCCTCTGCCGTGCCAACAGCCCAGCGGGTTGTGATGATCGTCCGCCAGCGGTCCGATCAGGGCAATCGTCTTGAGGCCCGCTCCCAGCGGCAACAGATTCCCCTCATTTTTCAGCAACACCATGGATTTCTGCGCCACTTCCAGCGCCAGCGCACGGTGTTCTTCCGTGAACTGCACCTGCGCGGCAAGCGCTGGATCGGTGTAGGGTTGCTCGAAAAGCCCAAGCGCGAATTTGAGGCGCAACACCCGACGCACAGCGCCATCAATCTGCGCTTCCTCCACCAGCCCCTCGCGCACCAGATTCGCCAGGTGGAAGGGGTAGGCGTTACCCATCATGTCCATATCCACACCCGCGAGGAAACCGCGGAGCGCGGCTTCACGATGGTCGGCAGCAAAACCGTGATGGAGCAATTCACCGAGCGCATCGAAATCGCTGAGCACCACCCCATCCCAATTCCAGGTCTCGCGGAGGATAGTTTTGAGCAGGAAGGCATTCGCCGACGCGGGGACGCCGGCAATCTCGTTGAAGGCTGACATCACCGTCGCAGCGCCCGCATCAAACGCGGCTTTGAAGGGCGGCAAATAGGTATCCCGAAGAGAACGCTCCGAAACATCCACCGTGTTATAGTCCTTGCCCGCTTCCGCCGCACCATACGCCGCGTAATGTTTGGGGCAAGCAACGATGCGCCGCCCGCCGGGCAGATTCGCACTCTGGAAGCCACGTACCCGCGCCTGCGCCATCGCGCTGCCGAGGAAAACGTCCTCTCCGGCGCCTTCGGCAATACGCCCCCAGCGGGGGTCACGGGCAATATCCACCATCGGCGCGAAAATCCAGTCAATGCCCTCCACACAGGCTTCTACCGCCGCGACCCGCGCCGCTTGTTCCACAAGAGCGGGGTCCCAGGTGCAAGCTTCGGCAACGGGGATGGGAAAAATGGTGCGGAAACCATGAATCACATCAAAGCCGATGATAAGCGGGATACCCAACCGGCTTTCCTCGACTGCCAAACGCTGAAAACGATTGATCTGCTCTGCTCCGTTCAGGCTGAGCAACGAACCCACATGCCCCTGGCGAATCCAATCATCGAGATCATCGCGCCAGCGGAGGTTGGCTTGGAACAGCTGCCCGACCTTCTCCTCGAGCGTCATTTGCGCCAGCAGCGCCTCCACTCGCACTTCGATTTCGGGCGCGAGTGCATTGAAATCAAAAGAAACGGAACTCATGGTAGTCTATCTCCTCGATTAGTGTGTCGCGAAAAACGACTGAAGACCGGCGACCGTAAAAGGTCTTGAAGAAACAGGTCTTCAGTCGTCC
>JAKJAC010000290.1 GCA_022707705.1 Chloroflexota bacterium
GATCCTGCTGCTGGCGGCGATCCTACCACACTCAACATCGCCAGCCTGGGGAATGACTCCTGTCTTCAGAACTGCTCCTGGGACCGCACTTTCAGAAACACGACGTCTGCATCTGTCACCTGGAATGTGACCTTTGCTGGCGACGTGGACCTGACGGCAACCCCGGCGAGCTTCACCGTGGCTGCGGGCGCCTCGCAGACCGTGGAATTCACGGCTGATGTGAACACCATGCCCAATGGCGAGTGGATTTTCGGGACCGTCATTTTGACCCCCGATGATGCCTCCTTGCCGGTGCAGCACCTCCCGGTGGCTGTTGTGCCCACCGCTGGGTTGCTGCCCGACGAAGTGGTGATTAACACGCGCCGCAATGCGGGCTCACAGGAGATCACCGGGCTTCAGACGGCTGAGATTCTTGAGCTCACCACCGAGACCTTTGGTCTGGCGCCTATGGTTGTGGACGAAATCGCGCTTGGGTTGATGGCGACCTCAACTGACTTCCCCGCGATTTTCTACGCCAACCTGCCCGATGATGCCTACTCCGCCTGGATCAACGTTCCCGCGGATAGTATGCGCCTGGTAGCTGAGATCCTGGATACCACATCTCCTGACCTGGATATGCTCGTGGCTTATGACGCCAACGACAACGGCGTGATGGACCTGGCTGATACCACCCTTCATGACTATTGCCAGAGCGCGACTGGCGGTTCCTGGGAATCCTGCGATATCATGTTGCCTGATGCGGGCGATTGGTACGTAATCGTGATCAACTTCGCGGAATCAGTGCCCGGTGTGGATGACAATGTGGCGCTCGGCACCGTGGTTGTGCCCGGAACCGATGCGGGCAATCTGGTAATCGAAGGTCCCGCGAGCGTTCCGGCGCTCGAACCTTACGCCCTGACCCTTTACTGGGACGAACCCACGATGGTTGCGTGGGACCGCTGGTACGGCGTTTTCTCCTTGGGGAGCTCCCCAACCCCGGTGCGCGACGCCGGTGATATCGGCCTCATCCCGGTCACGCTCTACCGTCACGATGATGATGTGACCAAGGAAGCCTCGACCGAGGGTGTCTTCTTCGGTGACACCGTTACCTACACCATCACCGTGCAGCCCAACATCACGCCGGCAGACCTGACGTACATGATTACCGACACCATCCCGGCGGGACTGACCTATGTCCCCGATTCTGCTGCGGCGACTGCTGGCACGGTGGATGTCACGGGGGATACACTGACCTGGACGGGAACGATGTACGCCGCGACGCCTCAGTACAGGATGACCACCAGCCTTGACGATGCGGCTTGCGCCATGCCATTGGCAAACAGCGGGGCCTACCTCAACCTGCAAGCCTTTGGCATTCTGCCTCAATCTGCCATTGTTGGTGATACCCTGTGGTACACTGCTTTCAGCACCGGAGATCCCTTCACTTACTGGGGCACGCCCTATACCGGCATCAATTTCACCGATGACGGTATGACGTTCTTCGGTTCTACTCCTGGCGCGACCCCCTGGATCAACGAGGACATCCCGACCTCTGGCGATCCCAACAATCTGCTGGCGATGTTCTGGAACGATTGGGAGGTCGTCTATGATGGACCTGCTAACCGCGGCATCAGCCTGGCAAATCTTGGCGGGACCACTGGCGGTTCCGTCATTGAATACGATGATGTGCAGCCCTACGGTGACCCGAGCCAGACCATTGACTTCGAGGTCTTTGCATGGCGCACGCCCGATGTGGCGCTGGGTGACCCCGACATCATCTTTGCCTACGACAACATCAACCTTGATACTCCCATCCCCTACGGCACTGTCGGCATCGAAAACGCGACGGGCACGGATGGCATCAAGTATGCCTTCGATGATGCTGCACTTGGTACGCTCCAGAACGGTATGGCGATCTGCTTCGACTGGTTCGTACCGTCTACCGATCCGGTGACCATCACCTACCAGGTCACCGTGGATGAGGATGCCACCGCTTCGCCGTTGACGAACGAGGTCCTCCACGATACGGATAATCCTGGCAGCCAGCAAGCTGCAACCGCGTGGAATCTCTACCTGCTCGGCGATGGTGTCAAGGACATCTCCGCCACCCTCATCAATCCCGGCGAGCTGGTCACCTACACTATCGTTCTCACTGCCGGTCCTGAGCTTGAACCGTGGAGCCTCACCGATCCACTGCCGGATGGCTTGAGCTTCGTCTCGGTAGATGGCGCAACCTACGATTCTGGCACGCACAGCATCAGCTGGAGCGGCGTCCTGGGGTCGGGTCAATACACGCTGACGGAGAGCTTTGAGGGTGCTTTCCCGCCTGCAGGTTGGAATCTCAACGCTGCTAGCGGCGTGAATTGGGTGCAGACTACTTCGCGAGTTCACACGGGTGCCTATAGCGTCTATCACGATGACACTAGCGGAGCACAGGACGCTTGGTTGATCACTCCACAGTTCTCTGGTGGCGGCACATTCTCCTTCTGGCAGAATCAAAACTATTCTACCTGGGTTACGTATCATGGGCTCTGGATTTCTACCACGGATAACAATCCCGCCAGCTTCACCGAGCTGGTTGATCTCGGCGCCGGCACTGAGGATACCTGGGAAGAGATCCCAGTAGACTTGAGCGCTTACGCGGGGCAGGATATCTATCTGGCATTCCGTTACCAGGGTGACTACTCCGACGAATGGTACATTGACGATATCACTTTCCCGCCAGTGGCCTTGGAATCTTCGCATACCATCACCCTCGTCATGGAAGGCGTCGTGCCCGGCTACTACACCAACGTCGCGGCTGTCGAAATCGGGGATCTTCCGATGACCCTGGAAGCGCCTGAACTGCGTGTTTATGGTCCTGAACCCACCTGGGAGAAGGAAGTGTGGATCAACGATGCTGGTCCCTTCGCTCCGGGCGCGTTCACCGTCGTACCCGGCGATAGCGTCACCATCGTGGACCATGTTTTGGTCGAATTCAGCGCTCCTATCACCTTCACGCTGACCGAAGCCTGGGATCCTCTCGTGGGCTTGCAGAACTACGAGGCCGACTTCGGCACAGTGACGCTGGGCGCCTCCATGCTCACCTGGGATGTTGAGAGTGGTATAGGGGATACCTGGTATACGCTCACCAAGACTTTCGAGGTCTTCGAAGGCTTTGGTTGGACCGGAACCCTCACCGAGACCCTCCAGGTTGAAGGCTATCCCACACCCCTTGAGAAGCCCGTGACCTTCGATATCGCGGCGCTGCTCGAGAAGACCGGTGTCCCGACTGCTTATCCTGGCGATACAGTACCCTATACCATCACCCTCGAGTTCAACCCGTTGGCGGGCTTGGCGCAGTTGGAAGACGTCTTGCCCACCGGTCTGGAAGTCGTGCCCGGTACCCTGACGACAACCTTTGGGACTGCCTGGTATGATAGCGGCGCCATCTACTGGAACAACGCGGCAGGTCGCACAGCCAATGCCCCTGCCACGGTCGGTGGAGCGCCGCGCACGGTCAAGGGCAATGTTGCGGCTGAGCCTACGGCTCCGCTGCCGCCTGCCATGCCGAAGGGCGACTTGCTTGCCGAGGGCTTCGAGGCGGGTGTGATGCCGCCGAGTGGTTGGAGTGTCGTGAACACTTCAGCCAATAACTGGACGTTGGTGGATACAATGACCGACAACCCCGCCTGGATTCACTCGGGCACCTATGCGGGTTGGGTAAATTACCTGGCTGCGGATCAGGATGAGTGGTTGATCTCCCCATTAGTCAACCTCGCCGGGCAGATCAACCCTGCGGTCAGCTTCTGGGTCTACTGCAACAACAACTGGCCCTACGCCGGACTCGAATTCATCGTGCAGGATCCCGAAGGTGTCTTCGAGGACACGCTCTGGCGGCAGCTGGATCAGTCCTATCCTTATCCCTCCACCTACTATAACATCGTCGTTGATCTGTCGGCGTACAATGAGCCGGTCTACCTGGCTTGGCGTTACGTTGGCAACGATGGCGACAGCATCGCGTTGGATGACATCCTGGTGTATGCCGATGATGTCTACAACGTGACCATCAACTTCGACGCGCTGGTCACTGCTGCACCTGGCGCCATCATCACCAACACCGCTGAACTATCCTACATGGATACCGTGCAGGAGGCTGAGGCGGTTCTCGAGGTGCTCTGGCTCACCGCGGATTACAGCGCGAACTCCATCTATGGTGATGCCTGGCACACGCCCGACCATACACTCTGGCTCGGTACGGGTGTCACGGATGAAGGCACCCCACCAGACACCGATGTGGATGATGGCGTGATGCGCGCTGAGGGCGAGTACTGGGTTCCTGGCGCCACCGTGCACCTCACGGCGACCGTTGGCAGCCTCGACCGCGCCACCGGCTTCCTGGCGGCATGGTTCGACTGGAACGGCGATGGCGACTTCGACGACACGGGCGAGCTCGGCTTCCAGGATATGGTTGCTACGGGCGCCAACCCGATGGCTATCACCATCCCTCCTGACTATACCACGGGTGCTACGGTCAACGCGCGCTTCCGGCTTCATCCGAGCAACGGTTTCCAACCCACGCCTACGGGCGGAGCTGCAGATGGCGAAGTCGAAGACTATGCCTGGCAGTTCTCCCCCACCGCCGTGACCCTGACCGCATTCGCGGCGGGTTCAGGCATGTTGTGGGGCAGCCTCGCCCTGTTGAGTGTCTGCGGCATGGGCATTGTAGTTTGGCGGCGCAAACAGCGCTAAGTCGCTTACCTCTCTCTGTAATGGAGCTCTCACCCCGGGACCGATCCATGGATCGGTCCCGGCTTTTTCTGCGAAGACCCCACCTCTGCGCTTCTTCGGTGCGCCAAAGTGTCTAAACGCGTTGTACTCAACGCCTTGTACTCAACGCCTTGTACCCAACGCGTTGAGTACAACGCCATTGTCTCATCGATCTGACTGCGGTTGAGTACAACCGCTTGAACTTCCCAGTAATTCGCCCTCTACCCATTTGCCCGGATAACTGCTCAGTCTCCCATCGCAAAACGTAGACAACGAATTAAGGTCCATAACCGCGGCTTTAGCCGCTCTTCGTGGTGGCAAACGGGAGAACACTGAATAGTTACTTGTGGGATTTCGAAGCAGATCGCTGACCGAAACCGCACGCTGTACTCAGCGCCTATGCCCCGCATAATACTACTGAAACGTTAGCAAGGCATTCGCCCTGGTTGCGCAGCAACCTATTCGTGCAGCGAGCCTCACAGAGGCCGCAGAAGCCCGCTGATCTGCTACGAAGCCCCTTGTCGGGTGCGTTTCAATTTTGGGGTAAAAGCAAGACGACTATCATACAAATGTTTCTCTTTGAGTGATTTTTGGCGG
>JAKJAC010000291.1:0-277 GCA_022707705.1 Chloroflexota bacterium
CGCCCAGTTGACGTGCACACCATCGCTGGCTGCTGGCCCGACGTACACGCCAACCGAACCGGCTGATGCCACGACTACGCCATCTTGATCCGCCCGCCCAACCCAAAGGCCATTTCCTTCGGCGCCTGCCACCTCAAAGCCGTTACGCGCGTCACTGGCTACTGCCGCGCTGGGAGTCCCGGCGGAGTAGACCTTGACACCGTCATACGCGGCGGACCACACATACACGCCATGCATTCCAGCGGAGCCTACGGCGAGTCCATTGGCTTCTGCGCCA
>JAKJAC010000291.1:354-4901 GCA_022707705.1 Chloroflexota bacterium
GGTTACCCGCTTGAGTGACCACCACACCATCTGCACCCGCCGTCCCCACTGCCAGACCGTTGCCGCCCGCATCAGCCACCTGGATTCCATCGGCGCCGACATTCTCAATCCACAACCCGGAGCCCCCAGAACTTAACAGCAGGGCTTCGCCATCACCATCATTCTCAAACATGACCAGCGGTCCACCGATATTGGCTTCGGCGACGAAGGGCAGCGCGAGGGCAAGCGCCGCCGGCGCGGCGGTCAATTCCTGGCGCGGGGCGAGGGTCACGTAGCTGCCCGTGTCCGCCGGGCAGCGCACAGCGACCTCCAGCCAGCGCGCGCTGCCATCGTGGACGGCGCCAAAATCGAGCCGCACGGTGATAAGCCCGTTTTCGAGCGTGCGCCCACTGAAAGTGAGCGTGGGTCCTACCTGCGCTCCTGCCGTGGCAGCATTCCAGAGACCAAAGCGCAGGTCGCACGTCCCGTTGAGGGGCCCGGTGGCAGTTTTGAGCTGACCCTGATAGGTAAAGGCCCAACTGAGGATGGCGCTGCCGGTCGTGGCGCTCGCACCGGGAGGTAGGTCCTGCGCCATCTGCGCTAAGCCTAGCAGGCTGATCAAAGAGAACGCCAGAAGTCTGTATTTCATCGTGTGTACCTCCCCTTATTCCAAATGCTCAGTGCAGATACGAGGTGAGGGTGAGCGTGTACCCCGCCGGGTCACGAAGGCTTGCCGTGCGCAAGCCCCAGGGTTTATCGGTAGGCGACTCATCGAAGGCGACGCCGCGTTCGCTCAGAGACAGGTAGGTCGCATCCACATCCGGCACGACGAAGTCCACGACCACGCCTTTGCCGCCGGCGCCCCACAGGGCGCGTTCCTCGGGGGAGGTGCTGATGCACAACGTCAGCTCGTGTTTGGCGCTAATCCAGTAGCCCACGAACCACTCGTAGGTGAGCTCGCGTAACTGCAGCCCCAGGAGCTCCTCGTAGAAATGGCGCGCGGCACGCATATCGGTGTGATACAGAATCACAAAGGCCTCGGTTGCTTTGATGCTCATCATCGTGGGCACTCCTAAGGGGCTGTGACAACCCCCGCCTTCAAATCAGGTGTGTTGTTGACGAAACTTTCGGAAAAATACTGCGCCCATTCCTGCCGCCCCTGGAGGTGAACACCGAAGAAGGCGGTGACGAAATGCGCCATGCGCGCGACCCATTCGCCGTCGAAAATCATCATGTGGTCCTGGCTCACGAAGGAGATGAAGCGCTTATCGGCGACGCCAAGGTGCTCGAAGATCAGGGCGTTCTCGGCGTAGAGTTCGTCCGCCGTGCCATCCAGCATCAGGGTGGGACGGTCCACCGCAGCAAGCCCGCGCTCGCCGAAGAGCCACCACCCCTCGCAAGCCAGGGGGATGACGGCGCGAATGCGCGGGTCGGTGAGCGGTTGCCATAACCCATCGTCGCTGGTCGTGTAGGTAGGTCCGGCGTGGGCGGCGAAGGCGTTCCAGTCCGCAGCGGGTCCACAGTCGAAGGCGGAGAGTTTGCCGACAATCGCCTGTGTCGTGGCATCGGGTATGGGGCATTGCGCCAGGTAGTAGGCAGGGTCAATGCGCGCGCCGCTCATGGCGAGGGTATTGTAACCGTCGAAGGAATAGCCCATCGCGCCCGTGTGTTCGGCATCTATCAGACCCACGAGCTCCTGTGGCGGGTCCGTGACGAGGTGGTTCAGCATGAAGAGCAGATCGAGAGGTTGGTCAAGCATCTGTTCATTCATCTTGGGGTAGGAATCAATGCGGTCCACGCCCACCATGACAAAACCGTGAGATACCAGATAGGGGGCAAAAATGTGACCCACTTTGGCGGAGGTAATAATCAGCGGGTAAGGCGCGCCGCTGAGATCGAAGTCCGCATCGCGGGCAATGGTGCCGGTGAAATCCGCGGGTTTGAGCGCTGGATACCAGACGATGACCTCCACGGAGCGGTCGCCACGGCTGGCATCGGACCAGGCGTAGCTGCGTTTGCCGGGGAAGTAGGGACCGGCTTCGGAGAGCGGCAAAGGCTCCGGAGTAACTGCGGTCGAGGGCGCCTCGGTCGCAGTGGCTACGGGGGTGACGATGGGCGTCGCCGTGGCGAGCGGCGGGGTAGGCGATGGGGTTGCCGGCGCCGTGGAGGTGCAGGCAACCAGTAACAGCACGAGCATGCCGGGCATGAGCATGCCGGGCATGAGCATGCCGGGCATGAGCCTGCCGGCTTTCAACCGTTTATCAAGGCGCTTCATAGTTGCCTCCTTAGAACCATTACAGGCTGAAGGTAGAGGGATGCAAGCCCCTGCCTGTTGAGACTCCTGTGCGTGATTATTATGGGCGCAGCACCAAGGGCAGGTAGACGCGGGCAACAGCGCTGCGATTATAGGGCCGGACATAGCTGCCAGCGACTGGCGCTCCCGCCAGCGTGGTCAAGTCCGCCCAGTGCCACGCGGTTTGCAGATAGATTTCGTGAACATGGTAATCAATGCCAAAATAAGTCACTGCATTGATTCCATCAGCGCGGACGTACGCCACGGGCCGATATCCCCGCACCGCATTGGGCACCGAGGTCAGCTCGTAATACTTCCAACCGTCGTCGAGGTAGAGCTCGTAGATGTGACCGGGAGTGGCGCCCGCGGTCGCGTAAACAATGGCGTTGATGCCATCACTGCGCACGTGGCCGAAAGGCAGGTAAGTTGTACCCGGAGCGCCGGAGATTGCAGTCAAGTCAGACCAAATCCACGTTCCTTCCAGCCGGATATCATGGATATGTCCATCGAAGCCGGCGTAGTTGATGGTGGAGATGCCCTCGCTGCGGACATAGGCAGAGAGCCCCGACATGGGGTTAGGCGCCCCAGAGAGGATGGTCAAATCCGATACCTCCCAGCCGTTATCGAGGCGCAGTTCATGGATGTGGTCGCCCGAGTTGTAGACTATGGCGTTAATCCCATCCCCCCGAACATAGGCGATGGGACAGCCGCTGGCGGCCGGAGCGCCCGACATGGCGGTCAGATCGGCCCCAATCCAGCCACCCTGCAACCGCAGCTCATGGACATGGCCGTCGCCTCCGGCGTAGATCACTGTGGAGATACCGTCGCTGCGCACGTACGGATATGGATCGCAATTGGTCAAGGGTGATCCTGTGAGTTGCGTCAAGTCGGCCCAGTGCCACAGTTCTTGCCATGCGCTCCCCACTTGCCGAAGCTCGAGATGGAGTGAGTGCGCATGATTATCTGCGCCACGGTAGACGATCATGGAGACGCCATCGCTTCTGCGATAGGGCATGGCATACACATACCCACTTGCCGTGAGGGGGGCGCCTGCCGCGGCGGTCAGATCTCGATCCTGCCACGAGCCTTTGAGAGCGATCTCGTGGATGTGCCCATCGTTGCTGATGTAGACCACGGAGGGAACGAGACTGGTTTGAAATGCCGTCAACGTGTTTGCGGCGCTGTTTTCTGCCTGTGCGAGTTGCTGCGGGAGTAGCGTCAACATCACCATCGCGCAGGCGCTGAGGCAGCGCCAGAGCCGAGATGGGGGGTGCAGCAGTGTTTGCATCTTTAACTCCTTTCTGATAGAGGGCGTTCTGGCTGCTGGGGGGTGATCCAGCGTTCGATGAAGTGCCCGATGCCTGCAGTATCTTCTACGTAGCCAACTTCCTGCGAAGCGACATGCTCCACACGACCACGCCAGTACCGGCGCCCATCGGCGCGGCTCTCGCGCCACAGGCGCACGATAAAGGTCAGGGTCTCGTTGTTGGATTCGTTCATGATGTCCACCTGTTCGCTATTGTGATGGAATTAGAATAGCATGGGGAACTTAGGCAGGACTTAAATTCGCATGGGGAGGAGCGCAGCGGCAACCGCACCCGTCCGGCGACGAGGCGCAGCAGTGTCGGAGTGCGGCGTCAGGCGGGAGAAGCCAGGCTAGAGCCTGGCGCTCCCAGGGAGGGGAGGTTTTTCTCGCGGAACCGGAGCGCAGCAGCGCGCACGGCGCGCAAGTCCTCTGCCTCAGCCAGCTCCAACGTGGCTTCGATGTGGTTCCGCGCCGCGGCGACCTCGCCCAGCTCCAGCCAACCGGCGGCGAGGTGCAGCAGGGTTTGGGCGCGGTGCCAGGGGAGACCGACCTGTGGAACCAGCGCGGCGGCTTCTTCCAGGGCTTGCCGCCCGGCTTCACGCTCGCCCGCGCTTAGCAGGAGCTCAGCAAGCACCGCCAGAGCGCAGGCAGATTCATAGACCTCGTGCGTTTTCTGCCCGAGATGCAGCACCCGCTCAAGGATGGCGCGCGTTTCGGTGGTTTCTCCGGCGTCATGCAGCGCCATCCCCAAGCGCAACAAACTACCCGCAAGCATCGCCTGCCAGCTGAGCGCCTCGAAGATTCGCGCGGCGTCCCGTAGATGGGCAAGACCGCCTTCACGGTCCCCCAAGCCCATACAGGCCTGGCCCCAAGCCCGACGGTTCCAAGCGCCGTAGGCGGGGCTATCCACGCGCTGTGAGAGCTCCCAACCCTGAATGGCGATAGCACGCGCGGCTTCGAAATCGCCCT
>JAKJAC010000291.1:4963-5216 GCA_022707705.1 Chloroflexota bacterium
ATGATGGAGCAAGGCGGGATCGCCCGCTTGCCGCGCCAGGCTCACCGCCTGGTCGAGCGCCTGCAGCGCCGACTCACGTTCGGTGGGTGTAGCCAGAAAGCCACGATCGGAGCCGTAGCGCGCCAGGCTGCGCGCGAGCGCTGCCGAATCGCCCAGGTCACGCGCCAGCGCCAGAGCTTGCGTCTGCCAACCTGAGGCTTCGCCCGCTTCCACCTGTGTCTCATCGTGCGCCAGATGCCAGAGCGCCTGCAGC
>JAKJAC010000292.1 GCA_022707705.1 Chloroflexota bacterium
GGTGCATGGGCGTGCGCGCTCCGCTCACGCGGGCTGAAGGCTTCGCGGGGATGCTCGCGCGACTGACCCCGCAGGGGCACGCGGTCACGGCATTCTACAGCGTGATGGCGGAAGACGCCGCGCTGGTCCAGGTGCTCCCGCAGATTGGCATTCTGCTCGCCATGTGCGCCGTGTTCTATGCCATCGCCGTCTGGCGTTTCAGGTTTGAGTAGGGGCGGACTTGTGTGTCCGCCTAGGGGAGTTTTGCCACGAATTCCACGAATTGCACGAATGGGGAGAGGTGGGAATGTGGGAACGTGGGAACGTGAGAATGTGGGGATGCGGGCATGCGGGCATGCGGGAGAGTTCTGCCACGAATTTCACGAATTGCACGGATGGGGAGAGGTGGGAACGTGATAACGTGATAACGTGATAACGTGGGAACGTGAGAACGTGAGAATGTGGGGATGCGGGCATGCGGGAGAGTTTTGCCACGAGTTGCACAGATGGGGAGAGGCAGAAATCAACGCGGAGGCGCTGAGGCGCAAATGGTAGGGGCGGACCTGTGTGTCCGCCCTCTGTTGTGTACAGTAATCCAATCTTGAGATTCGCAGGGCGTCAAATCTTGCCTGCTTGTTCCAGTATGGCTTGATACACCTCGATCCGCAGGTAACGCATTTTGGTGGTATCTTGAATCGCGACCGTGTGAACCCACTGCGCCTGGCGGATTTCATCTGCCCCGGGGCGGTGCGGCGCAACCAGGGTGACTTCCGCATATACGGCTTCTGGGATACTGACTTCGCCGAAGAGGTGCTGCAGCAGGTCTAGACGCCCGATTTTGGTCAGCGCAATCAAGGGCGTGGCGTCGGCAACAACGATCACCCGTCAGCCTCAATAGACGCCTGGAGCTGTGCGACGGCTTCGAATTCAGCCTCCAGTTCGTCATCGGTGTAATCAACGACGGGAATGCCATGCGTTGATAATAGCTCGATAAATTCCCAGCGGCTCAGGTTTGCCATGCGTGCAGCTTGCCCTAGCGAGAGCGTGCGCTCCTGATAGAAGCGCATCGCCAGCAAGCGCCGCGCCCCGTCGCTCAATTCCTCGCGGAATACGCCTCGCGCCTGGAGGGTTTGGTACACATCCTCCGGCACTTGCGTCTCTATCGTTACCGTTGCTGCTTCCATGTGCTCAACATCCTTGCTCTGCATTGACTCTAGTATACAACAGAACTGGTGATCTTTCAACACACTTGAAATGGAGGATACGCTTTTTTAATGCAGCTGCGGGACCGTGTATGCCATGAGGAGGATTTGGAATGCAGTAGCGCTGAGTATAGCAGCGCGGAGGCGCTGAGTACAGCGGTGCTGAGGGATATTGGGCCGCAAATGGTAGGGGCGGACCTGTGTGTCCGCCCTCTGTTGTCTGCCTGTGTGTTCGCCCTCGGGGAATTCTGCCACGAATTGCACGGATGGGGAAACTGAGCTTACCACTTGTATCGTACGGCCTGTCGCTTTGGGCAGATTCAAGTCAGCGCGCCTGTTGGTGTCGCGCCATGTGGCCATGCAGAGTTTCCATCAGCAGAGCCGGGTCGGAGGGGGTCAGGTATTTCTTCCAGACCCGGCGCGCCATTTTGGGACCAATACGATACTCGATGCATACATAGTTGTGCCAGCGGGTAATAGGTCGCGTATTCGGCGAAGGCAACATGGCATGTGATTCAGGCAAGAATTGTATGGCTACGATTTCGGAAAAGGGAATCGAGTAGAATGCTCCCCATGACCGAACCCAAAGTCCCTTGTCATTGACGATGTAGAGCAGTGGAAACAATAGTGTGAAGACCAGGCTCCATGTAAACCATCCAATAACAGGAACCGCCATCAATATAACCTGATAAATGGGAACTACTCGTGGGAGGATAGCCATTAGCGCCATCCATCCCACAGGAAGGACAGTGCCCATTTGCATCCATTCGAGTCCCGCACAATCGAAAAAGATAGTTTCTTTCTTTAGGCCGTGAAGGCGTGCCTTCCCGATAACCAAAGCCAGCCCAAGACTGAAGATTAACATCACCGGCATTGACAGGATTACTATAACCTGCTCAATCCACTGCATGGGGGTAATGCCTATTATGAGGATCGTGGAAGTCACATAGATTGAGAACAGCGCGACAGCGAACATATCAATGCAAAACGATAGGAGTGATGGTACCATGATCGAAGTCCCTCTAGCGATTTAGGCTCACCTGCGTAGCTCCACGATGAGAACCGCCCCTGCTGCACTTATCAACAAAATGCACAGCCCTCCAGCGTACAGCTCAACACGCTGTTGATGGTCTTTGGCGATAAAGGCTAATAGCAGGCTCCACACCATGATGCCGAGGCCCATTATCTGCATCGCACGGCTACGCACGTAGAGCATCTTTTCCCGTTTGTTCCAGGAAGAGAGCGTGGCCCATACGGGTTTTGGAACGTGAAACTTCTGAACGTTCCGCTTGCCTAACCCAAACGAGATCAATCCAGGGAGCGACATGAACATCCAATCTAGAAAACAATCGCTGTTTAGAAAATCGAACATGCCTGTTCCTGAGTTTATCCCTATTCATGCCTGCGGTAACGGGGTGTAAATGCCTCGATCGACGATTCGCGCCACTGCCTTGCCTCTATGGTTCCGTCACCGGTTTGAATGGCTCCGGCGGAACACGTCTCTAAAGTGATACAAGATATTTAGTCCAGCTCCTAGAAACCAACCGGATCCAAAAGCGATATTGAAGGGCAACCATTTTCTAAGGGCAATGAGTTGATCAGGATATTGATAACCCCAACTTACCAATTCCAATGGGATTATGGTTAATAGTACCAGTATACACACAACAAATACGGTTCGAGGGTCAACTTTCTTGCGGGTTCGGTCACTTTTGTAGGTAGCAATCCAACCTACTATGACTCCAACCACCAGACCAAGGAAAAACCTCACCCCGAAAAACTCCTGTTGCTGTGCCATTTGGAGACTCGAGATAGAGTGATTGACAGGAACAAGCCTATTTGCGAAAAGCCACGCAACACCTATGCTTGCTATGCCGGTGAAAAGCAGGAGCACCCGGGTGATACTAGGCGGTTTCCTGGTTTCTTCAGTCATGCATGTTTTTCCAGCTAAATCGAAAGATCATTCTGATAATGGCGGCTAAAATGATAGCCATGCCGAAAACTGCCATAAATATGAAGCCTCGTTTTCTGAGGGGAACTGAAAACACCCAGAACACCGGTATTAGCAGTAAATCCAGAAGCATTGCGATCTGAAACACAATTCCTGCAAGTTCCAGGCGCCCATCTGGCCTGGGCCGTCCACATAGAAATATCAACCACTTCGGGGCATTGACGTAATGGACCAGCATTGGAAATCGAATGGCTCCCGTCTGATGCCAAAAACGCCCCCAAAACCACATCCCTATGCCCCACAGAATCAGTACGATATACTGCCGAATATCGTTCCACATAGTTGTTCTCGGCTACGGAAAACGCGGATGTCATCCATCTACGCGATTATCGCAGGAAGACTGTCCCCGCCAATGAACCACCACCTGCGGGGGCGGGGGGCTGCGGCGGCGGTGTAGACGCGCGCGGTGAGCGCTGCCACTTCGCGCCGTTGGCTTGCGGTGAGCGCGAGCGAGAGGAGCAGGAATTCAAGCTTCCGCTTCAGTGACACGGCGGGTCCTCCGGTTTTCCTCCACCAGCGCGCGCATTTCTTGCAGGATGCCCTCTTGCTGCGCGTCGTTCAGTTGTGAGAAGAGTGTGTAGGAAAGGCTCGGGCGCGTGATGATGCCGGCGCGCTCGAGGACTTCTTCCTCGGGCAGCTCCAGGGCTTGCGCGATGGCTTTGCAGAACGCGGGTCCGGGCGTGCGCACGCCGTGCAGAATCCGCGAGACGGTGCCCGGACCGTTCCGCGCCCGGCGCGCCAGCTCCCGGACGCCCAACTCCCGCGCCCGCATCTCCGCCGCTAGCCAGTCTTTGAATTCCATCTCCTTAGTGTACCCTATCCGCACGCCCGCGTCTTTGGTCAAATGTCATATCAAATCCCGATGAAGATAATATGTTTCCAGATGGAAATATAGTACATTTGTTCTATATTGTACTATGAAATGAACTCACGCAAAGCCGCAAAGGACGCAAAGAAGACAAAGGACGTAAAGGCTTTGCAGGCAAAGGCTTTGCAGGCAAAGGCTTTGCCTGCAAAGGACACTAAACACACAGAGGGCACGAAGGGGAAAAGAGCTCACGCAAAGAGCTCACGCAAAGTCGCCAAGGACGCAAAGGCTTTGCAGACAAAGCTTTGCAGACAAAGAAGACAAAGATGGTATTTTTTCCAAAGCGCATCACCCTGACGTTGAGTCAGGGCTTCGATCAGGAGACCTCGCGCCGGTTGTTGGCGCTGGCGGAGCGCGAGGGGCTGGACCCGCGGGCGCTGGCGGCGCGTCTGCTGGCGGAGGCGGTGGCGGCGCGCTGTGCGGAGCAAGCGGCGGGCGCAGGAGGCGACAAGGGGGAGCGCGATGTTGACTCGTAAGCTGGCGATTCAGGCGTTGGCGGATGAGCGGGCGGGGCTGCCCTCACCCTATAAGACGGCGCAGTTCCCGGAGCCGTTCCGGACGTTGCGGGCGGCGTTGCAGGCGCAGGGTCCGGCGGGCTGTGAGCGGGAATGGCTGCTGGCGCTGCTCAATGCGCCGGATGGCAAGCGGATTCTCGAGGAGCTGAGCGCGGCGCAGGTAGGGGCGCTACAGCGGGCGCAGGGGGGCGCCGAAGCCGACGGTGCCTATACGCCGCTGGCGGAGCTGGCGGCGGAGTTGCCGCCGGTGACCTGGTTGTGGCGCGGTTGGATTCCGCGGGGCTTCATCAGCCTGCTCGGCGCGGCGCCCGGCATGGGCAAATCGCTGGTGGCGCTGGATTTGGCGCGGCGGGACCCGGGCGGGTGATTTATGTGGATGCGGAATATGTGCCGCAGCTGGCAGTGGCGCGCGCCGGCGCCTGGGGGATGGATATGAGCCGGCTTTTCATGCTCCTACCCGAACCGGGGCGTTACTTTATGGATTTCTGCGGCGCGATGGACCGCGACCGGCTGACGGAGATGGTCTACGCGCTCGAACCAGAGCTCATCGTGTGGATTCGCTGAGCAGCATCACCTCGGCGGGCGAGAATGCCGTGGATGACATCCGCGAGGTGCTGGGC
>JAKJAC010000293.1:0-4934 GCA_022707705.1 Chloroflexota bacterium
CGTGGTGGAGGCCGGGTCGGCAACCCGCGACCATTTGCGGGCAGCGATGCAGGCCACGAGCCGCGAGGTACAGACGCAGTATGTGTATGGGCACATCGGCTGGCGGAGGATCAGTGAGCAACAGGTGTATCTCTCTGGTGCCGGCGCTGTGGGACGCGATAATGTGGAAGTGCGACTACCTCCGGATTTGATCCGCTATAAACTTCCCACAATCCCAGAGCATGTAGAAGAGGCGCTGCGAGCCTCGTATGCATTTTTGGACACTGGCGACTATTCCGTGACCGTGCCATTGTTGGCAGCGATGTATCTGGCACCGCTGAGCAGCATTATCCCGCCGTCGTTCACGCTGTGGGTTTACGGGACCACCGGCAGCATGAAGTCTACGATTACGGCGTTAGCGTGCAGCCATTATGGAAAATTCTCCTACAACACACCGCCGGCGAGCTGGACTGGAACGTCCAACGCTTTGGAGCGGAAGGCGTTCCTGGTTAAAGACGCCCCCCTTTGGATTGACGATTACACCACGCAAAGCACCTTCAGTGGGATGAACGAACTCAAGGCGAAGGTGGATCAGCTCCTCCGCGATTGGGGTAACCGGGCTGGCCGGAGCCGTATGCAGGCGAATCTCAAGCTGCGGCAGACATTTGCTCCCCGCGGATTGATCATCTCGACGGCGGAGCAATTGCCACCTGGCCAATCCATTCAAGCCAGATTGTTTCAAGTGGAGGTGCACCCGGAGATGGTGACACGCGGAGCCAATTCGCCGTTGACATTGGCGCAGACAGAGCACGCGCAACGATATCCGCATGCACTGGGTGAGTATGACGAGTTGGAACAGAAGCTGCCGGAGCGTTTACTCGATTACACGGAGGCAGCGCGGGCGCGCGGCGCGCATTTGAGGATGCCCGCCAATGTGGCCTCGCTGTTTGTCGGGTGGGATATGTTTGTGTCCTATGCACAGCAGTTGGGTGTGCTGGACTGCGACTATGATGGCTTGCGCGATCTGGGCTGGCAAATGCTCGTTGAATTGGGTGATGCGCAACAGGTTACGGCGCAGGACGAGAAACCAGTAATGATGTACCTCGATGCGTTGAGCCAGTTGGTTGCACAGGGCAGTGTGTATTTGCGGCATCGCGAGTATCCTGAAATGCCGGATAAGATGCTGCCCAAAGGTGCTGACCGCGAGGTTGGCGCGGAGTTTCTGGGTTGGTACGATGCGCAATACCTTTATCTGCTCTCTGGACCGACATTTAAGACTATCGTGCAGTTCTACCGCAACAGCGGAGTAGTCTTCAATGATACCGAACGGGGTATCAAAGTGAAATTACGTGAGGAAGGTTTATTGCACCCAGCAGAACGCCCAACCGGGAACACATTTCTCTATCAAATGGGGCTCAGTACTCGTCCATGGGTGCTTAGAATCACCAATACTATCTTTAATAATGAAGGGGATCTTCCTGAAAACGTGTGAAACGTGTGAAACTTATGAAAGCTATGAATATGATTCATAAGTTTCATAAGTACCGTGGAAGATATAGAGGCGCAGGAGAAAAAAAGATGGTGGAAAATGGACTAAGCCGGTTGGGGGACTATGAGCCTACAGATGTCGACCGAGTATTATGCGCCGCAATGGACCGGTGGTTTTTACCATTACAACGCGCGGCTGTGAGACAGCACGCCGATGAGATCGAGCCGGTTCCAGGTAACAACGACGACGTCGAAGCAGCCGCAGCCTGGATTGAGGCTCAGGCTACGGCAGGGAATACCGCGCCATCAGAGGAGGTGTTGCAGCGCGTGTCGCCGTATGCTTTCGGGGCAACAGGTTACAGTGGTGCGTTGGGTTACCTGGTAGAGATCGTCTCAGTGCGTCGACGTGATCGGGAATGTGAGGCAGTGATTGTGGAGATCTGGAAGAGGGAGACAGGGCAATGCGACTGTTGATTTTTAGCGATGATGATATTAGGGCGATTGTTACTGGGCGGAAGACGCAGACACGGCGAGTGATAGAACCGCAACCGCCGGTGCAGTCTCGCGGTAGTGTGCAGGGTGTGTTTTTCAACAACCTCTTTGAGCTCATTGTTGATGCAGGAGAGGAGTTGGCGGTTGCAGGTTCTAAAACCGTGAAGGTCAATCAGCGTTTCTTGTGTCCTTACGGTAAACCGGGGGACTGTCTATGGATACGAGAGGGCTGGCGTACGGAGGAACTGGAGGATGGTCTGGATGGTATACGCTATCAGGCGGATGAACGATTCCGCCCGATCGAGAATACCTTTGAGGCTTCCAACTCCTGGTGTGAGGCGCACCAGAATGGCAAGCATGGCGACAAGTGGCGTTCGCCGATGCACATGCCCCGTTGGGCTTCGCGAATTGCTCTAGGCATCATCAGTATCTGTGCCGAGCGGTTGCAGGAGCTTACCGATGCTGATGCACTGGCTGAGGGTGTGCACTTGCACGGCACTACTCGTTATGCGGGTGAGGCGGTGGATGGGTTCGTCAAACTATGGGATAGCGCTAATGGCGAGCGTCATCCATGGGAGAGCAACCCATGGGTTTGGAAAATCGAGTTTGTCCGATTGGCGATACCTGTCGAAATCGGGATTGCCAGTACTGCTAAGAAAGACTTAACGGAACTGTAGGGGGTGGGGACGATGAGGATGATACAGGCGGCGGATTTGTTCTGTGGCGCCGGAGGCATTACTGAGGGGTTGAAATCTGCGGCTGAAAGCCTAGGATTAAAGGTAGATTTGGTGGCTGTGAATCACTGGGAGATCGCCATCGCCACGCACAAGGAGAATCATCCTGAGGCTACGCATTACTGCGCTGGTGTCCAGGATATTGATCCACGCTCGGTAGTGCCTTCTGGAAAGCTGGATATTCTGGTCGCAGGTCCGCAGTGTACGTTCTTCTCGCGCGCTCGGGGTGGACGACCGATGGGGGACCAACAACGCATTTCGCCGTGGTTGGTGCTGGATTGGCTGGAGAAGTTGGATGTCAGATCGGTGCTGATTGAGAATGTGCCCGACTTGATGAAATGGGGACCAGTTGATGCAGATACAGGAAGACCGATTCGGAGACTCGAGGGCAAGACATTTCTGGCGTATCTGCAGGCGCTGGAAAGCCTCGGCTACGAAGTTGAGCACCGAGTTATCAACTGTGCTGATTTCGGGGATGCTACTACTCGCGAACGGCTGTTCATTCTCGGGCGTAAAGGCAAGCGGGTATGCTGGCCCACGCCAACGCATAGCCGGCTCAACGATGATATCGGGCAGGAGCATTTGTTGCCGCAGCACGTTCGCCCGTGGAAAACAGCGCGGGAGGTGATCGACTGGTCAATTCCAGGCGAGTCGATTTATTCCCGGAAAAAACCGCTGGCCGAGAATACGTTGCGCCGCATTCATGCAGGTTTGGTGAAGTTCTCCGGCCTGCCGTTTGTGATCGGGCAACAGAGTTCGGCTGCGCCACGCTCGGTAGATGATCCGCTGCCGACTGTAGCGACTGCCGGCGCGATTTCGTTGATACAACCGTTTTTGGTGAAGTTCTACAAGACGTGTGATGCTGTGTCCATAGATGCGCCGCTGCCTACGATTACGGCGCGCGGTCAGCATATCGGGCTGTGCCAGCCGTTCATCACTACGGTCAATCATGGAACGGATACCCGAAGTTATTCGATAGATGAGCCGCTACGGACTATTACTGGAGTTGACGCTTGGGCGTTAGCGCAGCCGTTCCTGGTTCAGTATAACGGTACGGCAGATGCTCAGTCAGTGGATGCACCGTTCCCCACGTTTACGACCCGAGATCGGTTGGGATTGGCGCAGCCATTGCTATTCAAGTCTGGAGAGGGTGTGTTCATGTTGGATATTCTGTTCAGAATGCTGTTGCCTAACGAAATGGCAGCCGCGCATTCGTACCGCAAAACCTATACCTTCCATGGCAACCGCGGTGATGTGGTGAGGCAGATTGGAAATTCTGTGCCAATCCATACGGCGACGGCGTTGTGCAGGGCGTTGCTAACCTAGTGTCAGATAGAGGTCTGGTTGATTAACAGGATAAGAGAGGTGGGGAGATGAGCATGAGGCAGAGAAAGCAACAACGACCATACCGAACGATGCATTGTGACTTATGCGGCAGAGATTACAAGGAAAACGCATGGCACAGGCACGGGAAATATCGTTGTGTTCCAGGAAAGAGTGCGTTGTCTGTCAGTGGAAGTATTGTGGACGAGAGACCTGGTCTGCTGGCCGAATGGTGTTTCCATTGTCGCCGTACAGTGGTTGTTGCCGGAATCATGGTGTCCGGGGGTGAGGCGCTTATCTGCGAACGATGTGCGAATGCTGGTATACCTGGTAAGACTGGCCATGACTTGCCATCATATGCAATTGAATGGGCGGATGCAACGGGAGTGCAGTTGTGCGCCGGTGTTTGTGCCAAGGAAGAAATCGCATGGGGGCATGAAGCGGAGATGGCAGAACGAACGGGACAGCCGGATGTTGCTAGCCTAGCGCGATCGCGGGAGCGCTGGATGGGTGAAGCCTATAAATCTTTGAGTGCGGCGGAGAGGGAATTGTAATGAGACAGCTATCATTGTTTGAAGGGATGCGGTTGACGTTGGAGCAAGCGGTCGAGCAAAGTCTCACGAGTTTGCGGGAGTACGGTGCGCGGTATCGCCACTGGGCTGTGGCTTACAGTGGTGGGAAAGACTCAACGGCTACTGTGACGTTTGTGGCATGGGCTATCCGGAAGGGATTAGTTCCTGCGCCGGATTCCTTGACAGTGTTGTATGTAGACACGCGGTTAGAGCTTCCGCCGTTACAACGGTCAGCATTGAATTTGATGGCGCGGTTACGCAAGCAGGGTTTCACAGCCAAGTGGGTGCTGCCGCAGATCAGAGATCGCTTCCTGGTCTATATGCTCGGCTACGGCGTACCTCCATC
>JAKJAC010000293.1:4944-5173 GCA_022707705.1 Chloroflexota bacterium
AAAATTAAGATACAGCCGATGATGACCGTTTTGGACGATTTACGCGATCAAAACGGGAAGATTCTAATGTTGACCGGTGTGCGCGTAGGCGAGAGTGCCGCGCGCGATCAGCGTATCGCCGTTAGTTGCAGCGTGAATGGCGGAGAGTGTGGACAGGGCTGGTTTCAGGTAAGCACACCTGATAGCGTTGCGGATACGCTGGCGCCGTTGTTGCACTGGCGCGTGTGTC
>JAKJAC010000294.1 GCA_022707705.1 Chloroflexota bacterium
CGCAGCGCAGCCCAATAGCGCCCCGCCGTCTCCAGCACCCAGGCTTCGCGCGGGTCGGCGATGAGGAAGGCGTTGTGGTAGGGGGTCTGGTGTTGATAGCCGCCGTTGGCGTACTGCCCATGGGTTTCGAGAAGGTCAATGAGGAGGTCTAGCGCTGCCGGTGCGGTCGTGGCGCGCTCCAGCGCCAGACGCATCAAATCCATCCCCAGCAAGCCCTCGTTCACGTAAGGCTCTTTGGTGAAGACCGCCTCGTTACCGATGGCGACCCCGTGCGCGTTGACGCCCATCTCGCAGCCCCACATCCAGAAGGGCTTGCTGAGCAGGGTGGCGTGCGTCTCCGGCGCTTGAGGGACGGCTGCGGTCGTGCAGTGCAAATCCGCGCCCGCCGAATGCCGCGCCGCAGGCAACCAGAGCAGGGCGTGCGCCTCGTTAGGCTCGCGGTCACTGTTCTTAGCAAAAAGCACCGCGCCATCGGCGGTGGCATTGCCCAAGGCGACAATCGTATCACACATAGCACCCTCCCGCTGATTCGATGCATGGCGAGGGTTGCAAGTCAGAGGTCAAAACCATCCACTCATGATTCCCTGACGCGCACCCCGGAGACTTTAGTGTACACCGAGATGGGCAATCGCGCCACCGGCTTTTCTACAATTGCAATATTGGTCAGGCAGATCTCTGATCTTTACACAAAGATGCCGTAGGGGTAAATCTCCCGCGGTCCAATGGCACACCATTTGCCTGCTACGAAAGCCCCAGTTGCGCATGGGGTGACAATGGCACATTTCGGGCGATAATACTCAGTAACATCAAGCTACGTTTCCCCCAAGCACAATCAGGAGGTACCGAATGGCCAACTTTAGTTTTCCCGAGAGCTTCCTGTGGGGCGCCGCCACCGCTGCGCACCAGGTCGAGGGCAACAACATCAACAGCGAGAGCTGGGTGTTGGAGCATCTGCCCGGCACGATCTACGCCGAACCTTCCGGCGATGCGTGCGACGCCTATCACCGCTATGCCGAAGATATCGCGCTGCTGGCATCGCTGGGCTTCAACGCCTATCGCTTCTCCGTCGAATGGGCGCGCATCGAGCCGGAGGAAGGGGAGTTTTCTTTCGCCGCACTCGAGCACTACCGCCGCGTGCTGACCACCTGTCACGAGCACGGGCTCAAGCCGGTGGTCACCTACCACCACTTCACCTCGCCCCGCTGGCTGATGCGCTGCGGCGGTTGGGTGGACGCGAAAACGCCGGATCGCTTCGCCCGCTACTGCGAGCGCGTCACCCGGCACCTGGGCGACCTGATGAGCGCCGCCTGCACCCTCAACGAGCCGAATCTGGCGCTGGTGCTGGAGAAACTGCTGCCCTTCGCTTTTCAAGAGCTGCCCTGGTGGGCCACCGCGGCAGAAGCCTTTGGGGTCGCGCCGGACCGCCTGGGCCTGTTTCAATTTAACGTCAGCCCGCAGGCGCATCAGGTCATTCAACGCGCGCATCGGCAAGCCGTGGAGGCGATCAAATCCGGGCCGGGGGATTTCCCTGTGGGGCTGACCCTGGCGCTAGTAGACGTCCAGGCCGCCGCAGGCGGAGAGATGCAGGCAGCGGAGTACCGCCGCGCCATGCACGATGGCTACCTGGAGCAGCTGCGCGGCGACGATTTCGTGGGCGTGCAGACCTACTCACGAATGCTGGTGGGTCCTGAGGGCAGAATTGCGCCGCCCGCTGGGGCTGAGCTGAACCAGATGGGCGACGAGTATTATCCGGAGGCGCTCGGCGGGACGATTCGGCACGCGGCAAGGGTCGCTGGGATTCCGGTGCTGGTGACGGAGAACGGGCTGGCCTCTACGGATGACACGCGCCGCGTGGAATACTTCCGGCGGGCGCTGCGCTGCGTGGCAGATTGCCTGCAAGAAGACATCGATGTGCGGGGCTATTTCTGCTGGTCGGCGCTCGATAACTTCGAGTGGAACAGCGGCTACAGACCAAAATTCGGCATCATTGCCGTGGATCGCGAGACGCAGCAACGCACGCCCAAACCCAGCGCCGCCTGGTTGGGCGCTGTGGCGCGGGCAAACCGGCTGTAGCGGGGAAGGTCCCCCCCCGCCCCAAGCTCAACGCCCGCGCCACCAATCCTTGCGCGAACGAGGGTCCATCGCCGAACCGGCGTCCCGAATCACCACTCGAATCTCGGAAGTGGTCGCCCGCCCGAGCGCCTGGCTACCGAAGAGCGCGGGCAATTCGTTGCGCCCCGCGGCATTGAGTTGCCGGTAGAGCGTCAGCAGCGAAGGCTCGACGCACACGTTTTCGATGTAGAGCGTATAACCACGGAGCGAGTCCTCGCGACCGTAGTTCAGGGCGACCCGCTGTTCGCTGGCGTAAATCACCATAACCTCATAGCCCTGCGGATCAATCGGGTCACCGCGTTCCGGCACGTGGAGAATTTCGAAATCCGCCACCTCCATGCCGAGCATGGTCACGGGCCAATCGGTCACCGGTTCGCCCCAACCATGGTAGAGGCGATAGACGTTGGGGAAATTGGGTACCCGTTGGTCGCCAAAGAGGAAGGGAAATTGCGGGGCGAGAGGGTCGTCGTCGCCGTCGTAGTCCACGAGACCGCGGTAGGCGCCGGTGAGCTCGTAACCCAGCAGCCCCAGGTTGTAGCCGGCGTCGTTCTCGGCATCGGGGACCACATCTTTACGCACCACGGAAAGCGCGGCGTAGCTCGCTCCGGGGATCGGCTCGCAAGCCTGGTTGTAGTTCGCGGCGGCTAAGGGGAGGTAGATGGTGCTGGGCAGGGTGCCGGTGAGTGGTTCGGTTGCGGCGGAAAGGGGCAGCGGCGCGGCCCAGACGGGCAGCGGCGCAGCCCAGGCGCTGCTGCGGGGGTCGCAGCTCGCCCAGGCGCACAAACCTGCCAGAGTCAGCCCCATCAAAGCGATGCTCCAAAACCAGATCTTCCGCATGAATCTCAGCCTCCCGCAACAGATTTCCCAACCTTTATTTAACCATAAATGGAGCGGGAGGCAAATGGGAGAGTGGTACCATATCCGTGAAATTCGTGAAATCCGTGGCGTGCCTTTTCCGTTTGCGCCAAGGGGACCGAGGCGTTGAGGGGCTGAGTACAGAGCTTCAAAAGGCGTTTTTAGACAGGATTCACAGGATTATCAGGATTGATACAGGGGACCACGGAAAATCCGGAGAATTCAAACCACGGAACACACGGAATACACGGAAAGTTGTTTTGGTCAGCGAGATGTTGAACACGCGGATCTTGAGCGAAGCCGGGCGTTTTCGCCTGGGCCAAATCAAAAGGCGTTTTTAGACAGGATTCACAGGATTATCAGGATTGGCAGAATGATTCCCAACAGGTGTTCAAGATCAAGCTGACCATTAAAGAACACACGGAAAACACCGAAGGAATCTAGATGAAACTGCGGGACGCACCGGCATTTGCCTGTCGGTGCGTCCCGCCATGTTGGTGGTTGCAGGCTAGCGGATGTCTACGGAACCGACGCCGGTTTCGACGGTGATATTGACGCGGTTTGCCGCGGTGTCGTAATCCGGCGACTGGTACGCCTCGCCGGTGCGCGGGAAACGAGCGACATCGACCGCATTGGAGGCAAGCCCACCGCGCGTCACAATGCGCGCCGCCACGCCTTCGGGCACACGCACTTCCATCGACGCGGCGCCGGATTCAAGCCGCACGTCGGTCTGACCCGCGCGTTCGGGCAAGCGGATGACGGTCGAGCTCGCGCCGGTCTGCACCCGTAGGGATTTGACCGGCAGGGAGGCGAGGTTCAGGTAGGCGTCGCAGGCGCCGGTCTCAAATTCCAGGTCGAGCGGCACGCGGTCGGATAAGCCGACCGACCACTTGCGGTGCGAACCGGCGTCAGCCCAGTCCCAGGGCCACATGGTAGTGTGCCGGACTGGCGAGCGCAGGGTCACCACGGTGACGCCGTTTTCCTGCCGCTCGGTGTGTTCGACGCCGCCGGAGAAGTTGCCCGCGATGAGGTCCGCGGCGCCGGGGTCGCCGTGCACGGTGAGCTTGCCCGCCCCGTACTGGACCTTGATGCGCGCGCGTTCGCTGCCCTCGAAGGGCAGCACGAAGGTCTCCGAGAACGTCTCGTCATCACGACGGCGCAAGGTGCCCCACAGAATGGCTGCGCCCAAGCCGATGAGAATCAGGGGCCACAGATATTCCCAGATGTTGATCTCAAAGATGTTGCCGACCAACAAAGCCAGACCGAATACTACCAGGATGATACCCCAAAAAAGTTGACCACGACGCATTGGTTATTCCTCCTAAAGATAAGGCGAGAGGGAGAGGGGGTGAGAGGGCGATATGACCTCTCAATGCCTCTCCGTGTAACCCTCTGTGTGTCTCTGTGTAACCGCTACTTGCGCTGGAAGAGCACGCGCGCCATCAGGATCAAGCCCAGAAGAATCAGCAGGGCGGGCCAATAATCGCCGAGCAGCGAGCGCCCGAAGAAAGAGGCGAAGATGAGGAACATCACCGCGCTGACCAGAATGGTCTGCAGCCCATCGCCCACAATCTTGCGGCGCCGCGTTTCAGTACCCAGAAGCCCCGAAATCACGGTGCCAACTCCGGCAAAACCGGGGATCAGGGTCCACACGAAAGCCCAGGTATCCCAGTTCCCGGTGATATTCTGCCAGTAGAGGATGCCACGATACAGGCAGGTATCGCCAGGTCCGGTTCGCCCAGGAGCAAGCCCAGCAGGAACAAGCCCGCGCCCGCCGCAATCACGTAGACGGGCCACGACCACAGGTCCAACCAACCCCGCAGCTCCGGCACCAGGCGCGCGGTCAACAGCACTGCTCCGACAAGGATCAGCAAAAAGCCCATCACCAGATTAGAACGCCGTTGTCGATTCATTAAGCCCTCCTTGGAAACGCTATTGCCCATTCAGACTGCGTGCACAGCTCGCACACCAGCACAACCCTTGCATTGATAATACGCTCAGGCGCTCCTAAAGTTGCACCTGCGGCATACCTTCGCGTTCTGCCAGGATTGGCTCCGGCGACTCCAGTGCTTCACGCACCTGCGCGATGGCTTGGGCATCCTCCTCCAGGCGCATAATCGCGGGGATGAAGAAGCCCGCGATGCCCAAGATAATCTGCGCAA
>JAKJAC010000295.1 GCA_022707705.1 Chloroflexota bacterium
GCGTGCAGGCAGGCACCCTCCACGAGACCTGGGTGCAAGACAACCTGGTCGCCGCAGGTAAGTCGCAGGATGCCGATATCTCCCGTTACGAACGCGCCGAGCTCGCCATCGCCGACCTCAAGAATGGACGTGTGGATGTGGTCGCTATGGATTACTACGCCGCGAAAGCCTACATCGCCCAGGGTGGCATCACCATGGCGCTCGAGCAAAATCTGGCGGGCGAAAACATGGCGATTGCCGTTCGCGAAGGCGCAGCGGGATTGCAGTGGCACCTCAACCAGGTCATTCAAGAAATGCTGGATGATGGCTTCATCGAGCAATTAGCAGATCAATACCTGGGCGCTATCGAATAGGACGCGCCACCTGAGGTCATATGCCTTGGGTCAGACGCCAATACGCTCAGGCGACCTCTTTCGCTTTGTGGTTTTTCGCGCCGTGGCATCATGCGGCGCGAAAAACCATATCTCATCTTTAGCTCTCCCTGCAGGCGCAATTGTCTGAAAACCTCAGCACTAGAGCACAGGCAAGAACCAGAGGGAGAGGCGCCTCCAACACGGTTTATCTGTAAAGGAGATCTCAATGGACAAACTCCCCGATATTGTCAGAAGTCTACCCTACCTGCTTCAAGGCGCACTACTCAGCATTGCCATCACCGTTCTCGCTCTAATCAGTGGGTTTCTCATCGGACTGCCGCTAGCATTGCTCCGCGTGTACGGCAACAAAGCCGCCTCGAGTTTCGCGCAAGCCTACAGCGTTGTCTTGCGGGGCTTACCATCACTGGTCGTGCTTTTTATCTTGTTCTACGGCATTTCTTCCGTCATCAAGATTCCCCCTTTTCTCGCCGGTTGTATCGCCCTGGGTTTCTGCAGCAGCGCCTACCAAATGGAGCTGTTACGCGGCGCCATTCAGTCAGTGAGCCCCGGACAGATGCTGGCAGCACGCGCGCTGGGAATGACGCAGGTGCAAGCCATCACCGCGATTGTTTTGCCTCAGGCGCTGCGCCTTGCTATCCCTTCCTGGTCCAACGAAGCCGCAATCGTTATCAAAGATTCCTCACTGGTCTATGCTGTGGGGCTGGCAGAATTATTGCGCCGCTCTCAGCAAGTAGCCGCACGTACTTATCAATCCTTCATCGTCTACAGTCTCTGTGCCTTGATCTATTTCACCATGACCTTTGTAACCAACCGGGGACTCGATCGGGCTGAGAAAGTGTTCCGCCTGCCTACCCCGATGGAAGAAGCCCATTAACCGCGAAGGAGCCTTCACATGAACGACGTCATTATCCGTATTGAGGATTTACACAAAGCCTATGGTAAAACCCAGGTACTCAAAGGCGTCTCACTGGAAATCCACGAGGGTGAGGTTCTTGTCGTCATTGGGCCTAGCGGCACCGGCAAGAGCACGATGCTGCGCTGCATCAACCTGCTCACCTATCCCGATCGGGGCCATATCTGGGTCGGCAAGGATGAAATCACGGCGCCGCACGCCGATGTCAACAAAATCCGCGAGCGCGTGGGGATGGTGTTTCAAGATTTCAACCTGTTCAACCATCTGAACGCGCTCAACAATGTGACCATCGCGCTCACCAAAGTGAAGAAGATGTCCAAGCCTGCGGCGGAAGAACTGGCGCGCTTCGAACTAGAGCGCGTGGGCTTGAGCGACAAAGCCGACCTCTATCCGGCGCAACTCTCCGGCGGACAGAAACAGCGCGTTGCCATCGCCCGCGCTCTGGCGATGGAACCGGAAGTGATGCTCTTCGACGAACCGACCTCAGCACTCGACCCCGAACTCATCGGCGAAGTGCTCGAAGTGATGCAAAAGCTGGCGCTCGAGGGCATGACCATGATCGTGGTCACCCACGAAATGGGCTTTGCGCGCGAAGTCTCCACGCGGATGATCTTCATGGAAGGTGGTCTCATCGCCGAACAGGGTCCCACCCGCCAGATTTTTGACAACCCCCAACACCCTCGCACGCGCGAATTTCTGGGCAAAATCACCGAGCTCTACGGTCACACCCAGGAAGAGGAGTAGCCCATGGCAGAGATGCTGGACTTCTTGGGCAAAATCCTGCCGGAGTTGTACCGCGGATTGCTCACCACGCTGCAGATCAGCGCTGTCGCCCTGCTCCTGGGGTTGCTCATCGGGATTCCGACCGCCATGCTACGCATTTATGGACCGCGCTGGTTGCGATGGATTGCCACCGCTTATGTGGAACTCTTTCGTGGAACCCCCTTGCTCGTACAACTCTTTGTTATCTACTACGGCTTGCCCGATATCGCGCGCGCTCTGGAAGGAATAGGCGTGGCGGCGCCGTTTCTCGTGCTGAGCCAGCTCGCTTCTGCCTATATCGCATTGGGTCTCAACAGTGGCGCCTATCAGGCGGAGTACTTGCGGAGCGCTATTCAAGCCATCAATACCGGGCAGATTATGGCGGCACGGGCGCTAGGAATGAGCAAACTGCAAGCCGTCACCCACATTGTGCTGCCGCAAGCTCTGCGACTCGCCATCCCCGCCTGGTCCAATGAAGTCGCGTACATGGTCAAATACACCTCCGTGGTCTTCGTCATCACCGTGCCGGATCTGCTGGCGCGTGGACAATTCCTGATCAGCAAGTACTACAAACCCATGGAGATTCTGTTGGTAGTCGGAGTGATTTATCTACTCGTTGTACTGGGGTTGACGTCGGTAATGAACCAGATTGAGAAACGGACCCGCATTCCAGGGCTACACATGGAGACCGAACGCGCCTGAGCAAAATGAATAACGCGACACGTCCTCACCGAAATCTCCGAGATGCATGGCGTTGGGGTTGCCTGGGGCTGTTGACATTGGCCATCATCGGGCTGCTCATTGTCGCCTCACACCTGATCATGCAACCGGGGGCGGCGCCCCCTGGACCCTTGCCCACCGGGGAGCTGCTGCTTGCCACGGATACACCCACACCTACCGCCACACCCACGAGCACACCGCCGCCCCTACCCCCCACTTCAATCGCGAGCGAGGGCATCGGTATAGGCGACCGGGTGCGTGTGAGTGGTACGGGCGCCGCGGGCTTGAACCTGCGCGCCACACCTGGCACCGCCGGCGCACGTGTAACCATCGCGCCAGAGGATGGTGTCTTTATTGTTGCAGGGGGTCCTCAAGAAGCCGATGGCCTGATCTGGTGGTTGCTCAAAGATGAGACCAATCCCGAGCGTGAGGGCTGGGGCGCCGCAAATTACCTGGTCGAGACACCGTAGAAACTCCCTGCAAGAAAGGTCCATGATGAAACTACTAGATGCAGTAGAAGCAGTACTGACACAAGCTCAAACTCCAATGCGTGCAGAGCAGATCACAGACCTCATCCTTGAGCAAAGTCTGTGGGAAAGCACGGGCAAAACGCCAGATGCTACTGTAAATGCACGCTTGTGCACTGACATCAAGGACCTGGAGGCAAACTCACGCTTCAAACGGACTGCCCCCAATACTTTCGCCTTGCGCATCTGGGAGATTCCGGAATACGTGCCTAAAACCGAAGCAGACAAAAAGAAAGCCGAAATACACATCGCAGTACCCGAAAAACAGAGCACGCTCTCATTCACCAGTGCTGCCGAAAAAGTGCTCAGTGAGTATGCTAACAAACAACCAATGCACTACCGTGTCATCACTGAGAAGATTCTGGAGCTGGGTTTGGTTAACACGCAAGGGCAAACACCCGAAGCAACCTTGTACGCACAGATTCTTACCGAGGTCAAGCGCAGCACGAGACGTGGAGAAACGCCACGTTTCACCATGCACGGCAAAGGCATGGTAGGATTGCGACAATGGCTGGGCGAGGGTTTAGGATACCAAATTCAACACAATAACAACGAAGTCCGTAAGCAGTTGCTGAATCGTTTGCACGCGATAGCACCAGATGAGTTTGAAGGATTGATTGCGCGACTTCTGGTAGCACTTGGTTTCGAAGAAGTTGACATCACCAGCTATAGCAAAGATGGTGGAATTGATGTGCGCGGCATATTGGTCGTCGGCGACGTAATTCGTACCCGAATGGCGGTGCAGGTAAAGCGTTGGAAAAACAACCTCCAGACACCCACTGTGCAACAAGTGCGGGGCAGCCTGGGGACACACGAACAAGGACTAATCATCACCACGAGTGATTTCAGTAAAGGTGCACGGCAAGAAGCAGAGCGCCCCAATGCCGTACCTGTAGCACTTATGAACGGGCAACAATTAGTCGACCTCTTAATCGAGAATGATATCGGCATTGTGCGTACACCCTATGATTTGATAGAGCTTGAAGAAGCATGAAAGAAATGGACCTGACAACCGCCAAACGAGAAGCGCAAAACCTGCGCGAGCAAATCGCTTATCACAATCACCGCTATCACGTGCTCGATAGCCCCATCATCAGTGATGCCGAATACGATGCGCTGATGGATGCGCTCCGCGCTATCGAAGCCGCTTTCCCGGAACTGGTGACCGCGGATTCACCCACACAGCGCGTCGGCGCCGCGCCAGCCACAACCTTCACCAAAGTGACCCACCCCGCGCCCATCCTCAGCCTGGATAAAGCGACCAGCACCGAGGAACTCAACGCCTGGCAGCTGCGCATCTCCAAATTGTTGCCCGAAAATGCGCCGCCGCTGGCATACATTGTCGAGCCGAAATTCGATGGCTTGACTGTAGTGCTCCACTACACGGAAGGGCAGCTTACCCTGGGTGCAACACGCGGCGATGGACAAATCGGCGAGGACGTGACCACCAACCTGCGCACCATCCGCAGCCTGCCGCTTCGCATCCCGGTGACCACCGAGGGCCCGCGCCCGCCGACGACACTGGTCGTGCGCGGCGAAGCCCTGATGCTGCTCAAGGACTTCGAAGCCCTCAACGAGCGCCTGATCGAAGCCGGTGAAGCGCCTTTCGCTAATCCGCGAAACGCAGCAGCCGGTTCCCTACGGCAGCTCGACCCTCGTATCACGGCGCAGCGACCGCTCGCTCTCTTCGCCTACGCCATCGTAGCTTCGAGTGAAGCCGTGACCAGCACCCAACAGGAGACCATCGCATTTCTCAAAGCCTCAGGTTTTCCCGTTGCAGAAGATGTTATTCGACGCTTCGAGACTATTGAAGAGGTTGCAGCCTATTGTC
>JAKJAC010000296.1 GCA_022707705.1 Chloroflexota bacterium
CCATGATACAATGGAATTGTTAATCACAGCCATTATGAGCCACCAACAAAGGATCACCGCCATGTGCCGCACCGAATGGCCGCCACGCGCGTTGCTCATCACCGGCAGCGTTGCCATGGATTGTGGCATGCGTTTGAATCAACTCATGGTAAACCCACAGAGCACGTCTCGCTGTTGTAATACGAAAGGGGGTATTCGATGTTGAATCTACAAATGATTGAAGTAGGCATTGGACTCGCGTTGATCTACTTCCTGCTAAGCCTCATCGTCTCCACCATCAACGAAGGCATCGCGCGAATCTGGGAAATGCGCGCGGCTACCTTGAAAGTGGCTATCAAACAAATGCTCGGGGGAGAGTATAAGGAACAAGTTGAGTTAGCCACGAAGTTTTACGAACATAGTCTTATCAAGGGTTTATTTCGCGAGGGGACCTTCGACAATGCTTATAACAAGCGGAAGAAGACACAAACGGAAGCCCGTGTGATCGCAATGAGGGCCAACAGAGCCAACACGCAACCGCAGCGGGCGCCCGGATACGAATTCACCACGGTGGATTCTCGCGGAGGACCCTCTTACATCCCATCAGCCACTTTCGCCAAAACCATCACCAGCGTGCTGAAAGAACAGGGCGCCTCGGGAACTCCAGAAAAGCCGGCGCCCCTTGCGGAGAAACCATTGGCAGAATTGTTGGGCAGCTGGCTAAAACGCCGTCTCACCGCCGACAATCCACCCTCAGAACTGGAAGAAATCCGAGCCGCCATCCAAAAGCTCCCCAATGAAAACCCTGCCAGGCAAGCTTTGCTAACGCTGCTGGACGATGCACAGGGTAGCCTGGAGCGTTTTGAAACCAATCTTGAATCGTGGTTTAATACCACGATGGAACGTGTCTCCGGTTGGTACAAACGTAAACTGCAGCTCATCACCTTCATTGTGGCTGCGGTTGTGACCCTGGCGCTCAATGTGGATACCGTGCTCATCGCCAACACGCTCTACCGCGATCCCACACTGAGGGAAGCGGTTGTCATTGCCGCTGAGAACCAGGTTGCAGCAAAGACGGAAAGCACAGTACAAGCGACGGAAACCCTAAGCACTACAATGGGCAACCTGACTGTATTGACCACCACCACAACGATTTCGCCAACAGGTGTGACCTCCTCCACACAAACGGCTCCTCTAACACAAATTGATGGCTACATAACCGAGCTGTATGCGCTGCAACTCCCGCTCGGTTGGCCTGATCCGAAACACCCCGATGCAACCGATGTGGAGCTGGCGCCAAATACCTTTGTTGGATGGCTATCGAAAATCGGGGGATGGGTACTGACCATCTTCGCTCTGGCTCTGGGCGCGCCATTCTGGTTCGATATGCTGAACAAACTGGTCAATCTGCGCGGCGCAGGCAAACCAGCTGAGGCAGAATCCCAAACCGCAACAGCGCCGCCAAGGCAGCGAAGCCGGTAACAAGGGATTGTGCCAAACGGCAGCGCGCGCGTCACGATAAGGGGACTGTGCAGACAAGGCTTCACCCTGTCTGCACAGTCCCTTTCAGGTCATAGCCCACAAGCGCCCTGTGCCGAATTCACACTGCAACACAAATCGGCTGCGATAGTCACCCTCATATTCACGCTTGGCAAATCACCAAGTTGTGGCATACTGCGCCCCGATGGAAGAACAACAGAACTTAACGATTCTGCGAATCACGACCACAGATGATCGCTATACCATGCGCGAGATGTTACGTCGCGCCACAGACAAGCGGTTGCTCCTGGTGTTGCCCTGGGAAGCCTCTGATAAGGGCTGGAGCGTTCCGCTGGATTTCGAATTTCTCATGCGCGCCGGACTGGAACAGGACCTCGAAATGGCATTGGTCGTGGAGGACCCAGACCGGCGTCCGCTGGCACGGCAGGCTGGATTTCCAGTTTTTGCGAGCGAAGAAGCCGCAAGCGCTCATTTCACGCGACATCAGAGCCTTCCAGCCCAACGGCGACCCAAACGCCCGACACCCCAGATCCGCCCTCCATGGGCTGAAGAGCCTCAGCCACGGAAGGTCCCTTCAGCGCGTCACCACCAGCCCTGGTGGTTGTGGGTGTTGGAAGGGATATTGGCGTTCGGGGTATTGGCGGTGCTCGCCGGCTTTGCCTTTCTGTTGACGCCAACGGCTACAGTGAAACTGACGCCCCAGAGCCAAACCTACAGCCTGATCATACCCGTCTCGGTGGACCCAAGCCTGGAGCAGGTAGACCTGCAGCGCAATGTCATTCCCTCCCACCGCGTGGGCGATGAATTCGAGGGTTACGCCGAGATTCGCCCCGCCGGGCAGAGCTACGCATTCTCCGGCAAAGCAACGGGTTATGTCATGTTCTCCAACCTGCTGGCACAGCCCTACCGGGTGCCTAAAGGCACGCTGGTACGGACTTCCGGAGGTTCTTACCCCGTGCGTTTCGTTACCACAGTCGAAGTCACAGTGCCGCCGCTAGGGCAGGAACGCGCACCTATCGAGGCAACTGAAGAAGGTCCGCGTGGCAACGTAGACGCCTACCAGATCAATTTCATTGAGGGTATGGCGGGTTTCGCACTCAAGGTAACCAATCCCGATTCAATTTCCGGTGCGGAGAGCCAAATTGTCGCCACCGTCTCAGAAGCGGATAAAGAGCGCCTCTGGCGCATGGTCGCGCAGCAGGTGCTCAATGAAGCCTATGAGGGGCTACTGGAAAGCGAGTACCTGGAACCGGGGGAATTTCTACCCCGCCAAACTCTCGTCATCCAGGCTGTGCCCAAGGAAGCCTATACGCACCTCACCGGCGAACAAACTGAAGTGCTGGGGTTATCGCTACGCTTATTGGTAACAGGTGAAGCGGTGCAGGCGCGGAATGTGCAGGCAGTCGCCTTCCGGCAGTTGGCACGTTCCCTGCCGGAAGGGTACGAGCTCACCGACACACGTTTTGAATACGGTGAATCCGCCGAAGAAGACATCGGACCCGGGCGATTCACCTTCTATGTAACCGCGCATGCCCTGGCAACGGCTTCTCTGGATCTTGAAACTGCCCGGCGGGATATAGAAGGCTTACGTATTGCCGCAGCTCGGGAGTTGTTGGCGAACACTCTGCCCCTGGCGCAGCCACCCGAGTTGAGTATCAAACCAGACTGGTTCCCCTTCATGCCGCGACTCGCGCTGCGGACGCAATTCGAGACGGTATCAGCCCAGTGGAATCCGTAACCGGGTTGCCTGGTTTTGGCGCTACCCTGCACGACCATGCGTTATCTGGCTCTTGATCTCGGAGATCGGCGTATCGGCATCGCCTTGAGCGATGGCATCTTGGCACGTCCGCTCGAAATGTTCTATCGCAGCTCACGCGCCGCCGATTTTGCCCACATCGAAGCGCTGGTTCACCAACACCAGGTAGCCACTCTGATCATAGGGCTGCCGCTCAATATGGATGGCACCGAAGGAGCGCAAGCCGCCTGGGTGCGAAATTATGGCGCTGCCCTGGCGCAAGCTGTAGAACTCCCAACAATATTCTGGGATGAGCGCCTCACGAGCGTAGAAGCCGAAGAGGTGTTGCGGACACAAGGTCGTCACCCGGAGAAACATTTGATTGATGCCATCGCTGCAGCGGTTATCCTGCAGAGTTATCTCGATCATCTAGGGAATGAGGGTCAAAAACCCTAGAATCGGGTTACCCCCGTCAGCATGTGGCTTTGTATTTGCTGATGCACTTTTCAAGGAGCACCATGAAACACCGTTACACTTTCACACTACTTAGCCTATTGGCAATGTTGTTACTCGTATCTTGCTCACTGGAATCCATGTACCTGGGCCTCTACATTGACAGCAAGACGGAAGCACTCAGCCAGGCGGCAAGCGCCGATGACACACCGGTGACCTTTACCGTAGAGCCAGGGCAGAGCGTCGAAGTCATCGGCAACCGGCTGCAGCGCGAGGGATTAATCACCGATGCAGAACTGTTCCGGCGGTATGTGCAGTACAAGGGCCTCGATGCAGGCATTCAAGCCGGCAGCTATAGCCTGAATGCGGCTATGACGATTCCGGAAATTGCGCTCGCGATGCAAAACGCCGCCGCGCCCGATATCCAGGTGACCATTCCAGAAGGCAAGCGATTGGAAGAAGTCATCACACTGGTCTCAGCCGATACCGGCATTAATCCTGACGATTTCCTCCAGCTGGCGACGACCGGATGGGCGCAAACCGACCTGGTTACCCGTTTCAGTTTCCTCGCGCAAGTGCCGGTCACGGCTACCCTGGAAGGCTTCTTGTTCCCAGATACCTACCGGTTGCCTCAGGCGCCGACTGCGTACGACTTGATCGAACGGATGCTGGCAGCCTTCGAGAAGCAGGTGACGCCCGAAGTACAACAGAGTTTCGCGGCGCATGGGTTGAGCCTCTTCGAGGGCATCACACTGGCATCTATCGTCGAACGTGAGGCAGTAGTGGATGCAGAGCGTCCCGTTATTGCAGGCGTCTACCTCAACCGGCTACGCGATGGCTGGCCCCTGGCGGCTTGCCCCACGATTCAGTACGCCTTGGGTTATCGCCCTGAGGAAGGGACGTGGTGGAAACGAGTGATTTACTTCGTGGATCTGGAAGTAGATTCACCGTACAATACGTACCGCACACTGGGATTACCACCGGCGCCTATCGCCAGCCCCGGCGCAGCGGCAATCCAGGCAGCTGCTTTCCCGGCAGAGACGCCCTACTACTTCTTCATGGTAGACTGCAATAAGAACGATGGCAGTCACCTGTTTGCGGAGATTGAAGCCGAACATCTGGAACACTTCGAGATGTGCGGTGGCGCCTACAACACCAATCCGTAATGCAGTGACCGAATCGGTGCATCATCGAGAATGATGGACGCGATAGGCCGGTGAATTTTCGCAATGCTTTGCGAGCAGGTAACAACAGAGGCGGCGCCAAACGCCGCCTCTGTTTACCTCTGTGTAGGGAGCCTTACTCCTGCCCTTCAGGAGTTGCTGTGGGTGTAGGTGTGGGTGTGGGGGTAGCGTGCCAGACCGCCGTGGTCGTTCCGGTGCAAGGGTTGTAGTTCCAGCCCAGGGTCACGCGGAAGTCCACATCGCTATTCTCTGTGGGCTGCGCA
>JAKJAC010000297.1 GCA_022707705.1 Chloroflexota bacterium
AGGGCATTCGTAGCAGTTCGGAGGGCTTCTGCGTCCCCTGCAGAACCCGCTGCACGATATGGCTGCTTCGTCAACTGGGTTGACGCGTCAACCCCGGACCGAATGCCTTGCTTGCGCTTCAAGGGCAGTGTGCGTGGCGTGGCGCGGTTTCGGTCAGCGACCTGCTTCGAAAGCCCCAAACCAAGCCAAAGGCGCTCAAAAGCTATCGGATTTTGGGGGAGGTTGAATGCGGTAGTTTATGGAAGTCCGGTTCCGCTATACTGAATGTTGTTGGGGGTGGATCATCCTTTGAACCGGAGGAGATTTCCATGAAGATTGACTTGATTGTTGTCTATGTGCCGCGTTATCGTTTGGGCCACGAGAAGAATTTTGTGCCGCCGCTTTCGGGTATTTACCTCGCCGCGCTGACCCCGCCCGAGCATGAAGTCCGGGTGATTCACCAGCAGGTGGAAGCGGTGAATCTGGACACGGATGCAGACCTGGTGGCGCTCTCATTCTTCAGCGGTTTTGCCGATGAGGCTTACCGCCTGGCAGATGCCTTTCGAGCGCGGGGCAAACTGGTGGTGGCGGGTGGACCGCACGCGACTTTCTGGATCGAGGAGACTCTGGCGCATTGCGATGCCGTGGTTGTGGGCGAGGCGGAGGCGTTGTGGCCCCAGTTGCTCGCCGATGCGGCAGCGGGGCGTTTGCAGCAGCTCTATCAGGGCGAACCGCCAGCGTTGGAGAATCTTCCACGCCCGCGTTACGAGCTGTTGCCCCGGGATTTCTTTGTGCCGCATGTGGTGCAGGCGACTCGCGGTTGCCCGTTCGCGTGCTCCTTCTGCAGCGTGCCGAGTCTCAATCCGGGTTTCAGGACGCGCCCCATCGAGGATGTGTTGCGCGACGTGCGCTACGATGATTTTCGCAGCTGGTGGCAGCGCAAGGTGGTGTGGTTCTGGGATGATAATCTGACGGCGACGCGTTCGACCATCAAGGAGCTGCTACGGGCGATGATTCCTCTCAAGCGCTGGTGGTTGACCCAGGCGAGCATGGATATCGCGCAGGATGCAGAGCTGTTGGACTTGATGGAGGCATCGGGTTGTATCGGCGTCTTCTTCGGCATCGAGACCTTTGGCGCGGTATCGCTCAAGGCGGCGAATAAACCGCAGAACCAGGCGGACCGCTACCGGCGTTCGATTGCGGCGTTGCACCAACGCGGCATCTGTGTGATGGCGGGTTTCGTCGCCGGTTTCGATGGGGATACGCCCGAGAGTATCGTGGCAATGGCGGACCAACTGACCGATATTGGGGTGGATGTGCCCTTTATCAGTATCCTCACGCCGTACCGGGGGACGCCACTGTACGCAACCCTCGCTGCTGAGGGGCGGTTGCCAGAAGGCTTGGGGAGTGCTGCGAGCAATGGCTACAATGTGGCTTTTACCCCTCAAGGGATGACACCGGAGGCGCTGCTTCAGGCGCATCGCACGCTGTGGCGGCGGGCTTTTGCGCCGGGCGCTGTGGCGCGCCGGATGGCGCGGGCGGCACGCACGTTGCGTCCGGGCGCGTTCTTGATGGCAGCGGCGATGAACGGTTTCTACGGCTTCAAACGGCTGCGTGGCAACACGCCCAGCGTCGCGGCACCCGGTGTCTGAGCTAGATACTTCTACCGGGGGATAAAGAGGCGGAGGACGCCCATGGTCAGGGCGCGCTGTGCCTGCCCGGAGTGACGCGCGGTCTTCAGCAGCAGGCGCAGGTTGTTGCGGGGGTTGCGAAGCAGGTAGGTAGCCAACGGGCGCATGTGGAGCGTGCCATCCGCATCCAGGAATTGCTCGAAGGGGGGCAGTGGGTCGTGCAGGGCATCGGAGATGACCCGCAGCGCCATGAAGGGCACGCCGTGGGCGGCAGCTAAGCGCGCAATCCAGTAGCTCTCCATATCCACCGCAATGGCGCCGGTGCGGCCGTTGAGCGCCTGTTTTTCACCGGGTGCGTTGATGACGGCAGACATCGTCACTGTTTGCCCCGTTATGACCCGCAGCGAAGTGGCGCCGAACGCTTCTGACGCTGCCTGCAACAGCGTCGGGTCGGGGTCGCAGGGAGGGAGCGTGGTCGCATCGTCGTCCGAATCGGGGAGGGCGAGCAAGCGTGAGACGAGGACGAGGTCGCCCACCTCCAATGCGGCAGACAGTGCGCCGGAGAAGCCGATGGAGAGCACCGCCGTGACCGGCGCGTGTTCGATTAATGCGGCGGCGGCAGCTTCAGCCCTCGCGCGCCCCATGCCGGTAATCGCCAGAAGCACCGTGCGCCCGCGATAAATGCCGGTGTAAATGGGCGCATCCAACCCGGCGATGGTCGTGGGCGCCAACGCCATTTGCCGCCGGAGAGCGGAGGCTTCCTGGTCGAGCGCAGCGAGCAGGGCAATCAAAGGGACCCCCGGTTGCGGCAGCGTGAGCTCATGAAAGCGCCCATTTGATCAGACGCCACAGGTCAGGGAAGCTGCGCAGCGCGGCGTTCATCGCGGCGGCATCGTGCCCGCTGTGGACCATGCAATTGGCGCAGCGCGGGTCGTTCCCCGTCCCATACGCATCCCAGTCGGTTTCCTCCATCAGCGCCTGGAATGTGGGCAGGTAGGCATCTGCCAGCAGATAGCAGGGTTGCCGCCATCCGCGGGGATTGCGGGTGGGGGTGCTCCAGGGAAGACATGCCAGCTGGCGCTCGCCGGTGAGGAAATCCAGGTAGAGTGGGGTATCGGCGAAGGGGACGCGCCCCTGCAGGTCGGCGATGGGACCGAAGCGTGCAATCGCCTCGGCGCGGGTGAGGAACAGGTCGGCTTCGACCGCCTGGAAGCCGAAAGCCGGGGCAATCATGATGCCATCCACCGGGATTTGCGCCAGCAGCTCCAGAAGTTGCACCACCTCCGCGACCTCGGTCGTTTTGTAGAGGGTGGTGTTCACCATCACCCGGAAGCCACGGCGTTTGGCGGCGGTAATGGCCTCGATGGCGGTGGCAAAGACCCCCTCACGCCCGGCGTAGCCATCGTGGGTCTGCGCGAGCCCATCGAGGTGCACGACAAAACTGAGGTACGGACTGGGGCTGAAGTTGTCGAGGGCGCCCTTGAGGAGCAGCCCATTGGTGCAGAGCGTGACGCCGCGCTTGCGCGCGAGGATTTGCTGGATGAGGGGAACGATGTCGGGGTGCAGCAGCGGTTCGCCGCCCGTGACGCTGATGATGGGAGCGCCGGTTTCGTCTACGGCGGCGAGGCACTCTGCCAGGGTGAGGCTGTGGTCAGAGCATGCCTGGAGTTCGCGGATGCGCCCACAACCGGCGCAAGCCAGGTTGCAGCGCAGGGTGGGTTCGAGCATGAGCACGAAGGGGAAGCGCCGCCGCCCACGGATTTTGTTGGCGAGGGTGTATTTTGCCAGAGACCAGAGTAGTTGACGCGAAAAAGGCATTGGAGACTCCTTTTATTGGATCGCGAATGGGTTGCTCCTGCTAAAGTCCATCGGGCGCAGCGTGCTATTCTGTTGCGGTTGCCGCGGTTGGGTCGAGGCGAGTGTAGCCCCAGACGTCAAAGGCAATCGACCAGTGCCGGTTCACTTGTTCGATGATCTCTGCGGTGAGGCGGTAGTGGTTTTTGCTGTAATCGGTCACCGAAGCCAGATAGGCCTGAAATGCCGGTTCCGCAGCGGCGTAATTTGGCAGGTCCAGCGCCCGGTAGATGCGGCGCGCCTCAGCCAGCGGGTCTGCTTCCAAGTCCTCGAAGCGCACCTCGACCAGGCGTTCCGGCGGAATGAGCGCTCTCTCGGCGAGGTATTGCTGCATGAGCGCGGGGTAGAACTGCAGGATGAAGCGGTCAATCTCAGCCGCATCAATTCTCTGCAATTGTGATTTCGAGAGCACCACATGCCAGAGTCGCTGGGTGGACATGAACACGTCGTAGGGATTGCGGACCATGTGGATGAATCTGGCATCAGGGACAAGCTTGAGCAGCGCGGGGATTCTGCCGGTATCGGCGCAGTTCTTGAGCAGCAGCTGTTTGCCGCCGGTGTGCAGCGCCGCTTTGCGGAGGATTTCCAGGTAGCAGGCAGACCACTCGTCCAGTTCTGCCGGGGAGATGCCCTGGAACAGGGTGGTACGCGCAAAGATCTCCGCTGCCTGGCGGGGAAAGGAAAAGATGTGCAGGAAGCATTGCGGCGTCATGTTCGCCAGGGCGAACTCTTCCTCTTGCGGGGCATTGATGCGGAGGGGAACGTTATCAATGAACCGGGTGGGATGTCCTTTTTCCAACCAGTATCCCACGATCTTCTTGATCAGCCCTCTGCCGGTGAGGAAGAAGCCGGGCGCCAGGGTTTCAAACATGGGGACAAAGCCGAATTGCGGGTCTTTGGAGAGCAGCAGGTGCACGTGGGTGGTGCCGGTGCGCCAATGCCCGATGATGACGATGGGCGCGGGGGGAATTGGGGTGCGGCGCACGGCGTTGCCGTAGCGCAGCTGCTCGAAGACCCGCACGGGACTGGTCAGCAGTGTGGTGAGGGTCACGAAAAGGACGCGCAGCAGGTAACGGGCATCCAGGTCTTTGTGGCGGGTCACCAAGCGGAACCAGCTACGGAAGGATCCCATGGCTACAGGATGTTCGAATAGGGCAGCAAATTCCTCACGGTTCATGTGGGCGCTCCTGGAAGGTGGGCTCAGGGTGTGCCATCACGCACTGCCACCAGACCGAAAATGGTGGTGGAATACGCGATCCCCCCATCAGGATGCAGGAAGAGGGCGCCAGCCCAGTTATTGTAGCCTAATCCAGCGCCCGTGCGTTGCCGGAAAACCGTCTCTCCGGTGCGCCAGTCAATGCCGGCGAGCACCCATCGAGTGATCAAGCCCGTCTCCTCGCGCCAATACTTGTATGCCAAGCCATTCCCCAGCGATAGTTTGGACACACCGATGCCCTTTTCGTTGCTGGACCACACTTCTCGGCATTGGTAGGCGCCGTCCGGTTGCCGAATTGCGTCCACGCGGGTCAAACCGGCTGTGGGACGGGAGCGCGGAAAGGTGTGATGACCCCAGTTGTTCTCTATCAGCACCGAGGTGACGCCCGTGCTGTTTCCCGCAGCATCGGCGACCTCAAAACCGACTGCG
>JAKJAC010000298.1 GCA_022707705.1 Chloroflexota bacterium
GGGTTGGGTCAGCCCCCTTTGCCATGAGCCGCGTGTGGCAGTTGCGGTGCTGGAAGCGCTGCTTGCGCCCTACCGCGCCAACCGGCAGCTGCAGGTGCTCCTGCGGCATCGTCCCATCGCCGCTGAGACTGATGGCGACCGCGTGCGTGCCGTGACTTTGCTGGATGAAACCACGGGCGAGGCGGTGACGATTGCCGCGGCTTTTATCCTAGATGCCACAGAGCTCGGCGAGCTTCTGGAACTCGCGCGTGTGGAGCACGTCATCGGCTCCGAAAGCCAGCAGGATACCGGTGAGCCGCATGCCTTGCCCGGCGCCGCCGATCCCCTGGATCAGCAAGCCGTCTCCTGGTGTTTCGCGCTGGATTACCTGCCCGATGAGGATCACACCATTGAGCAGCCTGAGGACTACGCCTTCTGGCGCAGCTATCAGGCGGATTTCTGGCCCGCGCCGCAACTGAGCTGGATCGATGTGGACCCCGAGACGCTTCTCACGCGGCATCGCGCGATTTTCAATGGTCCCTCCGATCGCGTGCACGCTGAGGACTTCTGGCATTACCGCCGCATCTTCTATCGCCAACACTACCCCCAGGGGTTGTATCCGAGCGACATCACCCTGGTGAATTGGCCCCAGATTGACTACTGGTTGGGTCCATTGCTGGGCGTCTCCGCGGAGGAGGCGCAGCGCAACCTGCAGGGCGCGCGCCAGCTGAGCCTTTCCATGCTCTATTGGATGCAGACCGAAGCGCCGCGTCTCGATGGCGGTTACGGTTATCGCGGGTTGCGGCTACGACCCGATATCGTCGGTACCAGCGATGGACTTGCCAAACATATCTACATTCGCGAAAGCCGTCGCATTCAGGCTGAATTCACGGTCCTGGAGCAGCACATCGGCGTCGAGGCGCGGGGCGCTTTGCGCGGGGCGGAGCAATTCTTCGATAGCGTGGGCATCGGCACCTACCGCATTGACCTGCACCCCAGCACCGGCTTGCGGACCTACGTGGATATTCCGAGCTGGCCCTTCCAGATTCCATTGGGCATGCTGTTGCCGGTGCGGGTGGAAAACCTGCTGCCGGCGTGCAAGAATGCGGGCGTCACCCACATCACCAACGGCTGTTATCGCCTGCATCCGGTGGAATGGAATATCGGCGAGGCAGCGGGCGCCTTAGCCGCTACCTGTTTGGAGAAGGGCTTGACGCCCCGGCAGGTGCGCAACACCCCGGCGCATCTGGAGGATTTCCAGAACCTGCTGCGCCGGACCTTCCGCATTGACCTGGCATGGCCCGAGCCACGCATCACTTCACGGTAGAACCTGCGCCTTCTATGGGGTGATTCTAGCAGGAGGGTTGCGCCCGCCTGCTAGAATCATAGTAGAGACTTACCCTTTACCCTGCCGTAGGGGATTCTCACCCTTGCGGAAACACCGTCAGGCGTAGCAGCGTCGCGCCATACGGAATCAGCGTGATTTCCTCGACTTCATCGCTCAGCCTATCCGCCAGGCTTTGCGGGTTTGGCAGCGGCGGCGTGAAGGTGAAATCACCCTCGATGCTGCGCATGCCGCGCCGGAATTCCCCAGCCTCAGTCCAGTGCCCGAACTGCCGGATGCGTTTCTGCCGCACCGTGCGCCATCCACGCACCCGGCGCGCTTTCACACGCACGGTGAACGCGGGATTGGCGGCATCGAAGGGGTCTTGGCACTGCGGATTCCATTCGACTCGCAGGTCCTTCAGCGAGGCTTCATCCACACACAGCGCATAGGCCCACGGTCCGGCGGGGGTCAGATTCCACGCCGGGAAATCCGGCTTGCTGACCGCCGGGCGCGGTTGGTAGCCCTCGCCGAGCGTTGCCTGGCGTTGCAGCGTGGTCGAATTCTCGCCCTCGACTTCCGCATGTGTGGGAATCGGGAACGCGAGCGTCAGCGGTCCGTAGCTCAGGCTGATGCCTCCTGCATCCCAGGCGTGCAGTTGCAGTGCAAACGGCAGCTCCAGCCTGAGCACATCCCCGGACTGCCATTCCCGCTCCAGCGTGAAGAACGTTCCCGGGGTCAGCTCTGCCTCCACCGCTTTTCCGTTGAGGAGCAACCTTGCCTGTTCGCACCATACCGGAATGCGCACCCCAAAGGGGAAGGTCGCCGCGGTCGCCGGTTCTAGCGTGAATTCGATGGTTTGCTCGAAGGGATAGCGTGTGCGTGCGGTCACTATGACCGGCGTTTCGGCTGCGCCGGCAGTGCTGCGCAGCGTTCCGGGTCCGTACAGCGCCGCCACGATGCCATTATCGGGCGTTTGCATCCACATGCGAGAGACGAAATTCGGCATGGCGCGATGGACGTTGCCGGGGCAACACTGCACCTCGTGGTCGGGGCGGTAGCTCATCCAGTTCAGCCCGTGCATGAAGAGATTGTGATTCGAAGTGCTGGTCGCCAGCACCTGATTGGGGCAGGAGAAATACTGTAGGGCGCGGAAATCCTTGGTGATAGCGCCCGGTAAGGCGTTGAAGATGACCTGCTCGATGCGATCGGCGTAGCGCGCCTCTCCCGTCGCTTGAAGTAGATAGCCGAGCGCCCAGGTATAATCGGTGATGTCGCAGGTCTCGTGCATGTCGCGCGCGCCCTTGCCCCGAATGTGCTCCGAGCAGGAGTGCAAGCCATCCGCGAGCAGCGCTTGCTCGTCGAGTTTGGCATATCCGTGCACAACCGCATCGAGATAGTCCGCTTTGCCGGTCGCGCAGGCGAGCATGGCGGCGAGTTTGGCGATTTCATTGAAGGTGACGCCGTGCTCGGTGAGTGGCTTATCCGAAGCCAGCGTCTGCAGCGCGCAATCGTGTTCCGGTGCCAGGGCATTGAAGCGCGCGTAGAGCGTCTCCGCCATCTCCAACAGGTCGGATTGCCCCGTCTCCCGGTACAGCGCGAGCAGAATCTCCACGCCGGTTACATCGCGATCCCAGCCCATGGGATGCGGCATGGCGTGATAGTGCCGGATTAGGGCTTCCAGATAACGCGCATCGCCGCTGATTTCGTATTGTGCCAACGCGGCGCGGAAGAACACTGCATGGGGCCAACGGTCCTTGTCGCGCATATGCTCCGGTCCGATAAAGCCATTCTCATCGGCGTGCTCTATCGCGAAATCCACCTCGCTCACCGCTTTGTTGTAGAGCTCCTTATCACCAATGAGATAACCGCACTTCAGGGCTCCGTCAATCCAGTAAGCTGTTTGCTCGTAGGGCCACCAGGTGCCGTAGGAGCCTTCTAGATCATCTTCCTGGCTACCCCAGAATTCGGTGCCATAAGGATACGCCGAGACTTCCACATTGCCGGTAAGCCCCGTCGCTTGATGCTCGAGAAACTCCTGCAGCCATCCGCCAGGGCGAATGCCCTTCAGGCGCATTGGCTCAAAACGGGAGAATGGAAATCTGTGCATAGTGCTGCTCCTTTGATAACACTTGGATAGAAGAGAATTGTACTTCGAGTTGGCGCTTTCTACAATTCGCCGCGTTGATGAAGGCGAATTTCGCGGTGGGCAAAACCCATCCAACGCTGGAGAGGCGACCGGTATTGGGGGCTTTGGTTTTTCGTACTATACTTACCGTTGAATCTGATGTCACTTCTATCACTCACGGGAGGTCATCCATGCCCACGAACACCGCTTACGATTTGAAATCCGTCAGACTGCCCTATCTCTCAGGCTTCGCCCTCAAAGCCTTTGTTGCTCTTTTGGAAGGACCGCTGGGCGGTCTGCTGATTCCCAGTCTTCTGCAAAGCGCCGGGGTGACCCATTTGCGGCGTTTGAACTTCGACGAGGCGCCCACCAACTTCCCCATTCACCACGTGACTACCCCCTCCGCGCCGGATGCGACGATACCGGTGTCGGAATGGTCGCACAGCCCCTCGCCGCGCCCTGGATTCCGTTTCGCCAGCGCTATGGATTACGTGGCAGCTTACCGCAGCGGCGCCATCTCCCCGGAGACGGTGGCGCAGCAGGTCCTCGCCGCCATCGAATCCAGCAATTCCGCCGAACCACCCTTGCGCGCGATTATCGCAGTCAAACCGGAGGAAGTCTTGCGGTTGGCGCGTGAATCGGCGCAGCGCTACCTGGAGGGACTCCCGCGTGGACCTCTGGATGGCGTGCCGGTGGCGGTCAAGGATGAAGTAGATATGATGCCCTATCCCACCACCGTGGGGACCGCATTTCTGGGGCAGGCGCCTGTGACCGAGGATGCCACTGTCGTCGCCCGTTTCCGTGCTGCGGGCGCGCTTCTGATTGGCAAAGCGAACATGCACGAAATCGGCATCGGCGTGACCGGTTTGAACCCCCATCACGGGACTGTGCGCAATCCCTACAACCCGGCGCACTACACGGGCGGCAGCTCCAGCGGTGCGGCTGCGGCGGTCGCGGCGGGCTTGTGCCCCATCGCCATCGGCGCCGATGGCGGCGGTTCGATCCGCATTCCCTCCGCGTTCTGCGGTGTGGTCGGCTTGAAGCCCACTTACGGACGCGTGAGTGAGTTCGGCGCAGCGCCGCTAGATTGGAGTATCGCCCACATTGGACCCCTCGCCGCCAGCGCCGCCGATGCCGCTTTGGGGTACGCGATGATGGCGGGTCCCGATTCCAAAGATGCCACGTCCTTGCTCCAACCTGCGCCCACTCTGGAGGGTTGGTATAATCCCAAGATTCAAGGCTTGCGGATTGGCGTATTCTGGGATTGGTTCCGCCACGCCACTGCGGAAGTCGTAGCAGCGTGTGAGGCGTTGCTCAAGCAATTCGAGGGTTTGGGTGCGCTACTTCACGAGGTAGTCATCCCCGACCTGGAAGCGGCGCGCGTGGCGCACGTCATCACCATTGCCACGGAAATGGCGCAAGCCATGGATTGCTTCCACGCCGAACACCATCATCAGCACGGGCTGGATGTGCGCACCAATTTGACCCTGGCGCGCGCTTTTACCTCTATGGACTACGTCAAGGCGCAACGGGTGCGCTCCCGGCTCATTGCCCATTTCCGCAAGGCTTTCCAGACCGCGGATGTCATCGTGACCCCGACCACGGGTCTGGCGGCGCCTCTCATTCCTGCGCGCGCCTTGCCCGCTGGCGATTCCGACCTCA
>JAKJAC010000299.1:0-4713 GCA_022707705.1 Chloroflexota bacterium
CGCTACGCGCCCGAGGTCACCGTCTTCACCCCCGTCGCCACCCGCGATTCCGGCTTCTCCCTTCAGGGGCTCCTCGGACTCCCCACCACCTGGAAGCGCCTCGGCTTGGACACGTTATTACGTTCTGACGTTCCCACGTTCCCACGTTATCACGTGATTCATTTCACCGGTCCCCACCTCTGGAACCCCCTCCTGCTGCGCCGCCTGCGGCAGCTGGGCATTCCCACCCTGCATACGTTGCACGATCTCGACCCGCACCCCGGTTCCCCCTACGGGTCCCTCCTGCATCTCTGGAACCGCGCCGTCCTCCACACCGCCACCGCCATCCTCGTCCACGGCAAGCGCTATCAGGAGCGCCTCTCCCGTTACCCCGTCACCCACCTCCCCCTCCTCCACCTCTTCCTCGGCTATGACCTAAGCTCCGAGCTTGACGCTTCAATTCACTCCCCCACTCCCCCCCGAGCGCTGCGGTCGGGGCCTCTCCCCCCCTCTCCCTCTCCTGTTGTGCTTTTCTTCGGCCGTCTGGAAAAATACAAGGGCGTCTCCGTCCTGCTCCAAGCCTGGGAGCGCTACAAAGCCGGGGGTGGAGTGGGGCGCCTCATCCTGGCGGGCAAGGGCGAGCTCCACAGCCTCTGGTCCGGCGCCTTGCCGCCGGAGGTGGAATTGCGCCAGCACCGCATCGAGGATGCGGAAGCGCTCGCGCTCTTTCGCGAGGCGTCGCTCCTGGTGCTGCCCTACATCGGCGCCACCCAATCCGCGCTCATCCCCGCCGCCTATGCCTTCGGCAAACCCGTCATCGCCTCGCGCTCCGGAGCGCTCCCCGAATATGTGGAAGAGGGCCGCACGGGTTGGTTGGTCCCCCCAGGCGATGCCGGCGCGCTGGCGGCAGCCCTGGCAGAAGCCCTCCAAAGTCTGGAATCTCCCGAGCGCCAGTGCGATTTTGCGCTGAATTGCGGAAGGTGGTATACTACGCAGCGCGAAGCCGAGGAGGCAGCGCTGAGTCAGCTGTACACCAGTTTGAGAGGGCAGCATGAGTACCGAAGGTCCTGAGTTCCCCGTTGAATCCGGCAGTTGCGAACCACCTAAGCCGCCCCAGGCGCAGCGCCCGGCGCGGCGCTTGAAATTACCGCGTCCCATCGCCTTGCCGGGCATGCGCCTCCGAGTTTCCGAGCGCCGGGCGCTGCTGTTTGTGGTGGATGTGTTGCTGGTCAACGTCGCCTTGTTCTTCGCGATCCGGTTGGGTCTGAACCTGGCGCCCTCGATAGCGCAATCCTGGTTCGCAGTCCGGTGGTACCTCACCCTCACCGCCGTGTGGATTCTGGCAGCGCTGTTCTTTGATTGCTACAACCTGGCGCAAGCCGCGTGGAGCGTCCGCAGCGTGCCCTACGGCGTGCTCGCCGCGCTCAGCGCGGCGCTGCTCTACACCGCCATCCCCGTCCTCACGCCGCCGCTGGAGACGCGGCGCTACGTCTTTTATCTGCTGCTCTTCATGGTGGGCGCCATCGCGGCCTGGCGTGCTTTCTACGCGCAGGTCTTCGTGCAGCCCTGGTTCGAACAGCGCGCGCTCGTCGTCGGGGCGGGTTGGTCCGGGCGCACGCTCGTGCAGGCGCTGCGCACGTCCTCAGCGTCCCCCAATCCCTATCGCGGCACCGGCTATGAGCTCGTGGGCTTTGTGGATGACGACCCCGAATTTCAGAACGCCGTGGTCGAGGGGCTGCCGGTCTTGGGCGACCATCACCACCTGCGCGAAATCGCCGCAGCGCATCAGGTGAATGAGATTATCGTCGCCATCACGCACCGCCATGCCATCAATCCTGATTTGTTCGCGGCGCTGCTCGAATGCCAGGAACGCGGTTTCCGGCTGATTACCATGCCGGTGCTCTACGAACGCCTGTTGGGGCGCGTGCCGGTGGAACATATCGGGCGCGACCTGCAGATGCTGGTCTGGATGGGGGATAGCGCGGGCGAGCGCGTCTACACGCTGCTCAAGCGTATAGTAGATTTGGTATTGGCGCTCTTGGGGCTGGTGGCGCTGGGAGTGCTCGTGCCCTTCGTGGCGCTCATCAATGCGCTCACCTGCCCGGGTCCGCTCTTCTACCGCCAGGAGCGTGTGGGGCAGCGCGGTAAACCCTATTGGATGATCAAGTTCCGCTCCATGGTGCCCGATGCGGAGAAGGGCACCGGCGCGGTCTGGGCTTGCGAGGGCGATAAGCGCATCACCTGGATTGGGCGCGCCCTGCGCAAGACCCGTCTGGATGAGCTGCCGCAGGTGCTCAACGTCCTGCTGGGCGAGATGAGCGTCATCGGTCCCCGCCCGGAGCGCCCGGAATTTGTCGAGCAGCTGGCGCGCGAGCTGCCCTTCTACCGCGCGCGGCACGCGCTGCGCCCCGGCATCACCGGTTGGGCGCAGGTCCAATTCGATTACGGCAACTCCATGCAAGACGCGCTCGTCAAATTGGAATACGACCTCTACTACATCAAGCACGCCAGCCTTCTGCTCGACTTGCGCATCCTCCTGCGCACCGTGAGCGTGATGGTGCTGCTGAAAGGGGTGTGGGCCGCATGGCGCGCATTCTGTTCCTCACCCAGGTACTGCCCTATCCACTCGATGCCGGTCCCAAGATTCGCGCGTATTATGTGCTGCGGCACCTGGCGCAGCAGCACGAGATTACGCTGGTCTCCTTCGTCCGCGCGGATGACCGCCCGGAAGCTGTGGCGCATCTGGAGACCTTCTGCCGCGCCGTGCACACCGTCCCGATGCAGCGCTCCTTCCTGCGCAACCTGCGCGCGGGGGTAATCTCCGGGGTGAGCGGGCAGCCCGTCATCGTGGTGCGCGATGAGATTGGCGCGCTGCGCGCGCTGCTGCAACGCCTGGTTCAGGCGCAGCCCTTCGATTTCATCCACGCCGACCAGGTCTCGATGGCGCAATACGCGCTCTACGCCCGCCGTTGCCTCCGCCGCGCCAATCCCAATGCCGCCGTCAGGACCTTCCTGGATGCGCATAACGCGCTCTATCTCGTCCCCATGCGCATGGCGGATTATGTGCGCAACCCCCTCAAGCGGGCGCTCTACCGGCGTGAGGCGCGGGCGCTCGGGCGCTACGAGGCGCACACCTACCGCCTCTTCGACCACGTGAGCTTCGTCAGCGATGAGGACCGGCAGGCGATTTTGGCGGTGATGGATGGCGCGCGCGCGGAGTGGTTGGAGGCGCATTCCACGCTGATTCCTATCTGCGTGGATCCGGCGGATCGCGCCCTGGTGGAGCGCGTCGCCACACCCCGAAGCGTGCTGCACCTGGGCACCATGTTTTGGCCCCCCAACATTGATGGCGTGCTCTGGTTTGCCGAGCGCGCCTTCCCCCGGGTGCTGGAGCACGCGCCCGAAGCCAGTTTCACCATCGTCGGCAAGAATCCCCCGGAGGTGGTCGAAAGCCTGCCGCAGCGCGTGCGCAACATCCACGTCACCGGCTACGTGCCCGATCCGGGTCCCTACCTCAAACAAGCCGCAGCCTTCATCGTGCCGCTGCACGCGGGTGGGGGGATGCGCGTGAAAATCGTGGATGCCTGGGGGTGGGGGCTGCCTATCGTCTCCACCACCATCGGCGCGGAGGGCATCGAAGTCCGCGATAGCGAGAACATCCTCCTGGCGGATACCCCGGAAGATTTCGCCGCTGCCGTCCTGCACCTGCTCAGAGAGCCTGCCGCGGGAGAGCGCCTGCGTACCAACGGTCGCGCCTGGGTCGAGGAGCGCTACAACTGGCGCCGCATCTACCCCGCCTGGGATAAGATTTATGATTTGGGACGCTGATTAACGCAGAAAACGCTGATCAGAAAAAATAACCAGTCCTTATCTGCGTCATCTGAGTGAATCTGCGTCCAAAGGAAAAACAGGTGAATAACTATGGCAGACTATAAACACAGCGATCTTACCGAAATCATCATCAAGGGATTCTACGCCGTGTACAATGCGTTGGGCTACGGCTTCCTGGAAAAGGTCTATGCCAATGCGCTGGCGCTGGAATTGCATTCTTTAGGCTTGAATGTGGTGCAGAAGCAGCGTATCACCGTCTACTATCATGAAACGCTCGTGGGGGAGTATGCCGCCGATTTGGTGGTGAATGACGCGGTCATCGTGGAGCTGAAAGCGGTGAATGCGCTGCTGGAGGAGCACGAGGCGCAGCTGCTCAACTATCTCAAGGCGACCCCCTATGAAGTGGGCTTGCTACTCAACTTTGGTCCCAAACCCGAAGTCAAACGCAAAGCCTTTGCCACCGACCGCAAAGGGACCCTCTCTTGGTTGAAACCCGCATGACTAAACTAAAAGGAATTATCCAATTTCTTTCTTCCCATCAGCGTTTATCTGCGTTAATCTGCGTCCTACTCCTCTCCGTTCTTCTTCGCGTAGCAGTCGCCTTCTACTACGGCGATATCGTCGATGCGCCGCCGCTGCTCACCGACCAGCGCAGCTACCACTGGTTGGCGGTGCGCTTGCTCCAAGGGGAGGGCTTCAGTTTCCCCCGCGCCTGGTATCCCTTCACCCCCGCGGAGACACCCACCGCGCACTGGTCCTTCCTCTACTCCCTCATCGTCGCCGCGGTCTACGGCATCTTCGGTCCCCATCCGCTCGCCATGCGCCTCTTCCAGGCAGTCGCCGGAGGCATCCTGCTTCCGCTCATGGTCTACCGCTTGACTCGCACCCTCTTCACTGACCGCA
>JAKJAC010000299.1:4723-5021 GCA_022707705.1 Chloroflexota bacterium
CTCTCCCCCTCATCGCCGCCGCCTGCGCCGCAGTCTACGGCTACTTCATCCTCTACGCCGCCACCATCATGACCGAGACCTTCACCATTACCGTGCTCCTCTGGTCGCTGGAGCGCGCCCTACGCATCGCCCAAACCCTCCGCGCCGAGGGCCGCATCCCCTGGTCGCTCGCCTTCCAGCTCGGCTTGAGCCTCGGTATCGCGAGCCTCCTGCGCCAATCCATCCTGCCCTGGGTGCCCATCCTCTTCCTCTGGCTCCTCCTCAACCTCATCATGTCATCACGTGACCACGTTACCAC
>JAKJAC010000029.1:0-11149 GCA_022707705.1 Chloroflexota bacterium
AATCGGTTGACTTCGCGAATGCGCTTGCCTCAGCACTTGGCGAGGAAAAGATCACGCTGGTCTTGCTCGATGGCGCCGGGCACGGGACCTCAGAATTCACCACACAGGAGAACCTGGAGCTGGTCTTCGCCTTCTTGGATCAGGTTCTGAAAAAGTGACGTTGCAAGCAACGAAACTTCTGTGCCTCTCTCTCTGAGGCAATGACAGTCGCAGGTGGGTGAACGAGCTTAAAGGGCTTCCACCCACCTGCAACCATTACGATGAAGATTGATCCCCTAAAGATCTACCCTCTGCGCTCTTCATTGGTCAGTGGACCAGCAGGGCAACTGGAGTGTCAGGTTGGATTGTTCGTCCCCCGATATCCACTACCCTTCTGAATCTGCAATTCCAAATATGGCTTTTCATAGGGATGATATCCCCGGTAAAAGTCGGTGGACATAGCTTTTGCTCCACAATTGCCTTAATTGTACCGGTCGTTTAGGGTTAACTAATATCAAAGGGGAGCTGTTCAGATTTCCATTACAAGCCTGTCTGTTCTCTTAAACTTCAGCAACTGGTCTTTATGATTGACAAGTAACAATCAAAATCGCATAATTGTTGCAAATATTTTTACAAATAGTCAGACATGGGACCCGGTCGAGACGCTGTCGGACCGTAACGCTTCAGATTTCCAGCGCCGGGCGCCAGTTTCGGGCTTCAGACTTCTCGGCGAAATCGGTGATTTCGGTGATCGAAAAACCGCCCAACCGAACACCGAAAATCACCGAAACACACCGAAAGCAGCCGCGGGCGCCAGGGGCAGAGAGATTGGCTGTGCCGGGCGGTCACACCTGGTGCAGGTCTAGATTTCCATAGACATGCCTGCCACCGCCAGGCGCAACTCGCCATCGCAGCTTTAGCCTGAAGCGGCGATTCAGTCGCTCCTTGTTGTGGCAAGCGGGGAAACGCTAAACAGTTGCGTCAAAGGCTTCATATTGGGAATTGCTGCTTCCGAATTGCTTTCTCTGAGCTCTGTGCTTTAATGTGGTAGACCCGCCTGAGCAACGGCGGATTGTACTCCATTGCTTGGAGTTTTCCGATGCCAACGCTGTTGATTTGCCCGAATTGCAGTTTCGAAAGTCCTCCCGGCATGCTCTTCTGTGGCATGTGTGGCGCACGCCTGGCGCGCGCCTGCTCCACCTGTGGCTTTCATAACCCACCCGAATTCCGTTTCTGTGGCATGTGTGGTGCGCCACTAGAGCCTGCGCCTGCAGCTGAGGGACTCCTCCCGGCGGTCGTGGCGCAGGGTGCTTCTTCTGTTGAGATTCCCGCCCCGTCACTGCTCACATCTGAACCAGGCGCAACACAGCTGGAGGGCGAGCGCCGTGTTGCCACTATCATCATCGCCGATGTGCGTGGTTCCACCCAGATCCTGGAGCAAGTGGGCACCGAACGGTGGGTCGAGCTCATGAATCATGTTTTGCAGCTGCTTGAAGCAGAAGTCTATCGCTTGGGCGGTGAGATCAGCCAGTTCCGTGGCGATGGACTGGTGGCTTTCTTTGGGGCTTCGGCGGTGCACGAGGATGATCCGGAGCGGGCAGTAATGGCGGCGTTGCGGATGCAGCGAGCTGCCAAAGCCTATGCTGCGGAACTGGCAGGGCAAGGGCTGGAATTGAGTTTGCGCATCGGCGTCAATACTGGTGATGTCATTGTTGCCAGTGTAGGCGGACAGAGCTATCGTGAGGATACCGCCATGGGTGAAGCTATTACTGTGGCGGCGCGTATGGAATCTTCTGCGGAACCCGGCACTGTTTTGGTCAGCGAGAGCACATATCGCCTCGCTCAACCCTACTTTGCCTGGGAGCCTCTGGGTGAAATCAGCGTCAAAGGGTTGCGAGAACCGGTGACTGTTTACCGCCCTCTCGCCCTGGCTACGGATACTGACTTGATTTTGCGTGAAGAATTGTACCGGCTCACGCCTCCTCTCATCGGGCGCGAGCGCGAGTTTGCGCAGCTGGTGCGCTGTATCGAGGCGCTTCAGGGGAGGCGCGGAGGCATCGCCTTGATCACTGGTGAGAAGGGCATGGGCAAATCCTTCCTGGTCACGCAGGTTCGGGAACATCTCACCCGTGAGGCAATGCTGCGTGCGGAAGCGCGGCATCGTGATGCGCAACTCGCCGCTGTGGGAGTCGAGGCGCCTTTGCCCCCGGACGCCCTCTGGTTGCGTGGTCGCTGCCGTTCCTATGACCAATCCTGGCCCTACTCCATGTGGCGCGATATGCTCCAGAATTGGCTTAACATGCGCCGTGATGAACCCCGCGAGGCGCTGCGCGACCGTCTTCGCGAGCAAACGCAGCAGCTCTGGGGCGAGGATTTTGTCGAGACCTACCCCTTTCTGGCGGCGCTCCTCGCTCTGCCATTGGAGGAGGGTATCATTGAGCGGGTGAGCCATTTGGATGCCGAGAGCCTCAAGCGGCAATTCTTCCATGCCATTCGTTCGTGGGTGGTAGCTTTGGCGCAACGCAGTCCACTGGTGTTGTTTTTCTCCGATGTGCATTGGGTGGATAACACGTCCCTGGAATTGCTCCAGCACTGCCTGCCACTTTGCGATACTCAGCCCTTACTTTGGCTCGTTGTCTTTCGCCCTGATCGCAGCTCGCCTGTCTGGCATTTTCGGCACTATGTGGGCACTGAATACCCGCACCGACTCACCCAAATCTCCATTCCTCCGCTCAACGCCGCAGAAAGCCTGGAATTGCTGGATTGGTTGATTGGCGTCAGAACTCTGCCGGAAAGGGTCAGCCAGCTGGTGTTGCAGCGTGCCGAGGGCAACCCTTACTATTTGCACGAGCTGGCAAACGCCTTGATCGCGCAGGGCGTTCTTGTGCGCGACACCGATACTGGCGAGTGGCAGCTAACACGTCCGCTCACCTCTCTGGATTTGCCAGATAGCTTGCAGACCTTGCTGCTCGCGCGACTCGACCGGCTTGAGGCGGAAGTGCGGCACGTGCTCCAGGCAGCTGCGGTCATCGGCGCAGTTTTTTGGCAGAAGGCGTTGCGCGCGTTGACGCAGGATGAATCTGCTCTGAAGCAGCACCTGACCCAGCTGCAGCGGGAGCAGCTCATCGAGGAGCGCCAGCTTGTCCCCGATTTGGGGATGGAATACGCTTTCACCTCGCTGTTACTCCGCGAGGTGGCGTATGATAGTCTGCTCAGTACGCAGCGGGCGTCCTATCATCTCAAAGTGGCGGAGGCTTTGGAGCCACTCCTAGATAGCAGCAAGGAGCATCCTCAGCGTTATGGCATGGTCGCCTACCATTATCGGCAAGCGGGTAGTCTGGAGAAGGCGTTGGATCTCACGCTCAAGGCTGCAGAGCAGGCGCGCCGGGTATACGCCAATGCGGAAGCTTTGGAGCACTACAGTCATGCGCTGACGTTATTGGATTCTCTCAAGCAGAATGCTGTGAGCGAAGAAGCACGCTATGTGCTTGATCGGCAGCGCCTGTCCATCCTTAATTTGCGCCGTGAGACTGCCTATTTGTTGGGTGAGATAGAATCCGGGCGCAATGATGCGCGCACGATGTTGGAGCTGGCGCAGCAGCTGGAGCGGGACCCGGCACTCATGGTGGATGCCCTGCTGGAACAACCGGGCGTTGGAAGCATTCAGGGGCGCGAGGAGATCGTGACCGGTGTGGATCTGGCGTACCGGGCATTGGAGCTGGCGCGCCAGTTGGGAGATGCGCATCGCGAGATGCGGGCATTGATGGCGCTGGTTAACCTGCATAATCTTCGCAACGATCCTGCGTGGCGTTGGACTGGCGAGCAGGCGTTGGAACTGGCGCGCCGTCTGGGGGATCAGCGATCTGAAGTGACGACCCTATTACGTATGGGGGAGGCATATGGCGCGGATGATCTCGAACATAGTATGGCGTGTCTGGAGGCGGCGTTGCCGATTGCCAAAGGCTTGCACGATAAATCCGCGGAGATTCGGTTGCTCAGCGCTCTGGGCACGCCGCTTGAACGCCAGGGAGACTATTATCGCCTTCTGACTGAGATGGGGGAAAAGCGTCTGCAGCTCAGCCGCGAAATTGGCAACCGCTATGCAGAGGGCAGCGCGTTGATGAACTGTGGGCAGATTCGAGGTTTGTGGTTGGGGGATTATGCCTCGGGGTTGGAGTTGGAAGAGGAAGCTTTGCGTATTTTGGAGAATATCGTTGGTCGCCTTTATCCGTTGCTGCGCCTTGTGCAGCTGCACACTGAGATGGGCAACTTCGGGGCGGCGCTGGCAGCTCTCGCGGAGGCGCAACCTGCGGGCGAACGTGAAATCCGCGATATGGGGCGTGCCGGTTTGGGACTGGTTTCGGCGATTCTCTTCAATGCGATGGGTGATGAAGCGCACCTGCAGCAGGCGCTCGATGCTGCCGGTTGGGTGCATCGTATGGCGACGGATAGCCTGGTCTCGCAGCAATACAAGATGGCAGCATTGTGTGAGATTGCGGAATCGCACTTGTGTTTGTTGGTCGTAGCGGATGAGAACGAGCAGGCAGCTCACCGCGTCGAGGCACTCAACGCTTCTGGCGCTGCCTTCGACTTGTATCAGGGCTTTGGTTTTGTGCAGATTGTGGAATGCACCAGCGAGGAGATCTTATTCCGTCACGCGCTAGCACTGCAAGCTAATGGACGCGTGGAGGAGGCCCAGGACATGCTGCGACGGGCGCACGCGGAGATGCAGCGCAAGCACGCCTTCATTCCTGAAAGTAGTATCTTCTACCACACTTACCTGGAGGCGATAGCCCTCCATCGGGAGATTCAGATTGCCTATGACGGCTTACCCTCTCTCGCAAACCCCACGGGAAATTCTTGAGCAGACTATCGCTGCCCTGGAAGCCCAGCGTGTGACGCTCGGCGACTTGGTGGTAGAGACCGCGCTGCACCCTTTGCGGGAGCAGCTGGCGGCGCTGGAATCCGCTGCGGCGCTGGGCGCACAGCCTGGCGTAGCCTTGCGCGGCGAACGCAAGGCAATTACCGTACTCCTTGCGGATGTAAAAGGCTCCACCGACCTGGCGGAGCAGCTGCCTGTGGAGGAGTGGGTGGAGGTGATGAATCGCCTTTTCCACCTGCTAGAGAATGAAATCTACAGGCTTGGCGGGGAGGTCAATCAGTTCCGTGGTGATGGCTTGCTGGCTTTTTTCGGCGCCACGGTGACCCATGAAGACGATCCCGAACGGGCTGTGCTTGCGGCGTTGGCGATGCAACAGGCCGCCACACGCTATGCTGCTGCACTCCTGGCGCGGCGGGGCATCACACTGCAGTTGCGCGTGGGCATTCATACTGGCGAAGTCATCGTCATGCAGGTGGGTGATGCTCGCCAGCATAGTGAAGACACGGCGATGGGGCGCACCGTAGCGCTGGCGGCGCGCATGGAGTCGGCTTGCGAACCGGGCACAGTCCTGGTGACCGCTTCCACGTACTATCTGGTGGCGCCGCGCTTTGAATGGCTGCCGGTGGGGAAGCTTACCGTCAAGGGTTTTAGTCAACCGGTGAGTGCTTACCGTCCCCTGGCGCGCTTGCCATGGGCGGGCTCCACACGGGGTATCCCAGGGCTGTATTCGCCGCTGGTGGGGCGGGATGCCGAGCGCTGGGCACTGCACAGCGCTCTCGCACGCGTTCAGGCGGGTTTGGGCGGCATCGTCACCCTGGTGGGGGAGGCGGGGTTGGGTAAGTCGCGCCTAGTGACCGAGACTCACAGCCAGTTTGCTGCCGGTGAGCTCGCCTGGGTGGAGGGGCGCTGTCTTTCATATGGCGCCGCGGATGCCTTTCACCTCTGGCGTGATGTGTTGCGCAGTTTGTTTGCGCTGCCCTCTGGTGTCCCTTGCGCTACTGCTCGGGAAGCATTGCGTGGTGGCGTCGCCGAAATGTGCCTCGAAGGGGCGGAGGAGGTCTACGCCTGTCTGGCGGATTTGCTGATTACGCCCGGCGAATCCGATCTAGAGAGCGAAGACCTGGTAGAATACTCCCGCCAGCGCACCTTTGCTGTAATCGAGACCGTGTTGCGCGCTGCCTCGCAGCGGTGTCCATTGGTGATAGTCTGCGAAGATTTGCACTGGGCGGATCCTATCTCGCTGGCATTGTTGGAGCATGCTCTTCCGCTTTGCGAACGTTACCCTGTGCTGTTTCTGTGCGTGATGCGTCCGGATGTGGGGCAACCCAGCTGGCGATTGCGTGCATTGATCGCAGAACGTCATGCTGCCAGGCATACCGATCTGTGGCTCAAGCCCCTGAACCCGTTGGAAAGTGAGGCGTTGGTGGGCAATTTGTTGCGTGTGGCGATTTTGCCTGCCGAGCTGCGCTCTCACATTTTGGATCGCGCTGAGGGCAACCCGTTCTACGTGGAAGAAATCGTCCGTTCGCTGATGGATACCGGGGTTATTCGCTATGATCCCGGGTTGGGGCTCTGGCAACTCACGCAAGAACCTGCCGCGGTCACGATTCCCGATACTCTGCAGGGTGTACTCCTGGCGCGTATGGACCGCCTGCCTGCCGAAGCCCGGCGTGTGCTACAGGTGGCGGCTGTGATTGGCAGGTTGTTTCCGTATTCGGTGCTGGCGGCAATACTCCCCACAGATTTCAACCTCGACCGGCAACTGGCAGTGCTAGAGGAGACCGGCATGGTGCGTGAGCGCGTACGCGAGCCGGAGCGCGAGTTGATCTTCAAGCACCAGCTGACTCAGGAAGCCGCGTACAGCGGCTTATTGAGCGCCGAACGCCGTGCTCTGCATCGTGAGGTGGCGCAGGCGATCAAAGCTCTCTTCCCCGATCGCTTGTGGGCGCATGCGGGATTGCTGGCGCACCACTGGCAGGCAGCGGGTGAGCCAAATCGCGCTATCCCTCACCTGGTTCGGGCGGGCGGTGCAGCGGTGACGCGCTCGGCGCACGCCGAAGCCGAAGCCTACTTGCGACGAGCGCTTGTGCTGGCGCAGGAGACAGGGCTGATGTTGGCGGAAGCCGATGCCCTTTCGCGCCTGGCGGTTGTCAGTCGAAACCAGGGCAATTACCCCGAGGCGGCACGCTATCTGGAGCGATCGCTGGAAATCTATCATCGCTTCAGCAACCGGCGCCGTGAGGCGACTCTGTGGGCGCACCTGGGGCGGCTTAACCAACGGCGTGGCGATTTCGAATCTGCTCAGAAGCAGCTGCTTTGCGCTCTGGAAAGCACTCGCCTGGTGCATGACAGGCATGGCGAGCCTGCGGTGTTGCGAGATCTGGGCGGTGTGATTCTGGACCAGGGCGATCTTGAGGCAGCAGTAGCCTGCTTTCAGGAAGCGCTGGCGCTGGAACAGCAGTTGCAGGACCTGCCCGGCGTGAGCCTAAGCCTTGCCTGCCTGGCGAATGCCTGGCGGCGTTTGGGGGATTTCAGCGCCGCGCGGCAGGCGGCGCTGGAAAGCGTTGACCTGAGTGCCCGCGTTCATCAGCCAGAGGTAGAAGCCTGGGTGGCGCTGGTCTCTGCCTGGCTCTTGGATGAGTTGGGGGAGGCTAGTGAGGCGCACCGGCATGCCCGCCTGGTACTGCAATTTGCCCAACAGCGGGGCGACCGTGCTATTGAGGGGGATGCGCGCGTGGTATTGGCTAATGCGCTGTTTGGATTGGGGCGTTTTTCGGAGGCGCGTGTCTCCTTCGAGGCGGCAGCGGAAATCCGCGCGGCGCTTGGCGAAACCCATCTGCTGGCAGAACCCTTTGCCGGGCTGTTGCGACTGGCTCTGAAGTGGGGTGATACTGCCGAGGTCGCAGCACAACGGGTGGCATTGCGCGAGCAGCTGGAGCGCTTCTCCATGCAACCGGGCACAATCCGACCGCTTGCGTCTTACATTGCGCTTATCGCCAGCCTGTCGCCAGAAGACCCTGACCGTGATGTCCTGGCGCACACTGCTTGTGAACTTCTGTCTACCCAAGCCGCACGCATCACTTCCGCGCCTCTGCGTCAGGCATACCTCACCCACATCCCCGTTCACCAGATTATTCAACAAGAGGCTCAACGACTCGTGGTAGGGGATTGCCAATCCCCGTAGTGCCAAATCACCCTTAGGAGGTTCCGATGTCAAAAACTAACGTTTACGAAAACGTTAAAACTCAATTCGAGCGCGCTGCTGACTTGATGCAGTTGGATCCTGAAATACGTCGTATTCTTGCGACCACCGCCAATGAGATCGTCGTGCATTTCCCGGTGGTGATGGATGATGGGCACGTTCAAATGTTTACCGGTTACCGTGTTCAACACAACGGCGTATTGGGCCCTTACAAGGGCGGTCTCCGCTTTCATCCCGCCGTGGATATTGATGAGGTGCGTGCCCTGGCGACCTGGATGACCTGGAAGTGCGCCATCGCTGGATTGCCCTACGGTGGCGCCAAGGGTGGTATCCAGATGGATCCTACCCGGTATTCCCAGAAGGAACTTGAGCGTATTACGCGACGTTTCACCTTCGCGCTGGGCAGCAATATCGGTCCTGAGTATGATATTCCCGCACCAGATGTGAACACTAACGCTCAGGTAATGGCGTGGATCCTTGACACCTACCTTTCAATGATGCCACCTCTGGAGCGTAATCGCTGTGTACATGTCGTCACAGGAAAACCCATTGAATCCGGCGGTAGTCTGGGGCGTGATAAAGCCACGGGGCAGGGCTTAGTCTATACCGTCATCGCGTGGGCGGCGGATCACGATTTTTCGCTGGCAGGCGCACGGTACATTGTGCAGGGTTTTGGGAATGTCGGATCGTGGAGCGCGCGTTTGCTCGCCCCTTACGGTGCTGTATTGGCGGCAGTCGAGGATCACACAGGCGCGATTTCCAACCCTGAGGGCATTGATCCCGACGACTTGGCGGTGTACGTGCGCGCGCATGGCGGCGTCGCCGGTTACCCAAGCGCGACGGCGATTGACCACCACACCTTTTTGAGCACCGAAGCGGATTTCTTTGTGCCAGCGGCACTAGAAAACCAGATCACTGCGGAGACAGCCCCCTTGCTGCGGGTGCGCCTGGTGGTCGAAGGCGCTAACGGACCGACAGATATCGAAGGCGACCGCATTCTCCAGGAGCGGGGCGTCACGGTCTTGCCCGACGTGCTGTGTAACGCGGGTGGCGTCACTGTAAGCTACTTCGAATGGCTACAAAACAAACGCAGCGAATTCTGGGATCTCGAAGAAGTGGATAGTAAGCTCTACAAGAAGATGCTCAACGCCTACCGCAGAGTGCGTGACGCGGTCAAAGAGTACGGTACGGATTGGCGCACTGCGGCGTACATCGTGGCATTGCGCCGCCTGGAGAAAGTCTACAAAGAGCGAGGTATCTTCCCGTGAGCGGAGGTTGAGGCAGAAGTCCCGCTTTTTGTGAAGAAGCGCTCAATGTCATCACTTCTCCATGCCTTTTCCATATTAGTGATCTCCTTGGGTAGGTGGACCTTACCCAAGGAGATCGCCGGGTGAGTTTCACCTGAGGCGATCGGTTGTCTTCAACGCCAGTTTCGATATCATTCCTTTATCCAGTCAACGTACTGTGAGAGTGGGTCATGTTTGAACTCCAGCATGTACAGAAAGTCGGAATGCAATCCACCCTTCTGGATATCGAAGAGCTGATGGTTCCGACAGGCGAAATTGCCGCGGTGATTGGTCCGGTGGGTAGCGGTGTGGATGTGCTTTTGAGTCTGTTCACCGGCAGTACTCGTCCTACTGTGGGGACAGTGCGCGTAGCCGGTGTGGACCCGACTGCGGATCACGCGGCCTTCAGCCACGCCGTTGGGGTGGTTTTCGCCGAGGATAGTCTCTATCAGCGACGCACGGCGCACGGAAATCTGGATTTCTTCCGGCGTTTGCGTAATCTACCCAAGGCACGTGTGCCGGAAGTATTGGCGCGTGTGGGACTCTCGGATTGCGCGAATACGTACCTCGAGGATCTTCCCTCAGGATTGCGGCGGCGCCTGGCTTTCGGCAGCGCGATTCTGCACCAACCACAGGCCTTACTGCTGGTAGCGCCATTCGTCCGTTGCGATGAGGCTTCAGTAGCCCTGCTCAAGCGCCTCATCCGTGAAGAGGCGGTACGTGGTGCAGCTATTCTCATTCTTGCCGAGGACGCCATGCATCTCGATACCCTCTGCGACATGATCTATAATCTGAATCAGGGTCGCCTTGGCGAAGCGTACCGGCCTGTGTCGGTGGCGCCTCGTGCACTGCCTTTCAGAATCCCGGTCAAATTGGAAGAAAAGATCGTGTTGGTCAATCCTAGTGATATTCTCTTTGCCGTGGCGCAAGAGAGCAAGACTTATCTCTATCTTTTGAGCGGGCCGCTGCCATCGCAGTTCACACTTGCCGAATTGGAAGAGCGCCTGCGCCCAAGCGGCTTCTTCCGCGCCCACCGCGCATACCTCGTCAACCTCCAACACGTCAAGGAGGTGATCCCCTACACCCGCAATGCCTACACCCTCATCCTGGATGACGTCGCCGGTACCAAAATTCCTCTCAGCAAAGCCTCTGCCGCTGAATTGCGCGAGCTTCTCGGCCTCTGAGCATTCTATTCACCCTTATCTCCGCGCCGTTCAGCGCCTGGATACGCCTTTCGGCGCTTTTTTGTTGCAGCCTGTTCTGTGATGCCGTATACTGAGAATAACAACAGGCTGAGCAGATAAGGAGGCCATAGTGATGGCAAATCGAAAACTGGGTATCGGCGCGTGCTTCGCTGTGTTGGGCGCCTTGGGCATTGCGCTTGGGCCGGCCATGGGGCTGACCAATCTTGCCTATCCCTGGAGCTTTCTGGCTGGGTTTGTGACCGGCATCCTTGCGGGGCTTGGGGTGACGTTGGGTGAGTTTCACCGAGCATCAGCGGCTTGCTCGACCTACGGTGTGTAACGGGCGACAAAGGATGGGGGGGGACGGCAATGAATGCTATCGAAGTTGAGCATCTGACACGTGATTTCAATGGTCTGCGGGCTGTGGACGACATCAGTTTCACGGTGGCATCCGGCGAAATCTTCGGCTTTCTCGGCCCCAATGGCGCGGGCAAGACGACGACCATCCGGACGCTCCTGAATCACCTCTTTCCGAGCCGGGGGCGGGCCTCGATCTTCGGCCTGGATTGTGTCCGGGACAGCCTGGAAATCCGCCGGAAGGTCGGGTATGTGCCCG
>JAKJAC010000029.1:11159-17657 GCA_022707705.1 Chloroflexota bacterium
GGGTTGCGATGTGGTCACGCAGCGTGATGCGCTCAAGCCTCAAATTGGCGTGGTCTTCGAGATTGCGAACATCTACGAACGGCTCTCTGCCCGCGATAATTTGCTCTTCACTGCCCGGCTGTATGGCGCACCCAAAGATCGTGTGGATGAGGTGCTGGAGCAGGTGGGCTTAGCGCAGCGCGCGCGCGAGCGTGTCAGGCAGTACTCCAGCGGCATGAAACAACGGCTCCTGATTGCGCGGGCGTTGCTGCACGAGCCCAGGGTGCTCTTTCTCGATGAGCCGACCCGCGGCCTGGACCCCAATGTCGCTCGCGACATCCGCGCCTTCGTCGCCGGCTTGGCTCAGGAAGGCGTGACCGTCTTCCTCACCACCCATTATATGGAGGAGGCCGACCGGCTCTCGAACCGCGTGGCGATTCTCCACCAGGGCCGAATCGTCGCACTGGATACGCCAGTGCAGCTGAAGGCAACGCGCTGTCCTCAACCCCGCGATGGTGGGCAGATTAGCCTGGAGGATGTCTTTGTCGCCCTGACGGGCAAGAGTTTTGGACAGCCTTTCGAAGAGTGAGTTACAGGTAGAGGACTGTTGGTTTTGCTGCTCGTATGGACAGGCGGATTCCCGGTGGCGGTTGCCTGGCGTGTGCGCCAGACAGACCGGTGACCGTATGAAAGGAGCGCAGGATGAAGCTCAAGATGCAGTTTGGAGAAAGTTTGCGCATTGTCTGGGCCGTCGCAGCCAAAGACATCGGCGACGCTCTCAAGAACAAAGTCATCTGGTCAACCCTGGTGATGGTGCTGCTGTTGGTGATCTTCTACAAAGCCTTGCCTACCCTCACTGGGATGGCGCACCTGCCTGAGGTGGACGTGTTCGACCCTGGAGAGTCCGCAGTCATGGCCGATCTGGAAAATAGCCCCAACCTCGAAGTGCGGCGTGTTGCTTCCCAGGCCGAGGCGGCACGCTTCGTCACGATGGAGGGGGCGCCGGCTTTGGGCTTGATGCTCCCGGAGGATTTTGACCGGCGATTGGCCCAAACTGGCTCTGTGGAGCTTGATGGCTACGTGCAGTATTGGGTTGGCGCTGCGAAGGCCGCTGAACTTGCGGCGCAGGTTGAGCGTGAGATTGCCGCCGTGACTGGCAAAACAGTGCACATCAATCTTGAGGGCCACCGGCTCTATCCCGCATTGGATTCGATGGGGCCACACTCGTGGGCTGCGCTCTCCATGACCATGATGTTGTGGATGCTCGGTTTAGGGCTCACCCCGCAACTGCTGTTCGAGGAAAAACGGAGCCACACCCTCGAGGCGTTGTTGCTCTCGCCTGCGCACGGCGGTCACGTGGTCGCCGGCAAAGCCGTTGCCGGGCTGGTCTACTGCATGATTGGCGCTGTACTGATCTTCATTTTCAACGCGGCCCTGGTGGTGCAATGGGTGATCGCGATCCTGGCGGCGGTGTTTGGCGCGCTGCTGGCGGTCGCCATCGGTTTGCTGTTGGGTGTGCTGCTGCAGACGCCCCAATCTACGCGCATCTGGGCGATAGCAGTGATCGTGCCGTTCTTCGTGCTGCCTGTTGTGTTATCCTTTATGGCCATGGATTTGCCGCCGTCGGTGAATGCCGTTGTGCGCTGGTTCCCCAGTGCCGCGCTATCGCGGCTCTTTATCCTCTCCATGACCAATCAAGCCCCGTTTGCGGAGTGGGGACCTGACACTGCCCTGATTGCGGGTGCGACGATGGCGCTTCTGGTGGTGGTGGCGTGGCGGGTACGCAGTCTGGATCGGTGAAAGGAGCAACGATGAATCTCAGCGAGAAACTTAACATCATCTGGACCATTGCCTTCAAGGATATTGCGGACGCCCTAAAGAACAAGACCACCCTGTCGCTCATTCTGGGTGCTGGCCTGATGATGGTGTCGGGGTTGGCTTTGCCGCTATTGCTCGGCGGGCGAAACATCCCCACCGCTGTGGTCCTGGATTCTTACAACTCCCCGCTCGTGCGCGAGATGAGCTCCCGTAACGACTTCAGCCTGCGCCTGGTTAGCTCGCAGGCGGAACTGGAAGCCGTGGTCACCAGCTCTCTGAGGCCAGTTTTGGGGATCGTCATCCCGCCGGATTTTCACCAGGTTGACGCCGCCGGGCGTGAGATCGAAATGGCGGGCTACTATGCCTACTGGGTGAATTCGCGCCGAATTTCCGGGCTTGTGGCATTTTTTGAAGCGCAGTTGCGCGAAGCCAGCGGGCAAGAGGTACGGATTGCCGTTAAAGGGCATACCATCTATCCGCAGGCGAAATCAGGCTTGCTGCCCTCGTTGTTGGCGACAAACCAGACGATCCTGCTGCTCCTCATCGGGCTTTCCGTGGTGCCGCATTTGATGCTCGAGGAAAAGGAAACCCACACCCTGGAGTTATTGCTGATCTCGCCCGCGCGCCTGGGCGAGGTGGTGGTGGGCAAGGCGATTGCGGGCGTCTTCTACTGCCTGTGCGGTGCGTTAGTGATCTTCCTGCTGAACCAGCGTTGGATCGTGCATTGGGAGCTTGCCGTGGCGGCGTTGCTTCTGGGCGCCGTATGGGCCGTGGGTGCAGGCCTACTCTCTGGTATGGTGTGGGAAAACCCATCGCTGCTCAATCTGTGGACAGGGTTGCTGCTCATGGTTCTGGTGGTGCCGCTGCTCGTTTCAGAGCTCGCAAGCGCACGCCTGCCTGCAGCCGTGCAGGCCGTTCTCCCGTGGATACCCTCTGTGGCGATGATGGAGCTCATCGGCTTCTCCCTCGTCGAAGCCGTTCCGGCGGTTCTGTGGTCGAACGTGGGCATCCTGCTCGCGGAGTCGCTCTGTCTTTATACCCTCGTACTGTGGCGCGTGCGCCGCTCCGACATCTAGCAAACAACAGCTACTACAGCGCCTTCCTCAGCAAAGGTGATTTATGTGGATGGGTTTTACCCGCCTACATAAATCACAAAAAGACCTTTCTGCTGCGTTTGTTTCGCCCATGAGGTCGCAGGGCAATGCAATCATCCCACTGAACCTTCGATTCCCCAACAATTCGTCCTATACCTTTTGTTGTCGCTTTGGGTACACGATCAACAATCGGGAAAAGTCAGTCTGCCATTTTGTAAGTGACGCCATCGGCGCTAAGCTCTCTGCATCTTTGATTTGCCTGTGAGGTCGCAGGGCAATGAGATTGCGGCAATGAGATTGCCAGGTTGAATCATCCGTCGCTTTCCCTGCATTGGAAACGGGTCTACAATGGGATTGCTGCATAGCATTTCGCATATTCCAGGGCACGCGCCAGGCGCCCCGGTTGCGGCAATGCCTGGCGAGGAGGATTGCCGCAGGGGAGAGCTGGGGGAAATTCGCATAGTGAAGGTAATGTGAACGATGAGATGTCCAAACTGTGATTACGATAACCCCGCGGGTAACCGCTTTTGCGGGATGTGCGGGATTTCTCTGGTGCAACCCTGTCCGGCCTGTGGTGTTGTGAATCCGCCCGATCATCGCTTCTGCGGGCAGTGTGGAGCGCGCTTGATCCCCGCATCCCTCGCGACGGGCGCCACGCCAGCTCCCACTGCACCGGTCGTTGCCCCGCCGCTAGCACCATCCGCCGTTGCCGGCAACGGCGGTGCTTTCAACGTCACACTTGAACGGCGAGCGTCGCGTCGCGACCGTCATCCTCGCCGATGTCCACGGATCCACAAATCTGCTTGAGCGCATCGGCACCGAGAAATGGGTCACCCTGATGAACGAGATGTTCCAGATCCTGGAAACGGAGATCTACCGCTTCGGCGGACAGGTGGACCAGTTCCGGGGCGATGGGTTGGTTGCCTTCTTCGGGGCGACTGCTGCACACGAGGATGACCCCGAGCGCGCCGTGCTCGCGGGCCTGGCGATGCAAGAAGCAGTGCGGCGTTACGCGGGCGTGCTCTCCGGGCGCGAGGGCGGCGATTTGCAACTCCGCGTCGGGATCAACACCGGCGAGGTGATTGTCACCAGTGTGGGCGACCGCGAATACCATAGCGAAGATACCGCGATGGGCGAGGCCATCACAGTTGCGGCGCGCATGGAATCCTCGGCGGAGCCGGGCACGGTGCTCGTTAGCGCGCACACTTATGCCCTGACGCAGGATTTCTTCGAGTGGAAGGCGCTGGGGCAGATTCTGGTGAAAGGCATCAGCGCCCCCATTGCCGTCTATCGCCCCCTGCGCCATCGCGCCGAGACGGAGGAAGCGCGTGCGCGGCTGCAGAGCTGCGACCTGTGTGCGACCCTTATCGGGCGCGAGGCTGAATTCCGCGCGCTGACCGAGAGTCTCGCCGCGGTGCACGACCAACGGGGCGGTGTGGTGCTGCTCATGGGGGATCGGGGTATGGGCAAATCCTTCCTCCTGGCGCGAGCGCGGCAGAACGTGGCGCGCCAGGAGGCGCTGTTGGCAGAGGCGCAGGGCGAGACCGACCGCCCGCGGCAGCCGGTGATGTGGCTGCGTGGGCAGGGGCGTTCCTTTGATTGCGAGCGCCCGTACTCACTTTGGGCAGACTTGTTGCGCCGCTGGCTCGAGCTGGGGTCCGATGACACCCCTGAGATAATCAGCGCGCGGTTGCAGCGCGAGCTCGACGCTTTGCTCAATGTCCAGGCGGCGGATGCTTTTGCTTGCCTGGCGACGCTCTTCGATCTGCCCGTGGAGCCCGCTACCGCCGAGCGTGTGCGGCAGATGGATGCTGTGCGCTTGCAGCAGGAGCTCTTCCGCATTGTTTATGCCTGTATGGAGGCCTTGGCGCGGCGCGGTCCGCTGGTTTGCGTGCTGAATCACATCCACTGGGCCGATGCCAGTTCGCTGGCGCTCCTCAAATATTGCCTGCCCTTGTGCGATAGCGCACCCATCCTCTGGATTCTTATTTTTCGTTCTGATCGCAGCTCCCCAGTGTGGGCTTTCCGGCACTTCGTGGAGACGGAGTTCCCGCACCGGCTGACGGCGCTGCAGCTGGGGCCGCTGAGCCGGCGCGAGAGCGCTGCCTTCATCGAGAAGCTCATCGGCGTGGATGTGCTCCCCGAGCCGCTTGCCGTGGCCCTGCTCGACCGGGCGGAAGGGAATCCATATTTCATCGAGGAGCTGGTGCGCTCGCTGATCAGCACAGGAGTGCTCGCGCGTAACTCGGAGGATGACGCCTGGCACCTCGTTCGACCTGCGGATTCCGTGGTGCTCCCCGACAGCCTACAGGGGCTGTTGCAATCCCGAATTGATGCGCTCGCCCCTGCGACCCGGCGGGTGTTGCAGATGGCCGCCGCCGTTGGGCGGGTCTTCTGGTCGGAATTGTTGCAGACCTTGGTAAGCGCGGCCTGGGGTGAGGGCCCGGCACCGGGACCGTTGCTCGAACATCTGACGGCGCTCCAGCGCGCGCAGTTCATCAACGAGCAGGGGCGCGTCCCTGAACTCGGCATCGCCTATGGCTTCCGCTCGGCGTTGCTCTACGAGGTGGTCTATGATGGGCTGCTTACCTCACAGCGCGCCGCTTATCATCTGCAAATCGCGGAGTACTTTGAAACGCGCTTGAGTGCCGAAGTGCGCTCACAATACTACGGCCTGCTGGCGTATCACTATCAGTGCGCGGGCCGGCCGGACCGCGAAATAGAATATGTCCTCAAGGCTGCGCGGCAGGCGCGGCAGGTCTACGCCAATGCTGAAGCACTGACTGCCTATGAGCGCGCGCTCGCGCTTTTTGCCGAACTGGAGGCCGCGGCTCCGACGACAGAGGAAAAGGACGCCCTGCGCGCCCGCCGTTTCGATGTGTATTCAGCGCGCGCGGGCATCTTCCGTCTGCTGGGGCAGACGGCGCGCTTTTTTGAGGAGGCAGAGACGATGTTGTCGTTGGCGCAGCAGCTGCCTGATCATCCAGAGCTGCTGGTGGATGCGTTGCTCTTGCAGCCGAGCGTGGGCAATTGGGAGACCGAAGAGCAGCTGCGCGAGGGGACGGCGCTGATCGAGCGAGCCCTGGAGCTGGCGCGCGATTTGGGCGACCGCAAGCGGGAGATGGTGGCGCTGGCCACACTGGCGGGGCATTATTACAACCTGGGGAATCCCGCATGGCTGGAGCTGGGCGAAGCCTCCATCCAACTGGCTCGCGAATTGGGTGACCGGCGCTTCGAGGTGAGCCTGCTCACTGCCGTGGGGGAGATCTTCGCTCTGAGCGATCCCCAGCGCAGCTTGGAGTATCTGGAGCTGGCGTTGCCCATCTGCCAGGAATTGGGCGATAAGATGGCGCAGCTCGATCTGCTGCAGCTGGTGGGCAACCAGATGGAAAACAGCGGGGACTACTATCGCCGTCTCAAGGAATGTCACGAACCGCAGTTGCAGCTATCCCGTGAGATTGGCTTCCGCAATGGTGAATCTTACGCGCTGATGTTTGTGGGGCAGCTTCGTGGTATTTACCTGGGCGATTTCGATGGTGGAAGGCTGGCGTTGGAACTCTCGTTTGATATGAGCGCCGATGCGCCCGATTCGGCGGTTTTCCGTACC
>JAKJAC010000029.1:17668-29767 GCA_022707705.1 Chloroflexota bacterium
ACTGGCGCAACTCGATATCGAGGAGGGGCAACTGGAGGCGGCGCGGGCGCGGCTGACGCCGGAGCACGGGCTGGAGCGCCTTCTGGAATCTGAGCCACGGCAGAGCGTCTCCAAAGAGCCAAGCCATGACCTGCTGACTTTTGCACAGTTAGGGTTATGTCTGGTATGGATGCAGTGGTGTAACGCGATGGCGGATGCGACTCATGCGCAGGCGACCCTGCAGCTGGTCCAACGCGTCCGGGGAATTCTAGTGGAAGACACGCATTTCTCGCAGCAGTATCTGATGGTAGCAGACATGCGGGTCGCAGCTGCCCGGCTCCGGTTGGCAACATTGACGACCGACGCTGCGGAGCGTGAACAACATGCAGCGGCAGCTTTGGTGGCTTCGCAGGCAGCGCTGGATACCTACCAACGCTTCGGCTTTGTGCGCCCAGTTGAGGCCACGGATGAGGAACTGCTCTATATTCACCATCTGGCGCTTAAGGCCAACGGCATGCACACCCCTGCCGCCGAATACCTCCGTCGCGCCCACGAGGAGATGCTGCGCAAAGCCAACCTCATCCCCGAAGATTCGCCCTACCGCCGCAGCTACCTCGAGGCGCTGCCTTTGCACCGCGAAATCCGCGCGGCTTATGCTTTGAGCTCCGGGCAGCGCATCTGGGAGGGAGCGTGTGCTAGAAGTTAGCAGTGTGCTGAAACCGGGGGTTTTGCGCCGAGGGTACAGCCTCGGCGCAAAATCATATCGAAGACTCTTCACCTCTGGTGTGAGCAGAGGTTTGGAGTACCCAAATCTTGCCCACGAATCTAGTGGTGCTAGAATATTGTGGTTTTCAAGTCAACCTGAATCAATGAGGAAGGACCGTGCAACCTGACTCTGAAAAACGCTTCTCCAGCGCGCTGGCACTCTTGCCTGGCCATCATCTCACCTTCCAATCCGCCCTTGAACTTCTGGCGGCATTGGCGCTCTTGCTGGTATTAAGCGGGGGTGCTTGGCTCTTCCTTCGCACTGAAGTGCTCTCCATTACCTTCCCCTATCCGCTGGACTATGGTGAAGCGTCGCTTGTGGACCAGGCGATGCGTCTGCTTGCCGGTGAATCTCTCTACCATCCTACTCTGGATGCTGCCCCTTACACTATCTCCAATTATCCCCCGCTCTATGTCGTTGTGATTGCCCCCTTCGTTGCGCTCTGGGGACCGAATTTCTGGGGTGGGCGGTTGCTCTCTACTCTCAGCGCTCTCGCAGCGGGCATTTTCCTCGCACTCATTGTCTACCGCTTGCGCCGCGATGCGCTTGCCGCTCTCATCACTGCCGGGCTCTTTTGGGCTTTCCCTTTCGTGGTTCATTGGTCGGGTTTGCTCCGCATTGACCTTCTGGCGCTCGCTTTTAGCCTGGGTGGGCTTTACGCCCTCGTGTGTGCGCCTGAAGGGTGGGCGGGCTTGTTCACCGGTACTGCCTTGCTTGCTGCAGCTGCGTATACTCGCCAATCTTACGCGCTTGCGGCGCCTTTCGCGGCATTTGTCTGGCTGTGGGCTGAGCGTGGACCGCGCCGCGCTCTCACGCTAGCCGCGCTTGTTGGCGGCTTGGGCGCTGTCGTATTCCTTGCCCTCAACGCTGCGACGCGGGGTGGCTTTTTCTTCAACATCGTCACTGCTAACGTGAATGAATTCGGCATGGAGCGCCTGCGCTGGAATCTGAAGCAGTTCTGGGACGCGGCACCCTGGCTTACATTGCTAGGCGCCGGTATGGCGATTGGTTTGCCTATCGCGCGGTTCAAAGGTTGGACAGCGGCGGTGCCTTATGCCTTGGGCAGCGCGCTTACCGCGCTTACTATCGGCAAGATTGGCTCGAATGTTAATTACCTTCTGGAACTCTGCGCCGCGCTTAGCCTCACGGCGGGAATGGCGGTCGCCTGGAGCCGTATTGCGCGTCCCGGGAAAACTGCGCGTTGGCTTGCGGTGTTTCTGCTGGTGGTACTCGGTTGGCAGACCCTACACATGGTGGCGGTCTCGGAATCTGATTATGCCCTCCGAACTACCTCGCGCTGGGATGTGCTTGAAGAATTGCGCGCCCTGGATGCGGCGGTCGCGCGTATTGAAGGATCCGTGCTCGCCGATGAATATATGGGTATCCTCACTTTGCAGGGGCGCCCGCTTACCATCCAACCCTTCGAAGTAACCCAGCTGGCATGGGCTGGCATCTGGGAGCAGTCCGACTTCGTAGTAAAAATCCGCAACGGCGAGTTTGCTGCCGTGATGATCCACTATTTCCCAACCTTCGATGTTTACCGGGAGCGTTGGACCGCAGAGATGCTGGCAGCGATTGAAGAAGCATATAAGCCTGTGGCAGAATATGCTGATACTCGCCTGTACCGCCCGCGCAACGCGCCTGCCGCGCCCGTTCCGGAAGCCTGCACCGGTGCGCCATGGCGGATTCCCACTCGCGCTGATTTGGGTTTGCGTTGGGATGGCGCGATGGTGATGCTCTTCGGGCGAGGCAACCTGGGGCAGGTGCCTGTGGTGGCGGTGGCGGATGGTTGGCTGTATCGCGCTGCGGCATGGCAGGGAAGCGTCGCCGTGCTGCATGAAGACCCACTACGACCCGGCGCGCAGGTGTGGAGCTTCTACGATGACCTGACGAGTGCCGATGGCACAACTTCGACCATTGCGCCGGAATTCCCCCCCGGGAGCGAGGGTGTGTTCGTCAAACAGGGGCAGGTTTTGGGTTACCAGGGTGTTTGGAACGGTGGACCTGGTTCGACGCCCGTGTGGCAGCACGTGCGCTTTGGTGTCACGCGTGCCAATCCGGATGGACGCTTTCCGGATGCCTTGACTGATGCGGCGTTTCTTGACCCCGCGCCCTACCTCGGCATTGCGTTACGCGGGGAGGGTGCTTACCGTGAGCTCCAGCCGTTGCAGTGTGGGGAGTAGTCTGATACCTGATTCCCACGCTCAGAACTCCGTTAAAGCATTGGGGAGGGGACCCTCGGTATCATCCAAGCCCGCGAATTCATGTTCGGCGGCGTCTTCACGGTAGTGTGTGCCGCATGACTGGCGATTGTGCCATGCGGCGTTGGTGACAATCCATGCAGTTTGCGCCATGTTTCGTAGCCCGATCAGGGCATCATTGAGGCGGGTGGTGCGGTAGAATTCGTCAATGGCACCCCAGAGATGATTGAGGTCGCGCAGGGCGCGCGCGAGTCGCCGGGTGCTGCGCGCCAGACCCACGTAGAGCCACATCACGTTCTGGATATTGCGCGTGTCATTGTAGAGCAGCACTGGATCGGCTGCTTTGCCCTCGCTAACGCTTTGCCAGGGTGGGATATCATCCATACGCGCCAGTATCAGCTCACGCCGGGAGATGATGTCGCGCGCCGCCCGGTCTCCCCAAACCAACCCCTCCAGGAGCGAGGTGCTTGCCAAGCGGTTGGCGCCGTGCAGCCCGGTGCAACTGACCTCTCCGATGGAGTAGAGTCCTTCGATAGTTGAGCGTCCCCAACCATCCACGTGGATGCCGCCACAGAAGTAGTGCGCTGCTGGCACTACCGGAATGGGGTCGCGGGTGATATCCAGCCCCGCGGCGCGGCAGGTTTCATAGATTGTTGGAAAGCGTTCCGGGATGCGCGCCGCGGGCATAGCTTCGGCGAGGTTGAGCAGGACGTGTGGGTAACCATGTTCGAGCATTTCATGGTGGATAGCCCGGGCGACGATGTCGCGGGGCGCCAGGTCGCCCCATTTGGGGGCGTACTGTTCCATGAAGTGACGCCCGTCGGGGGTGAAGAGTCGGGCACCCTCGCCACGCACTGCCTCGGAGATGAGAAAGTTATCAGTGCCTGTAATGGCAAGGGTAGTAGGATGGAACTGGATGTATTCGGCGTTGATGACCCGCGCACCGGCCCGGTATGCCATTGCTAGCCCATCACCGCGCGCGCCCTCGGGGTTGGTTGTGTGGCGGTAAATGCGTCCTACGCCGCCTGTGGCTAGAATTGTGGCTCGTGCCAGAATGCGGTGGATAGCGTTTCCTGCCCGGTCGAGAATGTAGGCGCCGTGGCAGGTGATGGGTTGATAAATCGCCATAGGGCTGTGGCTGTGGTGAGACGAGGTGATCAGGTCAACGGCGGTATGCCCGGCGAGCAGGGTCACATTGGGCAACGCGGTGAGTCGCTGCAGCAAGGCAATTTGGATGGCTTTGCCGGTGGCATCACCGACGTGGAGGATGCGGGAGACGGAATGCCCGCCCTCACGTGTTTTGGAAAGCCCCGCTGTGCCGCAGTCGAAAGGAACCCCGGCATCCTCAACCAGGATACGATACACCAGATCGGGACCTTCTTCTGCCAGAGTGGACACGGCAGGCGGGTAACTCAACCCGGCGCCAGCGCGCAGCACATCCTCGACAAGCAGCTCTGGTGTGTCTTCATCACCCCGCGCGACGATGCCCCCTTGGGCGTAACGGGTATTGGTTTCCTCGGGTGCATAGGAGCGAGTGATGAGCGTGACCTGATATCCGGCTTGCGCCAATCGTAGCGCTGCTGTTGCTCCGGCAATCCCGCAGCCTATGACGAGAACGTCAGTTTGTGTGGACATTGTTGCACTCCAATATCACAAGTCAGGAGGGACAATTCCGCAATTCGGTTTTGCCTCTCCGGGTTTTGCTATGACTGATCTAGCATCCGCTCCAGAGCGATGCGCGCCCATTTTGCAGTTTCAGGCTCTACGGTGACCTCATCAGGCGGGTCAACGGCGAGCAGCGCTTCCAGTGTTTCGGTGAGTTTGCGCAGGGTAACCATCCCCATGGTGGGGCAGTAGGGTGGGCGTTCTGCCAGAGGGACAATGAGCTGTTCTGGGTGCTCTTGTTGTAATCGGCGCACCAGGCGGGTTTCCGTACCCACAGCCCAGGCGCTGCCCGTGGGCGCCGCTTCGACATGTTGGATGATGTGGGTGGTGGAACCGACGCTATCGGCGAGTTCTACCACGCTATGGTCGCACTCCGGGTGCACGATGACCCGGATACCGGGATGACGTTCTCGCACGGTAACGACATCTTCCGGATGAAAGCGTTGATGCACATTGCAGGCGCCGGGCCAGAGCACGACTTTCGCGTTGTGGATGGTTTCGGCGCTCGGAGGACGGTGTGGCGTCCATAGGATAATCTCCTCCGCCGGAATACCCATAGCGAGCGCTGTGTTGCGCCCTAGATGTTGGTCGGGGAAGAAGAAGACGCGCGGGCGTTGCGCAAAAGCCCACGCGAGTACTTTCGCAGCGTTGCCTGAGGTGCAAACGCTACCGCCGTGTTTGCCACAGAAGGCTTTAAGCGCGGCGTCGGAGTTGACGTAGGTAATGGGGGTGATTTCGACATCGGCGCACCCTCCAAGTGCGGCATCCAGGTCCCGCCATGCCTGCTCGACCTGGGCGCGTCCTGCGGTCTCTGCTAGATAGCATCCTGCTGCCCTATCGGGGATGTAGACATGTTGTCCGGGTTTTGCCAGGATGGCGGCAACTTCAGCCATGAAGTGGACGCCGCAGAAGACGATGTATTCTGCATTCGTGCGCGAACCATCACGGGCAAGTTTGAGTGAGTCTCCGCGAAAATCGGCGAACTGGATCACGTCATCTCGCTGGTAGTGATGCCCGAGGATGACCAGGCGATTGCCGAGAGTGGCTTTGGCGCGCCGCGCACGCTCCTCCCAGGAAAGAGCGGGCGCCGCAGCGGGTTTCGTGATCTTCATGCTCAGGTCGAGGGCGATGACCGAATGGGTAATGGCGCCTGTGGAAATGAAATCTACGCCTGTCTGGGCGATGGCAGTGACCGTCTTGAGGGTCACATTGCCGGATGCTTCCAGCGGCACACGCCCGGCTGTGAGCGCGACAGCCTGTCGCATCATTTCGAGGTCCATGTTATCGAGCATGATTCGGTCGAGGGGAGGGGTGATTGCAAGCGCTTCTTGCAGCTCAGCCAGTGTCCGAACCTCAACCTCGATGGGTAGTGTGGGATAGGCGGCGCGAGCGCGGGCAACGGCAGGAGTGATGCCGCCGGCGCCATCGGTATGGTTGTCTTTCACCATCAGCATATCGAAGAGCGACAGGCGGTGATTCTGTGCGCCGCCCATACTCACCGCGTATTTGTCCAGTACCCGGTAACCCGGCAGCGTCTTGCGGGTGTCGAGGATGATAGCGCGGGTTGTGGCTACGGCATCCACGAAATCTCGGGTGGCGGAAGCGATGCCCGACATGCGTTGCAGGAAGTTAAGTGCAGTGCGCTCTGCGGCGAGCAGAGAGGGTCCGGGACCGCTGACTTCGGCGACGAGTTCGCCAGTGGCGACCTCCTGTCCATCGCAGACGTGGGCCGCGAAGATAAGCGCAGAATCCACGGCGCGGAAGACGGCTTCGGCAACCGGTAAACCCGCGATGACACCCGGCGCTTTGGCAACGATGCGCCCGTGCAGCAGTGAGGCAGCATCAAGCGTGGATTGGCTGGTAGCGTCTCCGGGACCGATGTCTTCAGCGAGCGCCAGTTCAATGAGCGGTGTAGCGGCAGTGAGTAGCTGTTCGAGTGTTATGGACATATCGCACCTCCGTGAGCATGAATCAGGAGCCAACGATCATGAGTAAGGCTGTTTTTGCGGTTTCCAAACGCCATTTCCTGGTTGCTTTTGCATTCCCGTGTCGTTTCTGCACGATGGTTCAACCCCCCGCATCACCATGGCGGATGATGGGTTGGGGTCCTCGGGCGCGAAGAACGGCATTGACCCATTTAGGGCGGTCGGGGATGTAGATGGTCACTGCGACAAGTTCAACTGGATCGCTGTATTCACAGACGACGTGAACATCGAGGTCCAGCTGAGGGACCGGTCCTGCAATCAGCACGCGCTCACGGTCGGGATAATGCTCAAGCAATCGCCCGTTGAAGATGGCATGAAAGATATCGCTGGCGCGCAGGCTTTCTTTATGCGCTTCTCGCAATGCGTGATCTGAAAGCCGCATACTCTGCCGTCGCGCCAATAGATCTTCCACATCCGTGATGTACATGCGCGTTTCCCCAGCTCGTCACGTTTCAAAGGGCGCTTTCTCTTTACGCCATCTGGTTCTCGGTTTACCAGATAACGCCTACGCGCTGCAGCTTCCTTGAGCGATCGTAATATTCGACATAGCGGTAGGCTTTGCCGAACTCATAGAGCTGCCGGGTGACTTCTACATCCTGTTCGCAATACCGGAAGAGTTCTTCTATGCGACCCTCGCGCCACCATTGCACGGCTTGTAACCCATCGGCGCTTTTGCCAATCTTGAGCGTAGCAGAGGCGACGGCGTCCAACCCAATACGATGCCCCAGGCGTTTTTCCAGTTCCCGCATCATATCTACGGTGGGTAGCTGCGCCAGTGTAACCTGTGATGAGTATTGCTGCATCACAGGATAATCAAAACCGTAGAGATTGTAGCCCACCACCAAGTCGGCAGCAGCGAGCTCGGCGACCAAATCACCGACATTCTTTTCTGTATAACGGTGGAAGGCAGCATCGGTGGTGTTGTAAGTCACGGCAACTGAGAGGCGCAATTGCTCGGGATAACGTCCGCCAATTTCCTGGAAGGTATTTTGCGTTTCGATATCAAAAAACACAGGCATTGTGATGCTCCTCTCGACGGATTCGATATCAGTCTTGTGTTGTGTATCCAGAGCTCACTCGATGACAACTTCATAGACTGGCATGGGTTTGGTATGTCCTTTGATGGACACCGGTTGCCACGCTTGCGTTGGGAAAACGTCGCGGATCGCTGCATAGGTGTGCTGACAAATCAGGATTTTGCCTGCAGGCGCCAACTCTTGCAGCGTGTGCGCCGTGTTGACGGTTTGGCCCACGACAGTGAAGTTGACCAACTCGGTCGTACCTACATTGCCGACAATGGCTTCTCCTGTACTGATGCCGATGCCAAAATGCAACCGTTGGTCTGGTGGGAGTTTCTCGTGAATCTGCGTCGTCGCGCTGAGGATGCGGGCGGCGGCGCGGACTGCCCGCACGGCATATTCTTTTTGAGGTAAAGGGGCGTTGAAGAAAGCCATGATTTCATCGCCCATGAATTTGTCGAGTGTGCCTTCCTCATCCAGGATGATCTGAGCAGCTACAGAAATATGCTCATTCAGCACTGCGATGAGTGTCTCAGGTTCGGTTTTTGCAGAGAAGGTGGTGAAGCCGCGTAGATCAGCGAATAGCACTGTGATGGTCTGTCGCTGTCCGCCGGGGCGCACGCTTTCTGGTTGCTGGAGGATGCGTTCGACCACAGGTTGGGCAACGTAGTGCTCGAAGAGTTGTCTGATCTCCCGTTTTTCGCGTTCACGTTGCGCTTCTACCTCTGCCAAAAGACGCGTGTTCTCAATAGCGATGGCGGCATAATCGCTCAGCATACGCAACAGACGTTGATCGTGCTTATCCAACACCTCACGACTGCGCTTGTTGCTGACGGTCAATGCGCCCAGAGTTTTGTTGCCAATTTGAATGGGCGCTGCCATCATCAGACTCTGGGATTGTGTCAACATGTTGGGGTCTTCCGCAGGTGTTTCGACACCCACGCCAGAACGTATGCGACTAACGCGGGTGGAGGGCAGATTGGTGACCGGATCGAGCATAATGAGTGCGCCATCCATTGCCCCTGTCAAGTACAACGCCGCATCCACAATACGTTCGAGCAGCGTATCACGTTCTCGTAGGGAGGTCACGGATTTGCTAACCTGATAGAGTGTGTCGAGCTCCTGGACCCGCTGTGTGAGCTGTGCATTGGCGATGCGCAACTCATTGAGCAGATCATCGCGTTCTTGCTCGAGTTTGACCGTGTGAAGCACGCGTTCGATGGAGTTCAGCAGGTCATCCAGGGCAAAGGGTTTGGGGATATAATCCCGCACGCCGAGACGAAACACTTCTACTGCCACGGATTCTGAGCCATAGGAGGTCACCAGGATGACCGGGATAGTAATATTGTGCTCTTTGAGCGCGCGTAGCATCTCGATGCCATTCATTTGTGGCATTTCATAATCCAGAAGAATCAAATCTGGGCGTTCCTGACGCGCTTTTTGGAGCCCTTGTAAGCCGTTATCTGCAGTGATAACAGTGTAGCCCGCTGGTTCCAGCACTGACCTGTGGATGAACTCCCGAATATCGGGGTTGTCATCTACGACAAGAATGCGTAGCGTATTATTCGTTTTGGATAAATTCATAGGGTTCACTCGATTCGGACTTATAATTCCTGGGAGTGATTCTACCCTCTTTGGCGCGGAAAGCAAAGAGGCGATTGTGTACGGGGTGTTTCAAGGTGCGGGTATAAGTTTGCCTTTTTCCAGCCTCATGAGGTGCTGTTTTCAAGGCTTCATTGGAGGAAGGGAGCGTTCAACGCTGGCGGTTGATAATACCGCTACTGAGAACATGATCCTTTGATCGCCACCTCCGGCGTGAAACAGGCTCCAACAGTTTTCGTTTTCTCAGTTGTCGAATTATTCTAAATAAGGTACAATACAAATAATAGATACGAATATAGCATCAGCAGGAGCATGGATATGACCGGACAAACTGAACTCAAATGGTGGCAGCGCGGGGTTGTTTATCAGATTTATCCACGTAGTTTCAAAGATACGACCGGCAATGGTGTGGGCGATCTTCAGGGTATCATCGAGAAACTGGATTATCTGGAGCACCTGGGTATTGATGCCATTTGGCTCAGTCCTTTCTATCCTTCACCGATGGCTGATTTTGGCTACGATGTTGCCGACTATTGTGATGTGGAACCTCTTTTCGGTGACCTGGCTACTTTTGACCGGTTGGCGGCAGCTGTTCATGCGCGAGGCATGAAAATTATCGTTGATTGGGTCCCCAATCACACCTCGGATCAACATAAGTGGTTTATCGAAAGCCGCAGCAGTCGTGATAATCCGAAGCGGGATTGGTATATCTGGCGCGATCCTAAACCAGATGGAAGCCTGCCTAACAACTGGGGCAGTTTCTTTGGCGGTCCGGCATGGACATTTGACCCACAAACAGGGCAGTATTACATGCACCAATTCGTCAAGGAGCAACCGGAGCTCAACTGGCGCAATCCAGAAGTCAAAGCGGCGATGCTGGATACGCTGCGCTTTTGGATGCGGCGGGGCGTGGATGGTTTCCGCATGGATGTCATCGGATTGATACTCAAGGACGCGGCGCTGCGGGATAACCCGATTAACCCTCACGCGCCTGCTAACCTGCCGGAGAACGATCTCTTCAGCCGGTTGATTCAGGTCTACAACATGGACCAGGATGAAGTACACGAGGTGGTTCGTGAGATTCGCGCGACACTGGATGAATTTCCTGAGCGTTGCGGTATCGGCGAGCTGTGGGGACCGTTGGATCGTTGGGTGAAATATTACGGCGAGCATGGCGAGGGATTGCACCTGCCCTTCAATTTTCGCTTGATGGATGGGATGGGTTTTAACCGGATGACGTGGGACGCACAGGCATTGCGAGGCGTGGTGGATGCCCTGGAGGCAGCACTGCCTGATTTTGCGTGGCCTAACTATGTTTTGGGTAATCACGACCGGATGCGGATGGTGACACGTTTCGGGGGTGAGGCGCAGGCGCGCGTTGCGGCGATGCTGTTGCTAACGCTCCGTGGAACGCCCACGCTTTACTATGGCGATGAGATTGGGATTCCCGATGTGCCCGTGCCGCCGGAGAAAATCCAGGACCCGCAAGGGGTGAATCTGGGTGCAGAGCGCAGTCGTGATGTTTGCCGCACTCCGATGCAATGGGATGCCTCGCCTAACGCGGGTTTCTGCCCGCCGGATGCCGAGCCTTGGTTGCCTCTCACCGCTGATTATGCGGCGCGTAACGTCGCGGTGATGTCTCAGGATGCGACTTCGATTCTCACGCTCTATCACCAGTTGCTGGCGATGCGCCAGGAGACGCCGGCGCTGCTCGGCGGGAGCTATAAGCCTCTGGATGAAGGCGTCCCGACGGATTGCTATGTGTATCTCCGCGAGGATGGGGCGACGCGCTATCTGGTGGCGCTCAACTTCGCTGCAGAAGCCCGGCAGGTGCGCTTGCCTGAGCTCGGATGCGGGCAAATCATGCTTTCCACGTACCTGGACCGGGAGGGCGCTCTCACGCTTGACGCCCTGAATTTGCGGGCGAATGAGGGTGTGGTTGTGCTGTTGCCCTAACACGAGTCCTTTTTATGATGGAGCAAAATCCCACCGCCCTTTTACAGGGCGGTGGGGAAGACTGCCCTGGTCTGCAAAGACATTGCAGTGTGCATGCAGTAGATTCGTCTCTGGAGAGAATTTAGCATGAAACTTGTTCGCCACCCTCAAAATCCACTTTTGTTGCCTGATCACAATTCGGATTGGGAAAGTGTCAATGTCTTCAACCCGGCTGTGGTCTACGATAATGGTCTCTTTCACATGTGGTATCGCGCACAGGGCTTGGATTGGGTCAGTCGCATTGGTTACGCTGTGAGTGAAGACGGGGTTTGCTGGAACCGGCTGCGGAAACCGGTCTTGGCACCCTCCGATGGCACGGATTCCCGAGGGCTTGAAGACCCGCGCGTGGTAAAACTGGATTACGCGTATTACATGACCTATACTGCCTACGGGCGCGAGTATTACGGGACAGAACCGACGCACGCGGGCGGCGGCATCCTGCCCATGATTGCGCGCAGTGAAAACGGAATCACCTGGGAACGCCTCGGTCCCATCGTGCGTGGCGAAGACAACAAGGATCATGCGCTTTTCCCACAGAAAATCGGCGGACGGTATGTCGCTCTGCACCGGCGTTGGCCCACCATCTGGTTGGCTTATAGTGATGACCTCCTTACCTGGCATGAGCAGGATATGGCGCCCGTTTTCGGTCCGCGCCCGGAGAACAGCTGGGATCACAAGAGCGTCGGCGGCAACGGCGCCCCTATCCCGACCGATTACGGTTGGCTCATGTTCTATCACGGCTATGACCGGCAGCATATTTACCACATCGGTGTGGCGTTGCTTGACTTGAACGACCCCACCAAGGTATTACGGCGACCCCAAACCTCACTCTTCTGGCCCGAAGAACTGTGGGAGCTGCGTGGCGATGTGCCGAATGTTGTCTTCTC
>JAKJAC010000002.1:0-23966 GCA_022707705.1 Chloroflexota bacterium
AGGAGCTTGAGATCTACTACGGGGATTATCCATGCCGTTAGCGGAGAGAGGAGAACCCGAGTATGCGATTTTCATGTTTGGCTTTGGTAGAGAGCAGAGAGTAGATTCCTGCAAGGCGCTCTCATCTTTGTTGGTCGCTTGCAGTTATTTCTATCCACTGCTCACCAATCACTATCACAGGAGGTTTTCGTATGCAGTTACTGGATTTGACAATTCCTCTCGGTATTGGAACGCCCGCGTGGCCGACGTATGAGCCGCTTCAGGTGAAGTATTTCAAGCGGCTGGCGCCTAATGGAGCGAATGGGCAATTGCTGACCCACTCGAACCATCTGGGCACGCATCTGGACGGTGAGATTCATTTCTACACCGCCGGCAAGGACATGGCTGACCTGCAGCTGGATTTTCTCGTTCACGATGCAGCGGTAGTGGACCTCTCGGATGTAGTTGCTGACTACGACATTTATACTTCGGAGATGATTGAAGATAAAGTTGAAGTCAAGCAGGGTGATATTCTCATCATTCACACCGGGTTCCACCACTTCGGTTGGGATCAGCCCTATGCGGATGAGATTCGTTATATGGTCCAGCATCCCGGTCCGGATCGTGAATTTGCCGAGTGGGCCAAGCGCAAGCAATTGCGCTGGATTGGTGTGGATTGCGGAAGCGCCGACCATCCGATGAACACGATCATCCGCCAGTGGATGCCGCGGCAAGCCAAGCAGGCTGACTTACACTTCCAGAAGAAGTACGGTGGCACCCTGGCTGATATCTTTGATGACACCAAGTACCAACTCATGCACATCGAGATGTTCCCCGATGGCATTATCCATGCGGAATGTCTTGGTGGCGATCTCGACCTGATTGTCAACCGCCGCGTGAAGATTGGTTTCTTCCCCTGGCGTTTTGTAGACGGTGAATCGAGCATTGGCCGTTGCGTTGCCTTTGTGGACGATGACGAATATGAAGAGCTGATGGCAAAGAAGGCAGGTCTGCCCAAGACCAAGTTTGGCGATGCTTATAATCCACAGCATGTTGAGAATCTGAACGCTCAGATCAAGGCGCGGTAAGGTTGATGCAACGCTTTACAGTGGCTTGCGCGCAGTTTGCCGTAACGCCGATGGCGGTGCGTGAAAACGTTGAGAAGGCATTAGCCTGGACTGAACGCGCTGCACGCGAAACTGGCGCACGCCTGGTGGTTTTGCCCGAATCGGTGACCACCGGTTTCACACCAGGGTGCCCGGTGGAAGAGTTATGGGCGAAGGTGAACACGCTGCCTGGTGCGCTGACGGAACCGGTTGCTGCAGCGGCGCGTGCGTTGAACCTTTACCTGGTCTTCCCCACTTATGAGCGCGGTCCTGAACCCGGTATTGTCTACAACAGCGCCGCACTTTTCGGACCGGAGGGAATGCTGGGCGTCTATCGCAAGACACACCTGTTCCCCACCGAGCGCCGCGCTGCTGGAGGTTGGTCTACTCCTGGCAACGAACCAGTAGTGGTCGAAACTCCCCTGGCGACTATTGGGTTGACCATCTGCTACGATGGCGATTTCCCAGAGCTCTATCGCTGCGAGGCAGTACGGGGTGCGGAGCTAATCGTCCGCCCTTCGGCGCTGTTGCGCAGTTTTGAGATTTGGGATACAGTGAACAAGGCGCGGGCCTATGACAATCATGTTTACATCGCTGCCTGTAATGCTATTGGACCCGATGCTGGAGGGCACTACTATTTCGGACACAGTATGATTGTTAGCCCCATCGCGCAAACCCTGGCTTTGGGGCGGGGTACGGAAGAGATCATTGCAGCGGAACTGGATCCGGAACCACTAAAGCATATCAGCTATGGTTCTACCAGCCCGATGATTTTCGACCATCTGGAGGACCGGAATCTGGCAGCATATCGTGATGTGTTGACGCCAGCTTGCAGTCGTTTTGAGCCGGCGCGCCGGATTCCCCAAAAGTAAGGTGTTGTGCGGTGCGAGTGGTCTGATCCGCTCGGCGACAAACAAACCACTTGCACCGCACAGATTTGATTGAAGGAGGTGATTGCGAAGCGTACGTGTTTGGTCGTTTATGATGGTACAACGTTCTATGCCTTTAATTTTACATTCATATTTTAAGGAGAGACTTGCATGGCTAAGAAACCGGATACGAATTCGACGATTATGGGGTTCATGCCCCAGGATGTTCCGGGCTGGGGTCCTATGCTCAGCCTGGGTTTCCAGCAAGTGTTGACGATGTTCCCTGCCACTGTGCTGGTTGCCATTCTCACGAAATTCGATGTCGGCGTCACCTTGTTTGCCTCTGGTCTGGGCACGATCATTGCGTTGTTGGTCGCTAAGCGTCAAATCCCTCTGTATTATGGCTCCTCCTTTAGCTACATCACGGTGGTTATCACGGTGATGTCGAAGTATGCGGGGACCTGCTTCAATGATCCTGCCATGGTGTATTGCCCGGATGGGGTTCGCATTGCGCAAATCGGTATTCTCTGCACCGGTTTGTTCAATATCCTTTTCGGTCTGCTGATCCAGCGAATTGGTAAGGCGCGTTTGGATAAGGTCTTGCCGCCTATCGTGACCGGCAGCGTTGCTATCATCATCGGTATTGCGCTTGCTGGAACTGCGCTCAATATGGCTTCAGCGAATTGGGGTGTTGCATTCATCACCTTGATCCTCACCATCGCTTTCTCCGTCTATCTGCAGGGCAAAGGCTTGTGGGGTATGCTCCCCATTCTACTGGGCGCGCTGGCAGGCTACATCGTCTCGCTCATTTTCGGCATTGTGGATTTCACACCTGTGGGAGCGGCGGCATGGCTGCGCTGGCCGAATTTTACCCTCCCGGCTTTTGGCGATGGGCGCGCCTGGGGCATGGCAATCAGTGTTGCGTTGATCGCTATTGCTACGATCCCCGAATCTACTGCGCACTTGTATCAGATGAGCCTCTACATTGACCAGCTGGCCAAGGACCTCAAGCGCAAGCCTCTCGAAATCAAGAAGCTGATTGGCTTGAACCTGGTGGCTGATGGCTGCAATGATGCGATCAACGGCCTTTTGGGCGGTTGCGCGGGCACCAACTATGGCGAAAACAACTCGCTTATGGCAATCACTCGCAACTATTCCGTGGCAGTGCTGATGGCAGCTGGCGTTATCGCGATGCTGCTGGGCTTCATCGGCAAGTTGGCTGCGATCGTGAATACGATCCCGGTCGCTGTTACTGGCGGTTTGGCGATCTATCTCTTCGGCGTCATCGGGAAGCAGGGTATTGCGCTGATTCAGAGTGAGAAGGTCAACCTCTTTGATCCCAAGAACCTTGCTATCGGCGCTGTGATCCTGGTGTTGGGCGTCGGTGGAAACCTGGGGTTGCCGAATGGTTTGTTCCCGTTCAAGGTTCCGGTGCTGTTCCCGGATGGCATTCCGGCGATTGTGTTTGCCGCTATCGTGGGCATTTTGCTCAACGTTTTGTTCCTTGTTCTTCCGCCCTCGAAGTTCGGTGTAAAAGAACGCGAGAACATCGAGTTCTAAGCATCGCACGACCATCAGGAAGTGTTTTTCGTGAGCGAGCAACGCTTGCCCACGAAAAACACTCCTTGGTTTTGTGGGATAGTGTTATCGAGTGCATCTTAAAGGAGTGTTTTATGCGACCATTTGATTATTACAGACCAGAAACCTTCGAGGAGGCATTCCGGTTGCTGACACTGCCGGATAAGAGGGTCATGCCACTGGCTGGCGCAACGGATTTGATCCCGATGGTGCGTGATGAACACTGGCAGCCTGATGTGGTGGTGGATGTGAAAGGCTTGCCGGGTATGTGCGATGTCGTGGAGATGCCAGAAGGCTTGATTGTGGGCGCGGCAGTGCGCATGGTTGAATTAATGCACCATCCGTTAGTGAACAGCCCGCGCTGGAATTTGCTGGCGCAGGCAGCGGCAGCGATGGGCAATGAACAAGTCCGTAACCGCGCTACGTTGGGGGGGAACCTTTGCACTGCTTCTCCTGCAGCGGATTCCGCACCTGCATTGTTGACCTTGGAAGCGAAAGCTGTAATTCGTGGCGCAGCTGGCGAGCGGCGCGTGCCGATCACTGAGTTTTTCCTTGGACCACGGAAAACCGCCTTACAGAAAGGCGAATTGCTGATTGGTGTGCTCATTCCTGCTCCTCCCGTAGGGGCGGTTGGAACCTACGTGAAGTTAAGCCGCCGCAAGGCTGGCGATCTCGCGATTGTGGGCGTAGCAGCGCTCGCGTATCCTCATGATGGTGGGCATGTTTGGTGCCTGGCGCTGGGTGCTGTGGCTCCCACGCCTATTCGCGCGTCTGAGGCTGAAGCTGCGCTCAACGCGGGGCACGATGAGGCGACGATTGAACATGCCACCAAGTGCGCTTTCGATGCTTGCTGCCCGATTGATGACATTCGCGCCAGCGCTGAGTATCGCAAGGCGATGGTGAGCCGGATTGCGCGTCGCGCGATTGAGGGTGTCCTGGCAAAATTGCCGTAATGCACAATGCAACCTGCGTAAGGGTTTCTATGGATACGTAGTGCGCAGGGCTAAGACGCAGGATTGAGGAGCAAACTATGCTACATGAAATGTCGCTTAATATCAACGGTGAAACTTACCCTGTTGTGGTCAAATCGCACGATACACTGGTGCGGGTGCTGCGCGAGCAACTGGGATTGACTGGCACAAAGGTTGGATGTGGGAATGGTGAATGCGGCGCCTGTACGGTGTTGTTTGATGGGGCGCCGGTCAATTCGTGTATGGTGCTGGCTGTAGAGGCGCAGGGCCATCGCATTGAGACGGTAGAGGGGCTTAGCCAGGGGGGCGATTTGCATCCTCTGCAGAAAGCCTTTGTTGAGCATAATGCAGTCCAGTGCGGTTTCTGTACTTCAGGGATGTTAATGTCGGCTAAGGCGCTGCTGGAGCGCAATTCTCATCCCACGGAGCAAGAGGTGCGTGAGGCGCTGGTTGGCAATCTTTGCCGCTGCACTGGTTATATACGAATCGTGGATGCCGTGCTGGACGTAGCGGAGGCTGGGAGCTAGTTGTCGGGTGCTGGTTGCTTAGAACGTGTTTTGATACTGGCAATCGGTAACCGGCAATCCGCGATAAGTCCCCATGATCTGGAGGTAATTATGAAAGAACAGACATCGAACCCCGTCGGTAAAAGTGTTCCGCGCGTGGATGCATTCGAGAAAGTGACCGGCGCGGCCAAGTATGTGGATGATATGGCTTTTGGTCCCACCTTGCTCTATGGCAAGATTGTTCATAGTCCAGTGGCGCATGCATTGATCAAAAAGATTGATGCCAGTAAGGCTCTGGCGCTTCCTGGGGTCAAGGCTGTAGTGACAGGTCAAGATAGTCCTACGCTGTTGGGGCTGTATTTGAAAGACCGGTACATCTATGCCTATGACCGCGTGCGCTACGTAGGCGAATCGGTGGCGGGCGTGGTGGCGATTAGTGAAGAGATCGCGGAACAAGCAGCCAAACTGGTCGAGGTGGAGTACGAATTGCTTCCCCCGGTCTTCGATCCCTATGAAGGGGCAAAACCTGATGCGCCACTGCTGCATCCTGACCTGGGGAAATACGAGGTGGTCAACTTCATCTTCCCAGAACCAGGAACCAATGTCTCTGAGCACTTTAGGCTCCGCAAGGGCAGAGTAAGCGATGCCGGTGTATCTGATGAGGTGTGGGCGCAGTGTGCAACCATCGTGGAGGATCAATACACGCTACCGCAGATTCAGCACGCTCCTATCGAGACGCATATTGCCGTGGCGCAGTGGAATCCTGATGGACAGGTGACGTTGTGGGCGGCATCGCAGTCGCCCTTTGCACAGCGTGATCTTCTCGCACAGAGCCTCGGTATCCCGCATGGGAACATGCGCGTGATTTCACCCTACATCGGCGGCGGCTTTGGCGGCAAGGCAGGAATTTCTATCGAAGCCAATGTGGTGTTGATGGCAAAGGCTGTGCCCGGGCATCCGGTTAAGGTGCGCATGACCCGCGAAGAAGAATTCGTCGCCACCAACGTTCGCCAAAGCCTTGTGGCTAAATACAAGATCGGTTGCGATAAGGATGGCAATCTGCTAGCGATGGATTTGGCGTATTATTTCGGTGGGGGCGCGTATAACGACTATGGTGTGAATATCGCCCGCGCCGCCGGCTATTCCTGCACCGGTCCGTATGATGTTCCGAACGTCAAGGGCGATTCCTATTGTGTTTATACGAACCATCCCATTGGTTCGGCGATGCGCGGCTTTGGAATGCCAGAGATCCATTGGGGTCTGGAACAGATCATGGATAGATTGGCGGAAGCCATCGGTATGGATGCGGCGGATTTCAAGCGCCAGAATTGTGTGCGCCAGGGTGATACCATCCTCACCGGCATGACGATGCCCAACGTTGACCTACCCCAGTGTATAGACAAGGTCAAGGAAGCGATTGGATGGGGGCGCGTGAGCAAACCTTCAGCGCCGCACAAGCGTCGAGGTAAAGGTTTGGCAATCATGTGGAAGGCTCCCGCCATGCCCCCTAATCCTGGCAGCTCGGCTATCGTCCGTTTCAATGAAGATGCAACCCTCAATGTTTATGTTTCCGGGCAGGAGATCGGGCAAGGCGCCTTCACTGTGGCGGCGCAAATGGCAGCAGAAGCCCTTGGCATCCCTTACGAGTGGGTGCGTGTCTCAGCGAACCCTGTAGACACGAAATACAGCCCCTATGAATGGCAAACCGTAGCCAGTCGCTTGACCTGGTCCATGGGCAACGCGGTGAAAGCTGCGGCAGAGCATGCCCGCGGGCAGATTCTGGATATCGTTGCCAAATACTGGGGCGAAGACCCCGCAGACCTGGATATCAAGAACGGGGTGGTAATCTCGTATAAGTCGGAACGCGAGCAATCGCTCAAGAAGATGGTGGTCTACGGTTTGCCTAACGAAAACTTCGAGGGCTGGCAGGGCGGTCCCATCGTGGGCAGCGGCAAATTCATGCCCACTTATGTGACCGGGCTTGATCCAAATACTGGCCAGGGCGCGCGCGCCGTGGTTCACTATACAGTGGGCGCACAGGCTGTGGACCTGGAAGTTGATACGGATACCGGTCAGATCGAGGTGCTCAAGATTGCCAGTGCTTACGACGTTGGTAAAGCCATCAACCCTGACCTGGTCATGACCCAAATTGAAGGTGGCGCGGTACATGGCTTGAGCTCAGCTTTCGAGGGGATGTTCTTTGATGCACAGGGCCGGCTGCGTAATCCCAGCTTTGTGGATTACAAGCTAGCCACATCCCTGGATGCGCCGCGGGAGATTCATGGTGACATTGTGGAAACGCCGTTGGAGGATGGACCCTGGGGTGCGCGGGGTGTGGGCGAGCACGTCATGGTGCAGACCGCACCTGCGATTGCCAACGCGCTCTACAATGCACTTGGTGTGCGTTTCAACCATCTGCCACTTTCGGCGGAGAAAGTCTATCTGGCAACGCATGAGGGTGAGGAGTTGACGTGTAAGGCGTGAGCTTCGTTCTGGGTAGAAGTAAGGAATTATGCGCGCGGTATTACCGCGCGCATAATTCCCTTCAAAGAAAGCGATGCTCAAATCTACCCCGTCTTGGGGTCAGTTTTTGGTAAGTGTCACACGCTCTTAACACAAAAGTTATGGTATTTTATGCTGCTTTCCGTGGTATAATTTGGTAAGAAAACTGTTATCATGTATAATCGGAATAACTTCCGATGACTGAGGGATAAGCTATGGGCGTGAAGATTTTGTATGTGGAAGATAACCCTGACAATCGGTTGCTGGTGCGCCGTATTTTGATGGTAGAGGGCTATACCGTGGTGGAAGCTTTTGACGCGGCTCAGGGAATCGCTGCGGCCCAACGCGAGCTCCCCGACCTCATTCTTATGGATATGAACCTGCCTGAGATGGATGGCTATACACTGACGCGGCATCTGCGTGCCATTCCCGAGCTGCGAAACGTGCCAATTGTGGCGATGACGGCGAATGTGATGCATGGCGATCGTGAGAAGAGCATCGAAGCTGGTTGCAATGGCTATATCCCCAAACCGATCGATGTAGATTTGTTGCCAGAGCAGGTCGCCCGTTTTTTGCACAGGGAGGATGACAATGAGGGGTAAGCCAAAACAACCATGGGATGCCGTCATTCTCATCGTCGAGGATAATTTCAACAATTTCCTGCTCATGACCCGGCTCATGGCTTTCTTGGGAGTCAAGAAGTGTGAGTGGAAAGCATCTGGTTGGAAAGTGCTAGAATTTGCCGAGACTCTTGGCGAGATTGATCTCATCCTGATGGATTTGATGCTTCCCGATGCTGATGGCTTTGAGTCTCTAGAGTCTTTACGCTCGCATCCGCAGATCAAGAATGTGCCGATTGTTGCTGTGACTGCCAACATTGCCCAACCCTTTGTGGAACGTGCTCGCCAGGTGGGCTTTGATGGCTTTATTGGAAAGCCTTTGGATCCAGATCGTTTCCCTGAGCAGATTCGCCGCGTTCTTGCGGGCGAGGAGGTATGGGAACCGGAGTAAAGGCATTGCCATCGCTGAAAGCATCCCCGCCTCCGATGGCGTCTGCATCTCAGGCGGCGCCTGCTTCAGCCAATGCACGAACCTTGCCCACAACTGGCATGCGCGGTGGGTTAGGGCGTACCCTTTTGACATCTTTTCTGGCGCTCACCATCATGCCTTTTGCTTTGATTGGTTGGTATGTTGTTGCGCAAAACCGCAGCAACCTGCAGATCGAAGCCGCAAATAAACTGCAACTGATTGCCACCTTAAAAGCTGAGAATTTGGAATCCTGGTTGCTGGATCGCGCGGTGCTCTTTCGCTCTGTCGTTGAATCGGTTTCGGAAACTGCTGCCGCACCTGGTGATGCAGCATCTGAAAGTGAGAGTGCTTTTTGGATTTCGGTGCAGCGTAAGATCCCGGAATTGCACGGTGCAATCTGGCTGCAGGGACCATCGCAGCGGGTCTGGGGTGAGTGTGCATTGCCAGAACCACAAGGGTTGCTGCCTTGTGATCAGCCTTTTTCAGACTCGGGCATGGTTTCGGGATCCGACATGGCTCGTGCTTCTCTTCCCATTGTTATTCCCCAAGACGTTGAGACCTTGGTGCTCTGTTTCGACCCCGTGGTGTTGATGCAGGGTTTGCAGCGTGATTTGATGGTTGGGGAGACCGGACAGGTCTATTTGGTTCGAGAAGGTCGTATTTGGTTGACGGGGAACTCTCGCGGATCTTCGTCGGCCCTACCCAATGGTGCTTGTGTGCCGTTGGCAGATCAGACCCTATCCAGTGCCTGGTATAGCAATGCAGCGGCTCTTCCCGTTGTGGGCGCTTATTTCCCGCTTTCGGGAATGGAAATTGGGGTGCTCGTGGAGCAGGAGCAAGGTGAGGTTCTGGCTTCCACTGATCTCATTGCTGCCACGTTGATAGGGGGGTTGCTCTCGGTGGCGTTGCTCACTACGGTGATCTCCGCGTTCGTGATCCGTCAAATCACCCGACCTGTCATTCGGCTTACCGAGTCGGCGCTGGAAATGGCTGAGGGGAACATGGAGCAGCATGTGACCGTGGTATCTCGGGATGAGATTGGGATTCTTACGTATGTTTTCAACCAGATGGCGAGCGAACTGAAATCGCTCTATGAGGATCTTGAAGCCAAAGTTGTCGCGCGCACCCAGCTGCTGCAGAAGGCTAACTACCAGATTCAGCGCCGCGCCATTCAATTGGAAGCCAGTCTAGAAGTCAGTCAGGCAATTACATCCATTCGAGATCCGGAAGCATTACTGGGGCGGGTAGCGGATCGTATTCGGGATCGTTTTTCCTACGTTTCTGTGGCAGTATACCTGGTAGACCCTGGTGGCGCTGAGGCGCGACTCCATGCCGCTAGTCCGGAATCAGCCATCTGGCCCACGGTAGTGCATACGGGCGATGGCACTGTGATGGAGCGCGCTTTGCGAAAAGGCAGCTCTCAGATTATCAATGAGATGCTAGATGAGGATGGTCCGGAATGGTATCGCCGGATCCTCTCTCATGTTGGAACACCTTTACGTATGGAGCGGCGTGTTCTGGGTGTGTTGGCGGTTCGCAGTGCTGAGCATGAGGGTCTACAGGTAGATGATGTCAAGGTGCTCGAGCATTTGGCGAATCAGGTGGCAATTGCCCTGGAAAATGCACGCGCTTATGAACGTGAACGCCAAGCCGCTCAGCAATTTGAGGATAACGAAGCTTTCAAAGCCCGGTTTCTGGCTAACATGTCACAAGAATTACGCGGTCCCTTGAATTCCATCCTGGGTTTTTCGCGATTAATGCTCAAGGGCTTTGATGGTCCACTCTCTGTTGAGCAGGCAGCTGATGTCCAACGAATTCATGTGAACAGCCAACACCTTCTGGATTTGATCAATGATATTTTAGCGATATCGGAGATACAGGCGGGTTTGCTTGACCTGAAATCTCAGGTAGTGGATTTGCGGGATGTCCTTACCAGTGTGTTGCCAACATCTAGCGCTTTGATACGGGGTAAGGATGTGCAGTTTTCGCAGGATATCGCTCCCAACCTGGGGCTAGTTCGCGGCGATTCCGATCGTATTCGGCAGGTATTGGTTCATCTGCTTACCAACGCTGCCAAATTCACGGAGCGTGGTGAAATCGCTATCCGTGCGTGGTCAGATGATGAGATGGCATACGTAAGTGTACGCGATACGGGTGTGGGGATTGATCCGAAGGACCGTGAGCGAGTCTTTGCTGGTTTCGAGAAGGTGTGCTCGCCGGTACAGGAGTCGGAGACCTGCGTTGATGCTGTAGACATCTTGTCGGTGCGTGGAGCGGGTTTGGGGTTGGCACTGTGTAAGGAGTTTGTTGAGCTGCACGGTGGTCAGATTTGGTTGGATAGTGAGGTAGGTAAGGGCAGTACCTTCACTTTCTCCATTCCCCTTGCCAGCGCTTAAGTTTGGCGACGCTGAGTCTTGAGGGCTTGTGCGGTCGAATGAGGTGTAGGGTATCGAGGAGGCCAAATGCGGATTTGGGGACAGCTGAAATCGTGGCTTCGAGATGATTGGGCAGGGGCAAATTCGCCCACTGCAGATGCCGCGTTGTACTCAACGCTTTTGCGTGAAGTTCAGCTCTGGCGCGCACAGCTGGTGCATGGTCTTCTGCTTGCCGTTGCGATTGCGGGCCCGTTTGCTCTGGCTTTCAGCGCCTACGGCGCCTATATGCGCGGGCATATTGTATTGGTGATCGGCTATGCTCTAGCATACTCGGTGGTGCTGGTTTTTGTTTTCTGGCGCAAAGTGCCTTATTCTATCCAGGTCTTAGGTGTCTTGGCGCTTTTGTATCTGATGGGCTTCTCTGATCTTTTGGTCTTCGGCTGGAAGGAAGATTCCCGGTTATTTTTCCTGTCACTCTCTCTGTTGACTTCGCTCTTCTACGGCGTGTATCAAGGCTTTCTGGCATTAGGACTGTCAATGTTGACGATTTTGATCGTGGGGATGTTAGGCGTAACTGGAGTGTTAGCATTACCACCACTCACTGAACCCTTCGTGATTGGGGTCGCACCTGTATCTCTGGTAAGTGATACGGTATCTCTGGCGATGCTTAGTACGATGTTAATTATCGTGCAGCGTTATCTTATCCCCCAATTCTTTGCTAATGTCATGGAGGGTCGCCAGCGTATTGATGCGCTGGAACTCCAACAAGCGGAAACTAATGCCCGTGCGCAGAGCATTCAGCAGGTAAATTACACACTACAAAGACGGGTATTCTTGTTAGAGGGCGCAGCTGCTTTTGGCGCCGAAACCGGTTCCTTGCTGACTCTAACGTCATTGTTGGGTCGTGCCGTGGATGCCTTCGCGAAGATTTTTGACCTGCATCATGTGGGTCTGTATTTGCCCGACGAGAGTGGCAAGACCCTGGTTTTGCGCGCCTCTACATCGGAGATGGGGCAGCGGTTGTTGCAGGAGGATTTCCGAGTTCCTGTAAATGAGATGGTTATCGGGAAGGTGTGGCAGAGCCGGCAATCAAGAGTTCTGACTCCTCGAGACCTTTATGAGCCTTGGCGATTGCGTGAGGCGCGTTCTGCAGTGCTTTTGCCACTGTTGTACGAGGACCAGGTTTTGGGGGTGTTGGACCTGCAAAGTCTCGAAGATGAAGCGTTTGATGTGGATGATCTCCGTGTGTTGGAGTTACCAGCAAGGCAACTGGCGGTAGCGCTTATGAATGTCCGCCGCGTGGATAAAGAAGCGGCTTTGCTTGAAGCAACCAGTCCTTTCTATCGCCTGGCGCAACGGTTTGCCAAAGCCTGGACCGATCAAGAGGTCTATACAGCCATCATGGGAGCTGTTCAGGAATTCTCTCCCCAGCGTGCGTTCATTATGACCTTTTCTGAAGATGCCACACGGGCTACGTTGGTGGCCGAATTGCGCGGTGAACAAGTTCGCTTCCCCGAATTGCAGCATTCGATGGCACATTGGTTTGCCGAGGAAGCTCTGATTCCGGCTGTTTTGAAAGCGCAGCAACCATTACTTATTTCAGATGTGGCGGATCCTTCGCTGGTGTCTGTGGATAGTGCTGAGCACGAATCGTTGAAGCAATTGGCGGCGCGGGGACCTTTGCGTAGCCTGGCATTGGTGCCAATCCACGTTGAGGGACGGTTGCTTGGGTTGCTTGGGGTTGTATTCCAGACTTTGCATGTGTTTTCCTCTATAGAAGAGAACTTGTTTGTCTCGTTAATGGAGTTTTCTGGAGCCGCCCTGCAGCGTTTGCAGTTGTTGCGCACTGCACGACGCCGGGTGGAGATGGAACAGCAGTTGCGCGGTTTCTCCGATCAGCTGGCAGATATCTTTGATCTGCAACTATTGGCTTCGAGCGCGGCGAGCGCCTTGCAGACGCTGGTGGATGCGGATGGTGTGCTCGTAAGCCTGGCTCCGCTGGCTACTCTGGGGGAGGAGGGAGTATGAATCCTCGTGATATCACCACCTCGCACACCGAGACGCTTTCTGCGCAAGAAACGCAGTTCCGCGACTGGTTGCTCGAGCGACTGTTGCAGTTTTCCGTTGTTGCTGGCATGTTATTGTTGTTGTTCTGGATCCCAACAGCGATTAGCCGGGCGTTGTATTGGCAGATTGCTATTTTTATAGGCTTGTATGGCTTCTTTTTGGCTTTGGCTTTTGTCAAGACCTGGTCTGCTGCGGTGCGCATCAGCGGTTTTTTGTTCATTGCTCTGGGCAGCGGTTTGTACATCCTGGCGCAGAATGGGCTTGTCGGAGCAGGTCGTTTCTGGCTCTTGTTGGTGCCATTGTTGGCGACGCTGCTGTCAGGGCGTAGAGGGTTGTGGATCTGGAGCGCCTTAACCTTGGTCGGTTATGCGCTGGTCGCCTGGGGGTATGCCCAGGGCCGGCTGGTGCCGCTACAGGCGCAGAACCCTCTTGACTTGGGATCATGGGCGATTGAGTCTTTTGTGCCAATCACAGTCATTCTGGTTTTAGGGTTGACGATTAGCGAGTATCGGAAATTCCTTTCTCTATCTATTGCAGAGTTGCAGAGCAATGCTGACCTGGCGCAAAAACTTCGGCTTCAATCGCAGGAAGAAGCGCAACGGGCGCGCAGGCAGGCTGACCGGATCGATCGGGTAGCTATGTTATCTCGTAACCTGGCGCGCATGCGCAACCGTGATGAGCTGTTGCATCGGTTAGTTGAAGAACTTGTGAGCACCTTTGGACTCTATCAAGCCAATGCTTTTCTGCTCGATTCACGGGGAGAGCGCTTGAATCTGGTTGCTGCGGCGGGTGTACAGGGGCAGTCTTTGGTGGATGCTGGTTGGACATTGACGGTGGGCGGCGAATCATTACCAGGACGAGTGGCGCAACTCGGAACATCTGAAACTGCTATTCCCGCGGGTGACGAGCGTTTTCCCTTGCGCCGTGCCGAAGTGGCCCTGCCTTTGCTCTTTGGTGGAGAACTGCTGGGTGTTCTTGGGATTTACGGGAGCCGAAAGCCGTTCGCTGAGGAAGACGTGCGCATCTTCCGTGTTTTGAGCGATCAGGTGTCTGCTACTTTGAATATTCTCCGGTTGCTGGAAGAGACTGCCGCGAGAGCGCAAGAACTACGTACTCTTTATGCACAGGTTGCGGGTACCTCATGGCGTTCGCTGTTAAGCTCTGAAGGCATATTGCCTCAAGTGCAAGTCGGGGAATCGCCCACTGAACATATTCGCGCTTTGGCTGCTGAGGCGTTGAGCGATGGGCAACCACATGTCATCAAGTTGACTGATGGGACGGAAGGTTGGTTGTTGTTGGCCCCCCTTGCCTGGCGTGAGACCAATCTGGGTTATGTGGCTTTTACGCGCAAAGCGCAAGGAAGCGGAGCGCAGTCCAGCGAGCCTGCGATGCCTTGGGATGCTGAGTCTTTGCTCTTAGCGACGACTGCTGTTGAACGGTTAGCTGGAGCTTTTGACACGGTCCGTCTGTTACGCGATAGTCGCCGCAAGGCACTTTATCAGGAGCAGCTTGCGCATGTGGGAGATCTGATTTGGTCTAGTTTTGATGTGGAGACGATTATGCGCCATGGCGTGCGCGAAATCGGCGCCGCGCTTGATGCGAGCGAGGTGGTGCTGGGGCTGACAGCGCCGGCGGAACAAGCCAGTACACTGTACCCGGCACCGCCTGGAACGGGACCATTGCCGCCGCTGCAACATGTGGAGGAAGACTTATGAGCGTGAAGCAGGATTTCGCGCCGCTGACAAGGGTAACCGCAGCGCCCAAGGCGCGTCCACGGTTGCGCACCAGGTTGACGACTGCTTTTGTCGTTTTCAATCTGTTGACGTTATTGGCTTTCATTGCTGTGGTCTCGCTGTTAGTGTTGCGCCCCTATTTGCGCCAGGAAATCCGATCGCGGCATCAAGACGCAGTTGCTCTGGCAGTTCTGAGTATAGATACGGATGCCGTAGCTCAACTGGTTGAGGCAGAACCGGGGCCTTCGGCGACTCTCGATTCTGTGATTGCGCAATTACGCGTTGCCCGCGATCGCATCAGTGGGGCGCGTTTTGCGTACCTCATGCGTCAGGGAACTGATGGGAGAATCTATTTCGTGGCTGATGCTGAAGAGGTGCCCGAGGATGCTGCTGCGCCTGGCAGTGTATATGAGGATGCAAGCTCGCTATTGCAGCAGTCCATTGGTACGCTTACGCAAGCTGTTGTCGAACAAGAGTTTTACGAAGACCAATGGGGAGTTTGGTTATCAGGTTATGCGCCTATTCGCGCTGCTGATGGGACACTAATCGCTGTTTTAGGTGTTGACCTTGAGGCAACGGATGTGCGCAGGCGCGAATTGGCTTTTCTCCAGGTCGGTGCTATTGCCTTATTGGTCGCGGCGCCGTTGACTTTGCTGGTGGGCCTGGCATTGGGGCGCCGCCTTACGGCTCATCTGGGTACTCTGGTATCCGCTGTTGAGCGTGTGCGAGCTGGCGATTTGAACTATGAGGCGCCGTTACCTGAGGAAGAGGAATCAGCGCAGTTGGCTACAGCGTTTAATGAGATGACCCAGCGACTCCGCGAAACGGTGAGTGGTTTGGAAGAGCGTGTCACTGCACGCACGCGTGACCTGGAGCGTCAGGCCACTTATTTGCGTGCCACGGGTGAGGTTAGTCGTGTTGCTTCCTCAATTTTGGATTTAGATGAGCTCCTCGCTCAGGTTGCCGCGTTGATCTCCGAGCAGTTTGGATTCTACCATGCCGGTATTTTTCTTTTGGATGAGACCCGCGAGTGGGCAATATTACGCGCCGCCTCATCAGATGGCGGGCAGCGGATGGTCGCTCGTGGTCACCGATTGGGTGTTGGTGCGCAGGGTATTGTGGGCTATGTGACGCAGACTGGGCGCCCTCGCATCGCGTTGGATGTGGGTGATGATATGGTCTGGTTCAATAACCCCGATTTGCCGGAAACTCACTCTGAGATGGCGCTACCATTGATTGTGGGGGAGCGGGTGATTGGTGCGCTTGATGTACAAAGCCAGGAGACCGGCGCTTTCAAAAATGAAGACATCAATACGCTGCGTGTTTTGGCAGATCAACTTGCCATCGCAATTGCAAATGCGCTTGTTTTCTCGCAACGTCAACAAGCCATTGAAGAGCTCCAACGAGCGTATTCTACGGATACGCGACGTTCCTGGTTCGGATTCATGGCGCAGTTAGGGTTGCGGGGGTACCGTTATACGCCGCGCACTTTGGAGGCGCTCGGTCAGGTTGAGGAGTTTGATCATGCGGTGACTGGCTTAACGCATCCACAGGTCTCTGCCGATAACACCTTGTTCTTGCCGTTGACGTTTTCCGGTTTGGAGCTGGGTGTACTTCAGATTCGACGACCGACCACGCGCCCCTGGGTTGAAGAGGAAATCATGTTTGCCTCACGCACGGCGCAAGAGTTGGCACAGGCTCTAGAAAGCGCCCGACTCTATCAGGATAGTCAAAGACAGGCCGCTCGCGAGCAGCTAACCGGAGAAATCACTGCGCGTATGCGCGAAACTCTGGATGTGGAGACGATGTTGCGTACGGTGCTTCGTGAAGTAAGCGATGTGTTGGGATTGGCTGAGGCTGAAGTCCGGTTTAGGGCGGAACCTACAATCACGACTCCAACCGGTGAGGAGGTGGCAGCATGACGCTTCAGGCGTTTCCGTTGCAACAACTGCTTGCCTGGTCATTAGCGATTCTGGCGCTGATTTTGGCGCTCTACGTGCTGGTGCTGAACTCCAGAAACCGAGGCAATACCCACTTGGCAGCATTGTTGCTGGTCTTTGCGGTCAATACCCTGGTCCTGGGTGTGTTCTGGGGCGCTCAGACTGCGGATGAGGTATCCTGGGCAGCGGCGTTGGTGGCAATGACTTCGCCAGCTGTGTTGCCGTTACTGTTGATTGTTGCAGTTGTGCTTTTGAAGCCAGAATGGTTCAAAACCTGGATCCGCTACCCGTTGTTTGTGGTCTACGGACTGGCTGTGCTTCCGGCATTACTCGTTGTGCTGGATTTATTGACGGGAGCGGGTCTTTATTACACTGGTGTGAATCCACTCCGTTATATGGGTGGGTTTGTTGATCTCCCAGAATTTGCCGCTGGAACATTGGGCAACCTGGTGCGTCTGGTGAATATGCGGTTTTTGCCGGCGCTCTCGATGCTGCCTTTGATCTATCTGGCTTTCTTTGACCGAGAGATTTCTGGAGTGCGCCGGCGTTTGGCGCGCTTATTGCTGGCGGCGCAAATCATAGCCTTGGTGCTCCAGATGGTTCTGGCAAGAGTATTGCCACCTGGACTTCCAACATTGCTGACGATCGGGCAATACATCGTGGTTTATGCCTTTGCGGCATTTCAAGAGCTGGTCTCCGAAGGACGCTTGCAGGGTGGGCGATTACGCCCCCGGTTGACTGCAATGGTGCTCGTTATCAGCGCGCCTTTGTTGGCAGGCAGCATTGCTCTGATCAGTGTCAATGTGAACGAGTTGTTGCGCCAGAGCGCTTTGGGGCGGCTAGAATCGAGCAGTGAGCTGCTGGCTTATAATATCACCTCCTGGATGGACTTCAATCGTAAATCCCTGGCGCTTCTGGCATCCCGTCCGGAAATCACCAGTATGAATCCGAACTTTCAGAAGCCTGTTCTACAGGATTTCGCTGTTGCCTATCCCTATATGTATCTGGTCAGTACAACGGATTTGGCAGGCTTTAACGTTGCCCGTAGCGATGAGAGTGATTTGATTGATTACAGCGACCGGGAGTGGTATCAACAAGCCGTGGCGGGGCAGTCGGGTCTTCAGACGTTGATTGGACGCACGAGCGGTGTTCCGGCTTTGATCATGTCGGAACCCATTCGCAATGGCTCGGGCGAAGTCATTGGTGTGAGTATGTTTGCCAGTACGTTAACGGACATCTCCGATCTATTGGCGCGTTATCGTGTTGGCGATACGGGATTGGCTTATTTGGTAGGACCTCAAGGCTTGATTCTGGCTTCGGATTTGGAATTTTTCACGGCGCAACAGACCACCATTCTGAGCTATCCACCCGCGGCGGCGTTGACGGGTGGCGCCCGGGGCACCTACCGCTTTGATGACGAGAACGGTGTGCGGTGGCAGGCGTATATCGCGGAAATGGAAAACAACTGGGGATTGATCATCCAGGTCAATGAACAGGAGTTACTGGTTCAAGTGCGCGCGTTGCGGGTCCTCTCGATAGCCGGTGTTCTTGCTAGCGCTTTGATACTGATGGGGCTTTCCTGGTTGGCTTTCCGTCAAGCATTCCGCCCGGTTGAAGAGTTGACAGCGGCAGTTTTGGATATCACTGCTGGAAGTATTGAACGAGAGGTTCCTGTACTTTCAGAGGATGAGTTGGGTTTCCTGGCAGATGCTTTTAATCAGATGACGGCTCGCTTGCGCTCACTCATTGCTGGCCTGGAGACGCAGGTCGCCGACCGCACCCGTGATTTGGAACAGCGCGCCGCCTATCTGGAGGCGGCTTCGACAGTAAGCCAGGCGGCAACATCAATTCTGGATACAGAATCCTTACTCTCTCAGACGGTCAATCTGATTCGCGACCGTTTCGGCCTTTACTATGTAGGTTTGTTCTTGCTAGACGGGACGGGTGAGTGGGCTGTATTGCGGGCTGGCACCGGAGAGGCTGGGCGCGTGATGATGGCGCGCGGACATCGCCATCATATCGGGGCGCGTTCCATGATCAGCTGGTGTATTGAGAATGCTGAGGCGCGGATTGCCTTGCGCGCGGAGTCGGACGCGGTGCGGCAAGTGACTGCGGAGTTGCCTGAGACGCGTTCGGAGGCTGCGTTGCCGTTGCGCTCGCGTGGGCGTGTCTTGGGCGCATTGACCGTGCAGCATACGCAGGAAGATGCCTTCGATGCTTCAGCGATTGCTGTGCTGCAGACGATGGCTGACCAGCTCGCGGTTGCGTTGGATAATGCAGAATTAATCGCCACTACCCAAGAGGCGTTGGAAGCTACTCGCAGAGCCTATGGTGAAACGAGTGAAGCGGGCTGGCAACGTTATCTCTCAGGGCGCAGCGGGGGCTACCGTTATGCATACCGTGCCTTTAGTGCGGCTGTGGGTCCCTGGTCTCCAGCAATGACCGAAGCGTTACAGGCAGGGCGTAGTGTCATCTACCGCGACTCAACCGGTGGAGACGTGTGGCGCAACACTTTGACAATTCCTCTTCGCGTTCGGGAGCGAGTCATTGGCGTACTCGATTTTCGCAAATCGGGCGCCGAAGCCGTGTGGCTCGATGATGAGCGCTTGTTGCTGGAGGCAGTGGTGGCGGAGCTGGGACAGGCGCTGGAGAGCGCGCAGCTTTATCAGGAAACCCAAAGCCGGGCTGCTAATGAACGCCTGATAGGTGAGATTGCATCGCAGCTGCGCCAATCTCTTGATGTGTCCACAGTGCTGCAAACTGCAGTGACACAATTGGGACGTTTGCCTGGAGTTGCGGAAGCTGCGGTTCATGTCACCTTACCTGAGTCTCTGGCGGTAGGCGCTGCTGCGTCAACGGAGGCGAAATTATGAAGAACGGCATATTGAGTCCACGCCCGACAGAGACTACGGCAAGCACGGCGCTATCTGTTATCCAGGATATGGCGGCATTGACCGCTGCTGGTTTGGGGATGGAGGGCGTTGTTGAGGGCGTTTATCGCGCCGTGTCTCGGCTAATGGATACGACGAACCTCTACATTGCCCTCTATGACGAGCTCAAACAAGAGCTGTTCTTCTGTCTGGATATCACTGAAGGCCAACGCATAGAGCGTGGTGAGCGCACTTATCGTAAGTTGAGCGGTGGTTTGACTGAATATGTGATTCAGACGCGGGCGCCGTTGTTGCTCGAGGATGGCGCCATGGATCGCATGGTTGAGTTGGGTGTGCGGATTTTGGGTGTATCGGGAGCCAAATCGTGGTTGGGAGTGCCCCTGATGATTGGCGACCGGGTTACCGGGGTGATGACGGTACAGAGTTATACCACACCCAACATGTTTGGTGAACAGGAACGCGACTTGCTGATGACTGTTGCCAACCAGGCAGCAGCCGCGCTAGAGAATGCGCGCTTGTCGGCGCAACAAGCGCGGCGTATTCAGGAGATGACGGTGCTCAACGAGGTTGGGCAAGCTCTGGCAGCAACCCGTGACCTTGAGGAGGTCTTTCAAACTGCACACGCGCAACTCGGACGGCTTTTTGACGCCTCCAGTTTCTATATTGCGCTGGTAGATGAGGAGCGCGGCGTCTGGAGTTCCGCATTTGATATCCAACATGGTGAGCGTCTTCCTAGCCAGGAATATCCGTTCGATGAGGGTCTCACCGGATACATCATTCAGGAACGGCGCTCGTTGCTGTTCCGTAATCCTGAAGAAGAGGTTGCCTTCTGCCGGGAGCACGGTTTTGAGCATCTGGGGCAGCAAGCTAATTCCTGGATGGGAACGCCCCTGCTGGCGCTGAACCGCGTGGTCGGAGTCCTGGCTATCGAAAACTATACCGAAGCTTATGCTTTCGATGAGCATGCTCAGGCATTGATTCAGGCGTTCGCGATTCCAGTCGCAAATGCAGTCTACAATGCGCAGCTATTTCAACGCTTGCAGAAACAAGCGTTGCAGGAGCAGCGAGTACGCACGCTCACCGAGCGAATCATTGGCGCTGCAGATACCCAAGCCGTTTTGCGTATCGTCACAGAGGAATTAGGGCGGTTGTTGGACGCTAAGACGGTGGTCATGCGGTTGGGAACGCAAGCACAGTTATTATCAGCGTTGCAGAACACCGATGGGGCTGGTAGTGTTACCAGCGCTACGGCGGTTGGGTACAACCGCGTTGAGCACGTGGAATGAGGGTGGGGCTATGAAGGCACAGGGCAAACACGTAATCCGAGAGCAGAAACGCCGTCCTACGATTGGGCTGTTGGTGACATGGTTGCGTGACGGCTATGAAAACGGCTTCATGTTAGGCGTGGCTGATGCTGCGGCTGCTCTGGACGTCAATCTTGTCTGTTTTGTGGGTGGGGAATTGCGGTGGGCGGCGCCCCAAAACGTGGTTTTTGATTTGCTTACCCCAGAGAAGTTCGATGGTCTGATTATCAGTGGGACGATGGGGCACGCACTCAGTTTGGAGAAGCTAGAGGAGTTCTGCGCGCGTTTTGCTCCATTGCCATTGGTGGGCGGCGCGTTACCTGTGCCTGGAGTAGTCCAGGTTTTGCCGGATAGCGTTAGCGGTATGCGGGAAGCCGTTGAGCACCTCATTGCGGTGCATGGTCGCCGGCGCATCGCCTTCATTCAGGGACCGGCGGGTCAGACTGAGGCTGAGGACCGCTATCGCGCTTACACGGAAGCGTTGGAGCGGCACGGTTTGCCGTTGGATCTAGCTCTGGTTGCTGCTGGCGATTATCGCCGGGTGACTGGAGAGGCGGCGATGGAAGAAATCTTGGCGCGCGGAGTGACTTTGGATGGTGTCGTTACGGCCAACGATGATATGGCTTTTGGCGCTTTTGATGTGCTTCGCGCGCATGGTTTGCGGGTGCCAGAGGATGTTGCCTTAGTCGGTTTTGATGATGTGGATGCCGCGCAACATTTGGAAACGCCACTGACTACTGTCAGACAGTCTTTCACTGAGGCTGCGCGGGTGGCAACCGAAACTCTGCTTGCCATTATCCGCGGTGAAGAGACTCCCGATGTGGTGCATATTCCCACCAGATTGGTACTGCGGCGCTCGTGTGGTTGCCAGCTCGAGACCGTGGCACAGGCTGCGGCACCTCTGGATATCACGGCAACGGCGACTGCCGCTTCTGCTTCGCTATCCGATTGGGCGACGCTTTCTGCGCCAGCAGCTGTGCCGGAGTCGCTGTGGCGTTTGTTCTTGGAAGATGTTTCGTTGTACACAACGCCTGCAGAGGAATCTACGCGCTTTTTGCCGGCTTGCGAGGCAGGGTTGCGGGGTATTCAGCCGGGAATGCAATCAGCAGTTGCAACGCACATCGCCGAAGTGTCTGCCTGGAACAAGCTGATTTCCGATTTGCGTAGCGCTGTTCTACCACATTTGCGCGATCGAACTACACTGGTTCGGGCTGAGAATCTGCTGCAACAGGCGCGGGTATTGATCGGCGCTGCCTTGCAGCGTCTTGAGGGTTATCATCAACTGTTACTCAGACGGCAAGAGACCAATATTCAGGAGTTTGATCGCGCAATTGCTGGCGCGTTGGCTTTTGAGGATTTGAAAGCTCCTGTCGAAAGTTATTTCCCGACTCTTGGCATTGGCAGCACTTATCTGGCGCTTTACGCCGATGAGGCGGGGGCGCAGGATCACTCGCGATTGGTGTTCTCCTATGAACGAGAGCATGGCGCCCGGGTATGGGGGAATACAGGGGGTTTGTTCCCCTCGCGTCAGTTGTTGCCAGAGGGGGTTGCTTTGGAGCAGCGGCGCTATGCTGCGGTGTTATCGTCGTTGGTGATGCGCGACTCACGATTGGGATATATGCTTTTCGAGTTTGGCCCGCGTGAAGGCGCTATCTATGACCGTCTGGGAGAGCAGTTCAGCGGTGGCATCTTCCGGATGTTGTTGCTGCAACACCAGACCGAGGTGCAAGCTGCGCTTGAGGAATCCCGTCAAAGCACTGAGACGGCATTACGTGACCTGTTGGTTCTGCAGCAGCGCTACGTGCGTGAGTCGTGGGAAAGCCATGCTGCTGGAATCTCCGGCTATACCTACTCTGCCAAGTCTTTGGAACCGACGACGTCGGTTGCCAGCGCCGTACTCGGCGCCCCCAACCGCATTGCCTGGTTGCCGGCGATGACTGTGGCGACCGAAACAGCAAAACCGGCACAACAAACGTTGCCTTCAGGAGTGAACCTTGCTGTGCCGTTGATGTTATACGGTGAGATTATTGGCGTTCTGGGGCTCGAACGTGAGGGGGGGCAACCCTGGACCGCTGAACAAGTTACCATGGTAGAGGGTATCCTGGAACAATCAGCGCGAGCTTTGGAGACGCAGCGCCTGGTGGTGGAAACTCGCCATCGTGCAGCGCAGTTGCGCACCGCAACAGAGATTGCCCAGATTACCTCGTCAATTCTGAGCCTGGATTTGTTGCTAGAGCAATCGGTGAATTTGCTGCGAGACCGCTTCGGCTACTATTACGTGGGCCTGTTCCTTGTGGAAGATACCGGGCGTTGGGCGGTGCTGCGCGCCGGCACGGGTGAAGCTGGCAAGACTATGTTGGAGCGCAGCCATAAGCTGGAAGTAGGCGGCGCTTCCATGATTGGGCAGTGTGTGGCTGAGAATGCGGCGCGCATTGCGCTTGATGTGGGTGTAGAAGCGGTTCGTTTTGATAATCCCTTGCTTCCGGAGACTCACTCGGAGCTAGCGGTGCCGCTCCGTAGTCGCGGAAGAGCCATCGGTGCGATGACGATTCAGTCGGTTGAGCGAATGGCTTTCTCAGAGGAGGATATTGCTGTCCTTCAGACAACGGCGGATCAGTTAGGAAATGCTATTGAGACTGTGCGATTGTTAGGTGAGACCGAAAAGACTGTGCATGCATTGGAGGCTGCTCAGGGAACCTACACTCAGGAATCATGGCGTGCTTACCTGGAAACTATCGGAAAACAGCTGGGATATCGTTATCGTTTGGGTCTTGAAGCAGCCCCGGCTCTATCACCTGAGGAACAAGTTGCCCTGGAACAACAGCAACCTGTCGTGACCCATTATGTTCTACCTGAGGACCTGGAAACAGAGACGCCTGCGCCACGTGCGGCGGTAGCGTTGCCATTGCGTCTGCGTGAGCAGACTATTGGAGCTCTGAATGTGCGCTTTGAAGATGAACATGTGCCGCCGGAGACAATGGCGCTGCTCGAACAGATCGCCGAACAACTGACGCTTTCATTAGAGAGTGCCAGGTTGTATCAGGCAACACAACAGCAGGCGGTTCAAGAGCGATTGATCAGCGATGTGACGGGGCGGATGCGTGAACGAATGGATG
>JAKJAC010000002.1:23976-38077 GCA_022707705.1 Chloroflexota bacterium
TTGGGTTTGGAGCGTGTAGAGCTGCGCATGGGTACCCCGCCGGCAGATAAATTACCGGAATAGCAGATTGGAATTTTGAGAGGATTATTTACAAGCAGGAGTGAATCTCGAAATTGTAAGGTGTTATGATTGGAATCCCAACTTCATTTAGCGTGGATGCAAAGGAGCAGAGATGAGACACATGGCTATTTCTAAATATGCGCTGCTGGCGCTGACGGTGTTGGTGATGTTGACTGCATGTACTTCAGGTAAGCCTGTAGAGACGCCTGCGGCGATGCAGGCTGTGACTTTGCAGCTGCAATGGTTTCCGCAGGCGCAGTTTGCTGGCTACTATGTTGCATTGGAAAAGGGCTGGTATGCCGAGGAAGGGCTGGATGTGACGGTTCGCGCTGGTGGTCCGGATATTTCTCCAGCCACAGCAGTCGCCGGGGGCAACGCGGACTTCGGTACTTACATGTTGGCTGACCTGGCATCTGCGGTGCAGCAGGGACAAGCTCTCATCAGCATCGCGCAAATCCAGCAGCAGAATGGCTTGTTGTTATTAGCCCTAAAGAGCTCGGGAATTGATGATCCTACTGATTTTGTGGGCAAGCGGGTGGGCGTGTGGTTGGGGAGTTGGGATGCACAGTTCCGTGCGCTGATGACCCAGCAGTCTCTCAGTGATAATCAATACCAACTGGTCTCACAGGGTTTCAGTATGGACGCTTTTCTGGCGGGTGATCTCGATGTGGCTTCGGCGATGATTTACAACGAGTATCACGTGGTCCTTGAAAGCGGTGTGGCTGCCAACGATCTGAACATCATTGATTATGCGGATTATGGGCTGGATTTCCCTGGCGATACACTTTTTACCACCAAGGAGTTGGTGGAACAGAACCCTGATCTCTGTGTGCGTATGTTGCGAGCTTCGCTGCGCGGTTGGGAATATGCGGTTGCGAATCCCGAGGAGGCTGCTGACATCGTGCTCAAATATGATGTTACAGGGACTCAGACTCGTGAGCACCAACTGTCAATGATGCGCGAGGTCGCGTTGTTGGTCAAGAGTTCGGATATCCGCCCCCTGGGATATACTGACCGGGCTGATGTGTTGCGCGTGGTTGATACTCTGCAGCGCTACGGTGTATTGGCAAGCCCGGTTCAACCAGATGAAGTCTATACGAACACGATTTGGGAGTCGGCAACGTCTGACTAACTAGCGTTGTACTCAACGCCGATGAGGTAACGACTATGACCGATTTTTTGCGCCGTTTGTCGGTACGCCAGCGGATCTTTGGTGGTTTCTTATTGTTAATCTTGCTGACTGCGGCATCGCTGCCGGTCTTCATCTTTGACCATAATAGCTTGAATGCGCAACTGCAACAGGTGGTGGATGTTGATGCGCAGGCAGAACGGTTGCTGTTAAGTGCGGCAGTGCGCGTTGCGGCATCGCGCGCGAATTTGCTGCGCTATTTGCGCGACACGGTTCCCAGCCCTTATGAAGCCGCCGATGATGTGGTGCGCGCCTTGGATTATTTGACGCAAGTGCAGGCGCTGCTAGATGATCCTACGCAACAGCAACGGGTGCGCCAGCTCATCGAGAATCTGGGGCAGTATTCAACGTTGATTGAAGATATCCAGGTTGTGCGTTCATCGGGGGATATGACGCGTGTGGCGGCTCTGGAACTGCAGTCGCAGCGTTTGGGCAATGATATTGGTGTGCAAATTGAGCGCGTCGTCGTTCAGAGCCAGCAGCGGGTCGTGACGGCGAATGCCACATTGACTGCGCAATCGCACCAACGGCTTATGTTGATTATCGGCGTTATGGCTGGCGCCCTGGTTATCTCGGTGTTGTTGGCGTTGCTGGTGGAGCGGAGTATCTCACGCCCCGTAGCTGAGTTACGTGTGGGGGCAGAGTCTTTTGCTCAGGGTAACCTGCGGACGACAATTCCGGTTGCAGGTTCGGATGAGTTGAGTCTCCTGGCGCAGACCTTCAACCGTATGGCGGGAGACCTTGCGACCTCTTATGCAGAGCTGGAAGAGCGTGTAGACCAGCGCACCCGTGACTTGGCGCGCCGGTCAGCTTACTTGTTGGCTGCAGCGGATGTCAGTCGCGCCGCTACTGCAATTCTTGACGCTGATCGGTTGATTCAACAATCGGTAGAAATCATCCGTGACCGGTTTCAACTATACTATGTGGGGCTTTTCCTGGTTGATGCGGGTGGTGAATGGGCTGTGTTGCGCGCTGGTACGGGTGAGGCGGGGCGGATCATGCTGGCGCGCGGTCACCGGATCCGTGTTGGTGAGGGCATGATCGGTTGGTCTATCGTGAATGTGCAGGCGCGTATTGCAGCGCAAGCCGCTTCTGATGAGGTCCGCAAGGCTACGGCGGAATTGCCCGAGACGCGTTCTGAGGCGGCTGTGCCTTTGCGCTCTCGTGGTCGAGTGATTGGGGCGCTTACGGTACAGGATGACGAATACGATGCGTTTGATGACGCGGCAGTGGCGGTATTGCAGGTGATGGCAGATCAACTGGCTGTTGCCATTGATAACGCTCGCCTGTATGCAGAGAGCCAATCCACATTGGAAGCTCTGCGTAGCGCTTCTGGCGAAATCACCCGTTCTGCGTGGGAGAAGATTTCCCGGGGGAAGGGATTCGCCGGGGTGGGGGAAGGAGGGGTTGTGGCGTTGGGTACAACGGCGCTGGATGCAGGTTGGCAACCCGACATGCTCCAGGCTGCGCGTGCGGGAGAAATTACCCGGGTGGATGCCCAGGATTTGGCTGTACCGATTAAATCGCGCGATGCGGTGATTGGTGTTGTGCGTCTCAGTAAACCTGAGACGGGTGGCGATTGGACTGCTCAAGAACTGAATATGGTGAATGTGTTGGTGGATCGCCTGGGAGTGACGCTCGAGAGTGCCCGACTCTATGAAGACACACAGCAGCGGGCCGCTACCGAGCGCTTATTGGCGGATGCAACGGCGCGCATTCGTAGCACATTGGATGTGGATGCAGTGTTACGCACTGCAGTCCAGGAGCTACGCCGGTTGTTGGCGTTGGATGCAGCTGAAGTCTATATGGGACCTGAGTTGGTTACAGAGGGCCTCGATGCGTACAGTGAGAGCGTGTGAGCAGAGCCAGGGTGCAACGATGGTTCAATAAGGGCGTTTTATGCTGGCGCGGCAGATGTGTCAAGGAGATGACCCATGTTCAGATGGCGTAACTTGAATATCCTCATCAAGATTGTTCTGTTAGCTTTTAACGGGGCGCTCATGATGGCGCTCGTAATGTGGGGGATCTCCTCTTGGCAGAGCAACCTGTTTAGCCGACGGGCAGCCCAGGAAGCCGAGGCACTGGCATTGAACGATCTTGGTGATATCGCACTTGGCATCTATAACATGGTCCGCGCGCAGGATGAAACTGTGCAGCAGCAAGTAAATTACAACCTGAAGACTGCGCGGTATGTTCTTACGCAGAATGGCGTGGCACAGCTTTCAGCAGAGAGGACGGTTGCCTGGACTGCTGCAAATCAATACACGCTTCAATCTTTGCCGGTGCGTCTACCTCAGATGTTGATCGGTGGGCGATGGTTGGGTGAGAATTCGAACCCCAATGAAGTGACACCGATCGTAGATGAGATTGTGGCGCTGGTAGGGGGAACAGCGACGATTTTCCAGCGCATGAATGAGCAAGGCGATATGTTGCGCGTGGCGACCAATGTCTTGACCGTAGATGGGCGACGCGCGATTGGGACCTACATTCCTGCAATTGACCCTAATGGTACACCCAACTCTGTGGTGGCCGCTGTATTGCGAGGCGAGACTTATCAGGGTAGCGCGTATGTGGTTTCTGATTGGTATCTAACGGCCTATGAACCGATCTACGATGGCAATGGTGATGTGATTGGCATGCTTTATGTCGGCGTCAGGCGTGAAGGTGTTGAATCTCTGCGCCAGGCGGTTTTGGACACCAAAGTAGGTGCATCGGGCTATACGTTTGTGTTGGGGGCTCAAGGAGACCAGCAGGGTGTCTACCTGGTTTCTGAAGGTGAGCAGCTAGACGGCGTGAGTGTATGGAACACCATGAATGCTGATGAGCGCTATGTGGCGCGTGAGATTGTGGATGCCGCTTTGAAATTGGAACCTGGTGAACTTGCCACCTTGCGCTATCGCTGGCAAAGTCCTGACGAAACTGAACCCCAATGGCGTATCAGTCGCTTTACTTACTATCAGCCGTGGGATTGGGTCATCGCTGTCACTGCCTATGAGAGCGAAATCCTGGCATATCAAGATGTGTTGCAGGGCGGTCGTGCAGATATGTTGCGTACTCTGGGCATCGCTGGTGTGTTGATCCTCGTACTGGTGTCCGGTCTATCTGTCTTGCTGGCGCGTTCGATTGCCGGTCCTATCAACCGCTTGGCAGGTGCTGCCCAGGAGGTTGCTGCTGGGAACTTGGAGTTGCAGGTGGACATGGAGCGGGGTGATGAGGCAGGTTTGCTGGCGCACTCCTTCAATCAAATGACTGCACGCTTGCGAGGGTTGGTTGCCTCGTTGGAATCTCAAGTTGCTGAGCGCACCCGTGATTTGACGCAGCGCTCTGCCTATCTTGCTGGTTCCGCTGAGGTGGGGCGCGCAGTGACGCAGATTCTGGATGTGGAGTCGTTGTTGAGCCAGGTCGTGGAACTGATTCGGGATAGTTTTGGATTGTACTACGTCGGCTTATTCCTGGCTGATGAGGAGCGTGAGTGGGCAGTCTTGCGTGCTGGCACAGGAGAAGCGGGACAGAAAATGCTGTCTCGGCAGCACCGTATCCGGATTGGCGACGGTATGATTGGCTGGAGTGTGGCGCACGCACAGCCGCGCATCGCTTTGGACGTGGGAGAGGATGCTGTGCGCCTGGCATCTTCGGAATTGCCCAATACCCGCTCGGAGGCAGCCTTGCCGCTGCGCTCGCGCGGGCGCGTGTTGGGTGCCCTATCAGTCCAGAGCGCCCAGCCTTCGGCCTTTGATGAAAGCGCGATTGCCGTATTACAGATGATGGCGGACCAGGTTGCAGTGGCTTTGGATAACGCGCGCCTCTTTTCTAGCGCTCAACAGGCGCTCGATGCTGAACGTCGCGCCTATGGCGACCTGACACAGCAGGCGTGGCTGGCAACGCTTCGTGCGCGTGCGGAACGTGGCTACCGCGCCGATAGCGAGGGTGTTCGCCCCCTGATGACGCTACCGGCATTGCCTCAGGGTTCACGCGCTGTACTCAGCGCCGTAAGCGCCGTACCCGGCGCCAGCGCCTCGGTTCGGTTCTACCAAGAGGATCCCTATACGGTTGTGCTACCTCTTCGGATTCGTGAGCAACCGGTCGGTTTGGTCAGGTTGCAAAAGCCTCAGGCAGCTGGGGGGTGGGGCGAAGAGGAGCTGGCGTTGATGTCATCGGTGGTTGAGCAGATGAGTGTGGCTTTGGAGAGTGCGCGTTTGTATCAAGACACGCAGGACCGCGCTCAGCAAGAGCGGTTGATTGGTGAGGTCACCTCGCGGATTCGTGAGACATTGGACATTGAACGGATGCTACGTATTGCGGCTGATGAACTGCGCGCCCGTTTGGGGTTGGAGCGTCTGGTCGTGCGCTTGGGTGTGCCGGAGGGGCAGGAGATGGCGGAATGAAGAAAAACCAAAGGTTTGCAAACCCGAAAAACCAAAGGTTCTTGGACCGGCTCAGAGCGTTCGGCATACATGCCGCTCTAGGGGCGCCAATCTTTCCAGGGGATGAAGAGAAAACCCGTGTTGCCGGCTTGTTGAATCCGCTGTTGTTAGGGAGCTTCATCACGGTCATTTTCGGACTGGTTGCGGCGCTGCTCTTTTTCACGGCAAAAGCTGCCGCCGGTATCCTTTTGGGCTTTTTGTTCCTGGTGGCATTAGCTTCTAAATTGCTTTTGCAGCGTGGACGAGTGCGCCAGGGAAGCTTATTGTTACTGGTGGCCTTGTGGATTGTGGCATCGGGAGCTGGCGTGGTCAGTGTGAACGGGAATCCCTTTGTTGCGGTTACCGTCAGCCTTGCGGTGCTCGCGGGTTTGCTTTTGGGGCGAGAGTCTGCTCTGATTGCGTTAGTGGCAAGCAGCATTTTCTATCTGGGTCTGGCGATACTAAGGGGGCAGGGAGTATCTTTGCCGGCGGTCTTCCCGATTACAAATATTTCCACATGGGTCGTGCTGACGATGGCTTTGGTGCTGGTAGCGGGACCACTGACTCAGGCGTTGCGTGGATTTCAGGGGTCTTTGGAGCGGGCACGTCAGGCCAATCAGGAATTAGAGGCGCGCGGGCAGCAGCTTGAGCTAGCGGTCTCAGCCCGTACAAATGAGCTGTCTCGCCGCACAAGCTATCTTGGCGCCACCACGGCTATTGCTGGAGCCATGTCAACCGTGCAGCAAGACACCAAATCCCTGCTTGAACGGGTAGTAGGGGTCATAAGCGATCAATTTGGCTTCTACCATACCGGGCTGTTCTTGCTGGATGCCACGGAGACCTGGGCAGTGCTACAGGCAGCCTCTAGCGTGGGTGGAAAACGGATGTTGGCGCGTGGTCACCGTTTGCGTGCTGGTGCAGAAGGTATTGTGGGCACTGTGGCGGTGCGTGGTGAGGTGCGTATGGCTCAGGATGTGGGCCAGGATGCTGTCTTTTTCAATAACCCTGACCTACCGGAGACACATTCTGAGATTGCTCTACCCTTGCGCGCGCGCAGTAAGATCATCGGTGTGCTGGATGTGCAGAGCAAAGAGTCGCGGGCTTTCACTGCGGAGGATGTCGTCGTTCTCCAAGCCATTGCCGATCAGGTGGCAGTAGCCATTGCTAATGCTGACTTGCTGCGTCAGGTAGCCGAAAGTGTGGAGGCTGAACGTCGTCTCTATGCTGAAAGATCGCGCGAAGCCTGGCAACTATTCTTACGGCAACATTCGGAACTGTCTTATTCGAGTGATGAACAGGGCACTAATCCTTTCGACGTCTGGGAACCGCGAATGCAGGCTGCCGTGCGGACCGGAGAACTGGTCCGTGTGGATGCAGAGCAGGGGGCAATTGCATTGCCCCTCAAAGTGCGAGAGCAGGTCATTGGTGTCCTCGATGGTCGAAAACCTGATGGCGCTGCATGGACGGAATCGGAACTGACACTGCTACAAGTTTTGGCTGAGCAGTTGAGCGTGGCGCTCGAGAGCGGACGGCTCTATCGCGATACACAACTTCGTGCTGCCCGCGAACGGCTTGTGGGCGAGGTGAGCGGACGTATTCGCGAAACGCTGGACCTGGAGACAATGTTGCGTACGGCAGCTGAGCAAATGCGTCAGGCGCTCGACCTGGAAGACTTAATCGTTCGCCTGGCTCCGGCTACCCCGAAGTCGGGTGTGGAAGATGCGTGAGCGATTTTCTACACGGGATGGGTGCGGTAGCACCGGCGGTAGAACCGATGGAGGAATTCGGATGAGGGTATGGCATAAACTTGCAACTATCGGCATTGCATTGGCGTTGGCTACAACGAGTCTGCTGTTTGTCCCGGTGACGCCGTTGTACTCAACGCCTTCAAGGCAAGCAGAAAATGCACCACGCCGGCGGGTGTTGTACATTAACTCCTATCACCGTGGCTACAAATTCTCGGATGATATCACGCAAGGTATAGAGGCAGTGCTCAAGGAACCCGGTCAGAATGTTGATCTACTGGTTGAATACATGGATACCAAACGGTTGGATAGTCCTGAATACATGGAAGAACTATACCAGCTGTATAAGGTCAAGTATGGGACACTAAAGCCCGATTTGGTGATTTCATCTGACGATGCGGCGCTGAACTTCTTGTTCCAATATGCCAATGAGCTTTTCCCGGATGTCCCCGTTGTCTTCTCAGGGGCGAATTACTTTGATGTGACGCGTTTGGCTGGATTTCCGAATTTCACCGGTGTGAGCGAAATAGCAGACGCCCAGGGCACCCTAGACCTGGCGCTTGCATTGCACCCGCAAACTCGCCAGATTGTCGTGGTAAACGATACCAGCGTGACTGGGCAACGTGTACACGAGCGTTTGAGCACTTTGCAAGCCAGTTATCCTGAGATTACATTTATCTATCTTGAAGATATCTCCATGGACAACTTGCGCCAGCAATTGAACCAGCTCTCTTCAGACAGCCTGGTGTTGTTGACCATTTTCTTCCGCGATAATGCTGGCGGTTTCTTTGAGTATGACGTCTTTACACCGTTGGTTTCGGAAAGCAGCACGGTGCCGGTATATGGTCTCTGGGATTTTAGTCTGGGATATGGCATTGTGGGAGGCAAGCTGACCAGCGGTGCGACAGAAGGCGCGCGGGCGGCGCAGCTTGCCGTGCGTATTCTGAATGGTGAATCCCCACAGGATATTCCGGTAGTACAAGAACCGGCAGCTCGCTACATGTTCGATTATGAGCAATTACAGCGTTGGAATATCGCTGAATCTGCGTTGCCAGGCGATAGTTTTGTGCTCAACAAGCCTTTCTCGTTTTTCGAGCAGTATGCTCAGCTGGTATGGATTGTCGGCGCCAGTTTCCTGGTGTTGGCTACAGCGATCACCATTCTCGTCTTCAACATCCTCCGGCGCCGGCGGGCGGAGGTGCAGCTCAATCAGAGTTTGAGTGAGTTGCAGGAATCTCGTGTTTTGCTGGAAGAACGTGTTGAAGAGCGTACCGAAGCGCTGCGGCAACGCGCGGCATTGTTGGAGGCTGCGGCTGAGGTTTCACGCACTACCACTGAAATTGTTGATTTGGAAGTTCTGCTTCCAACTGTGGTAGACCTTGTGCAGCAACGTTTCGACTTGTACTATGTAGGTCTATTCTTGCTGGATGAGTCGGGTGAGTTGGCGGTACTGCGGGCTGGCACAGGTGAAGCCGGACATGAGATGATGGCGCAAGGTTGGGAACTGCGAGTCGGAGGGCAGTCCATGATTGGACGGTGTGTAGCAACTGGAAAGGCGGACATCCAGCTTGACGTCGGTGAAGCATCGGTCCGCTTTGATAACCCGCATCTACCCGAGACGCGTTCCGAAATGGCGCTCCCCTTGCGTGTGCGCGGTGAAATCATCGGTGCGATGACGATTCAGAGTCACCGGGTTGCCGCGTTTGAGCAGGATGACATTCGCACCATGCAGACCGTGGCTGATCAGATAGCCGCAGTGATTAGTAATGCGCGGTTGTTCACGCAGGTGCAGGAAGGGTTGGCTGCAGAGCGACGTGCCTATGGCGACCTGACTCATGCAGCCTGGCAACAGTTGCTTCAATCGGCGCCCAATTTAGGTTATCTGAGCGATAGAAGAGCCACCCGTCCTGCCGGCAATGTGTGGCGACCCGAGATGCAGTCGGCTCTGGACACAGGAAAGATCGTAGCCGGCGAGTCTGGTGCGGCGTTGGCTATCCCGCTTCGTGTGCGCGAGCAGGTTGTCGGTGTCATTGATGGGCGCAAGAAGGATGGCACGGCGTGGCTGCCAGAAGAAATCACGTTATTGCAGTCTCTTGTTGATCAATTGAATGTGGCGGTAGAAAGCGCCCGCTTATACGAGGAATCTCAGCGTCGGGCAATGCGCGAGCGACTTGTTGCAGAAGTTTCAGGGCGCTTGCGTGCCTCTCGTGATGTGGAAGCGGTGTTGCAGGCAACGATTCGTGAATTGGGACAGGTGCTTGGGGCGACAGCCACCATTCGCATGACACCATTGTCGGCGGACGAACCCGTTGCAAGCGCCAGCGCTGGAAGCGCCAGCGCCCCCAACGCCAGCCCGTTGTACCCAACGGCGTTGTAATCAACGGCGTTGTAATCAACGGCCTTATAGAGATGCGTTCAGGAGAGCGTCTATGGTAGCAAAAGATCACAGCGGGCATCGTTGTTCAACCTTGCATGGGAGTTTGTTGAGGTTGGTTGTAGCCGTTGTACTCAACGCCGTTGTACTCAGCGCCGCTGTACCCAGCGCCGTTGTCTTTGTCTCCATGCTGTTTGGACAGCCGCTGTCTGGACAGCCGCTGTCGGGACAGCCGTGGTCCCCACAGCCCATTGCTGCCCAGACAGCTACGGATGAGCCGCGTAGGAATATTTTGGTGCTCAATGCCTATAACCAGGGTTTAAGTTGGAGCGATAACATCATCCGCGGCATTAAGTCGGTGCTAGATCCAGAAACTGAAGCGGTTGAGCTATACCTTGAGTATATGGATACCAAACGCCTTGTGCCTGATGCTGCGTACTATGAGCGCCTCTATGAGCTCTATAAGCAGAAGTATCGCGCTACGAAGTTTGATGTAATCATCACTGCTGACAACGATGCCTTCAACTTCATGCTTGAATACCGTGAGCGGCTTTTCCCTGATACGCCCGTAGTCTTTTGCGGCGTCAATTTATTCGAAGATGCCATGTTGGAGGGCAAGCGTACGCAATTCACCGGTGTGGTGGAAAACGTAGATATTCGTGCCACTCTCGATGTGGCGTTGGCTCAACGACCTCAGACGCGGGAGATTCTCGTTATCAACGATGGTACCACGACCGGTCTGGTTTACTCGCGCCTGTTCCGCGAGGTGGCTCAGGATTATGAAAACCGCGTCAATTTCGTGTATTACGAGAACACCGATGTGCGCGCGCTGGAGGTGGCGTTACGCAATCTGACTGAGGATAATCTGGTGCTGCTGATTCTCTTCAACCGCGACCGTGCGCAGCGTTTTTACACCTATGAGCAAGCCATTGATCTGATCTACGCTAACACCAAGGCTCCCATTTATGGGTTGTGGGATTTTTACCTTGGGCGTGGCATGGTGGGCGGCAAGTTGACCAATGCCTTCTCCCAAGGCGAGGCGGCAGCGTTCAAAGCCCAACGGATTCTAGGAGGGGACGCCGCCGGGGATGTTCCGATCCAATGGGAAAGCCCCAATCGTTATATGTTTGACTATCGCGAATTACAGAAATTCGGCATCGATACGGCAACCTTGCCCGTGAATAGCGAGATCATTAACCGTCCACTTGCGTTCATCGAACAGTATGGGGCTGTTATTTGGCCCCTATCGGCGGTGGGTGTCGTGCTACTCGGAACCATCGTGGCGCAATCTGTAAGTGCTGCTCGCCGTCGCCGTGTTGAAGCTGCGCTGCGCGTTAGCAATACTGAATTGCTGGAAACGCGGGCGTCTCTTGAGGAGCGGGTCAATGTTCGCACCCGTGATCTTAGCCAACGCACTCAGCAGTTGCAACTTGCGGCAGAGGTGGCGCGTGATGTTGCATCGATCCACGACGAGGGAAAACTGCTCAGCTCTATGGTCAACCTTATCTCCGATCGTTTTGGCTACTATCATGCGGGTATCTTCCTGGCAAACCCTGAGGGCACGCATGCGCAGCTTCGTGCAGCCTCTTCAGAGGGTGGGCAGCGCATGTTGATGCGGGGACACCGGCTTGAGGCTGGGATTGGGATTGTCGGTTCCGTGTTGGTAACTGGTCGCCCACGGATTGCTCTTGACGTAGGGGCAGATGCGGTGTGGTTCAACAACCCCGACTTGCCACAAACCCGTTCGGAGCTCGGCTTGCCGCTCCGCGCGCGGGAGCAGGTGATTGGGGTTTTGGATGTGCAATCTGCTGAACCTGAGGCTTTCTCTGAAGAGGATGTCACGGTATTGCAGACCATGGCGGAACAACTGGCGTTGGCATTGGATAATGTCCGTCTTCTGCAAGAGAGCGAGGCGGCGCTTGCGCGCATGGAGCGTGCATTTGGGCAGGAAACGCGCACGGCGTGGGCAGAGCGCAAACGACGCAGTTTGCCAGCTTTTCGCTTTGAGGGGCGAACAGTCTCGCCCATTACTGAAACGGCGGGGACGCCGCCGGCATCCGCAGAAGCCAATCTCACGGGACCGTTGTCTGCAACGCAGCGCCTTTCGTCTGAAATTACACTCCGTGATCAGGTGTTGGCTACCCTGGAATTGGAGCGTCCTTCTGAGCGCCCCTGGACTCAGGACGAGTTGGAACTGGTGCAGACTCTCTCAGAACAGGCAGCCCTGGCGCTAGATAATGCCCGGCTTTTTGAAGATACACTGCGCCGCAGTGAACGCGAGCGGCTGGTGCGCCAGATTGTTGATAACATTCGTGCTTCGGCTTCTGTGGAGCAAGCGCTGCAACGCGCTTTGGGTGATATGAGTCGCGCGCTTGGCGCGGCTGAATTGGTGGCGCAGTTGGGGCGTGAGCCTACGCCGGGGGAGGATAATTGATGAGCACTACCGCTACACGTAACGCCGGCGTTTCCAAACAGGCGCGCACCACCATCTTGGAGCAGACTGAAGCGCGCAAGTCACAGACGCTGTTGATGGTGACACGTTTTACCTTCATTGCAGCTGGCGCGTTGGCGTTGTTCTCCTTTTTGGCATCACAACTGGCTGTGGATTTCCCGCTGCTGACGGTAGTGCTGCTGCTGGCGTTGTATGTGTTGTTAGTGATTGTAGTGCAGTGGGTGCGTTCCCGCGGAGCAGTGGAGTGGGCTTCGCGACTCTACTTGACCGGTACGGGTTTGATTATCCTCGGCTTATCTTATTTCTTGGGGGGACCGACTGGACCTATGAGCCTGGCTTTTGGTCCCTTTATTATCATTGGGGCGTTGATCAGTGGGCGCGGCGCTGCTTTGGGCTCGGCTTTAGGAGTACTGGTGCTTGCGGGTGTCTGGGTTGCGCTGCAAAGCTCCGGCGTTCTGGTGCCCTATTCGCTGACCCCCATGGTGGGACGCTTGCTGACGCTGGGCATGTTGTTGATTTGCCTGGGAGTTTCGGTGGCGCTGTTGACCATTTTCGTGGGACTGACGGAGACAGGTCTGATTGAAGCACACCAACGCGGGGAGGAACTTGCTGCGGCATTGCAGAACGCGGAGCTGGCAGCCAGGGCTGAAAGCGATGCCCGGCAACAAGTCTTAGTCACCATTGAACAACTGCAGCAGAGCGTACAGCAGTACACCGCGTTTTTGACTCGCGTGGAGGAGGGCGACTTTGACGCTCGCCTTGATATGGAAGCGATGGCAACCCGCGTGGCAAGTCCGGCGTTGCTGGCTTTGGGATCCCGGTTGAATCGGACGGTTGAGACCTTGGTTACAACCCTGACTGAGTTCCGAGCAGTACAGCAGCGCTACCTTCAGGAAGCCTGGAAGATGTTTCTGGAAGGTGGGCAGGGGCGGCGTGGGCTGCGCGCCAAAGGCGGAGAAATTGCGGCGATTGAACCCACCTGGCACCCGTCAATGGTGGAAGCGGCGAAATCGCAGCGCACTGTGGTACAAAACGAGGAGCTGGCACTCCCTATTGCCGTGCGCGATGAGGTGGTGGGAGCTGTGCGTGCCCGTCGCACTGACGGAAATCCTTGGACCGCCGAAGAGCTAGCACTCATTGAGTCGGTGATGGATCAGTTGGGACAGACTTTGGAGACCTTGCGCCTGGTTGAGGAAACCCAACGTCAGGCGCAACGGCAGCAAGTGTTGGGCGATTTGTCGGTCCGCTTTGGACGTTCCTTTGACGTGGATGCGTTGTTACAGCAAGCCGTTGTGGATCTAGGGCGCCTGCTGGACCTGGATGAGGTAACGGTCTTCCTGGAACCCTCTGCTGCGGCGCCCGCATCTCCAAATGCGGCTGCATCTTTGGGTGGCGCGGCACTCGCTGATACTGACGAAACGGTTTGAAGCACCAAAGGTGGAATCTATGAGTGAAGAAATAACAAGCCCGGTTGTACTCAACCCAGGGGCTGTACTCAGCCCCGTTGTACTCAACCCAGTGTACTCTAGCGCGCTCTTTCGTGCGACCCGCTCTGTGATTTACCAACAAGACTTGCAGGGTGTGTTTGAGATTGTAGCAGGTGCAGCTGAGGCGCTACAAGCCGATTCTGTGGTGCTCTATGCGATAGATGTGGAGAAAGCGCAGATAACTCATATTGCCACGGGTGGAACAGGCCCCAGTCATGGGGAATTCCTCACTTACTCCGACCTGGCAGAGGGGTTGCCTGGATGGGCTATGCGCGAACGCCAGACTGCATTTTCCGCGAAGGCGATGGTTATTGGCGACCCGCGCGAAACCCCGAAAGTCCGCCGGCGCCGCGCCGAAAAGGGTATCGGCTCGGTTGTTGTGGCGCCGGTA
>JAKJAC010000002.1:38115-38440 GCA_022707705.1 Chloroflexota bacterium
TGTTGGGTCTTCTGAGTGTTCACAATACAATGGCGCAACCTGATTTTACGGCTGAAGATATCGCACTCATCGAGATGTTGGCTGACCAGGCTGCCGTTGCAGTTCAAAACGCGCGATTATTAGCCGGTGTACAGCATAAGGCGGACCTTCTGGCGGTTGGCGCAGAGGTGGCTCGCATCATCGCGACTGAACCCCAGCTCGAGTTGCTGTTGTCACAGGTCGTGACAACGGTGCAGGAGCGTTTTGCCCTATACTACGTCGGTTTGTTCTTGTTGGATGCGCCTGGGCGGTGGGCGTTGTTGCGTGCTGGAACCGGCGCGGCGGG
>JAKJAC010000002.1:38450-67367 GCA_022707705.1 Chloroflexota bacterium
GCTGTTGGCTGCACATCACAGCCTTGAAGTTGGTGGCAACTCGATGATTGGCGCGTGTGTAGCTGAAGCGCAAGCACGTGTGGCGCCGGATGTGACCAAGGAGACTCGGCATTTCCGTAATCCCTATTTGCCGGGAACACAATCGGAGCTGGCGCTGCCCCTCATTGGACGCAATCGCCAGGTGTTGGGCGCGATGACGGTTCAGTCAGAACGAATCGCCGCTTTTTCTGACGAAGATGTTGCTGCGTTGCAGATGTTGGCAGACCAAACCGCGACAGCCGTTGAAAATGCCGCTCTCTCTGTTCAGGGTCAGCAACGTATCCGGGACCTTTCAGTGCTCAGCGATCTGCAACAGGCGCTTGCTGCGACGCATGATCTTGACACCATCTTGAACAAAACCTATGAGCAGGTTAGTCGTGTATTTGATACCAAGGATTTTTACATCGCCACGTACCAGGAAGGCCGTGATGAGTGGACGCTGGCTTTTCAGATGGCACATGGGCAGTTGCAGACTCCACGTGTACACAAATTGGGCCAGGGGCTGACAGGCTATATTATTCGGAATCGTTGTCCCCTACATCTGGCGAACCTGGAGGAAAACCGGGCTTTCATGACGTCACAGGGCTTGGCGTTGGTGGGCGATGAGGCGCTTTCATGGTTGGGGGTCCCGTTGATTACTGCCAACAAAGTTGTTGGCGTAATGGCGATCGAAAGCTATGCAACCGAAAACTTGTTCACCCCCTCTGATCAGGAGCTGCTTTCCACAATTGCCTTGCAGGTAGCCAATGCACTTGAATCGGACCGCTTGTTGGATGAGGTGGGGCAGCGTGCTGTACAATTGCAGACAGCGGCAGAAGTGGCACGCGCGACTTCTTCGATCCTGGATTTGCAGGCACTCCTTGAGCGTTCCGTGGAACTCATTCGCGACCGGTTCGACTATTACTACGTTGGTGTGTTTCTTGCAGATGCTGAGCGCCGCTGGGCGGTGTTGCGCGCTGGAACGGGTGAGGCTGGACGCCGCATGCTGGCAGCCAGACACCGGCTGGAGGTGGGGGGCGCTTCAATGATTGGCGCGTGTATCCGCGATGCCCAGGCGCGGATTGCGCTCGATGTAGGGGTTGAGGGCGCTGGGTACAGCACAGTGCGTTTTGATAACCCCCTGCTGCCGGAGACTCACTCGGAAATGGCAGTGCCTCTGCGTCGTGGAGATCAGGCTATCGGAGCGCTGACGGTTCAATCTTCCGCGCGCGGTGCTTTCTCGCAAGAAGACGTAGTGCTGATGACGACCATTGCTGACCAACTGGCAACCGCGCTAGAAAATGCACGCTTGTTCGCCGAGAGTCAACGCGATGCCGAGGAAGTCAATTTGCTCTATCGTGCTGCTTCTGAGCTCAATGCGAGCCCTGATTATGCTGCAATTCTAGAAGCTCTACGGCAATATACGGTTTTGGGGAAGACGGATATCTTTGTAAGCGTCGAACGCTTTGATCATCCCTGGAAACCAGATGCGCCTCCGGCGGCGCTGGTGCCCCTTGCGCGGTGGACCAAGGACATCAAACCGGAAGCTTTCGATGCGCATTACCTTCTGGCGCTGTTTGACGCGGCTCAATTAGTGCGCCCGGATGTCCCGGCATTAATTCCAGATTTGAAGGCGCTGGGTACAGCGCCGCTGGGTAAAGTGGCGGCGGATGAGCGTCTGGTTGCCAGCGCACGCCGTTTCTTTATCGAGCGTTTCAGAGCGTCAGCCCTGGCGCTCATTCCCCTGGTGGCAGGTGGTGAGTGGACCGGGTTGCTGGTCGCCGCCTACCGGCAGCCCTATGATTTTTCCGCAGTCGAATCGCGGATTGTGATGAACCTCGCTGGGCAGGCTGCCGTAGCGCTGGAAAATCGGGTGCGTCTGGAAGCCATCTCGCGCAAGGATGTTGAGCAGAGCGCACTCATCAACAACATCCCGGACACAGTTTATTTCAAGGATATGGAGCTACGTTTCACTCGGGTCAATCCCGCTCAGGCTTCGATGTTGGGGGTACAAAACCCGGAGCAGGCGGTAGGCAAGACCGATCTGGACTTCTTTGTGGGACCTAGCGCTGAGAGTGCTTGGGAGGACGACCTCCGGGTGATCCGCGATGGCGAATCGATCATTGGTCGCCTGGAACACATTGTCAATCGTGAAGGTCAGTCGCGATGGTTCTCGGCGACGAAAATCCCTATGCGTGATACCTCAGGAAAGATCATCGGGCTGGTAGGCATATCCAGCGATGTGACGGAACTCAAAGCTATCCAGGATGAGGCTCAGAAACGTGCAGCGGTATTGCAGCAGGCTTCTCTGATTTCGCGCACACTATCGGCTATCCTGGATACTGCGGAACTATTGCCCCGGACGGTGGTGGAAATCCAGGAGCGCCTGGGTTATCCAGGTGTGGCTGTTTTCTTGCAGGATGAGGTTGCTCCAGCAGAAGGCTCCTCGTCTTCAGAATTTGAAGAGTCACGTTGGTTGCTGTTACGTGCTGCTGGAGGCGAACGCGCGGCGGAACTTCTGGCGGGAGACTCGCGCTTGCCACTCCCGGGAGAGAGTGCGGCGGCATTGTGCGTTACGCGCCGTGAACCGCAGCTGACCGAGATTCCGAGTGTGCCCCTGATCGCTCCAAAATCCGCGGACTTGCATGTTGCGGAAGTCTCTTTGCCGCTACTGCGCGGCGGACAGACATTAGGAGCGCTGTGCATTCAATCCACAGAGGCAGATGGCTTTGGTGCAGATGTGGCAATGTTGCAGACGATTGCAGACCAGCTGGCGAACGCGCTAGAGATTGGTCGCCTGTTGACAGAAGCAGACCGTAATGTTCGTCAGTTGGAAGCTGTGGTGGGTTCATACACCTTGGAATCCTGGCGGGAGTTCCTGGCGAGGACGCAGCGCTCGCGCGGTTACCGGTACCGTGGATTTGACCTTGAAGTGGCAACTGAACAACCCGTTGAATCTCAGCAGGCATGGCGTGAAGGTCGTCCTGTAGTGTACAGACAGACATCCGACGCTCGGTTGCCAGCGCCGCAAGCGCCAGCGTTGCCAGCGCCGCAAGCGCCGTACTCGGCGCCTTCGGCGCCCCCAATGCCCTCGGCGCCCACAACCGCTCGGTTGTACCCAACCGCTTTGACCACTTTGGCAATCCCGATTCGGGTTCGTGAACAGGTGATTGGCGTGCTTAATGTGCGCGCGCGCGGCGAAGAGTTGGCATCCGATGCCCTGTCTTTGCTTGAGGAGGTCGGTTCACGGTTGGGGCAGGCGCTGGAAACAGCACGACTGCTGGAAGATACACGCGCCCGTGCAGCGCGTGAACAGCTGGCAAGCACAATTAGTGGTCGGGTTCGTGCGGAGGTTGAGATCGAATCGCTCCTCGAGCGAGCACTCCGTGAATTGAGCCTGGCGCTCGGTGTGCGACGGGCTGCAGTAGAATTGGAAGTGAAGGAGTAGACCATGGCGATGAGGTCATCGGCAATGGAGCCATCAGAACGGCAATACCGGTTGCGGCGCGCCCGGAAAACCGACCCCCAGAGCGCTCTGGCTCGCCTGCTGCGTGTCTGGGATAGCGACGGGTATGAAGTCCGCATGGCGACGCTGCTTAATATCGCTCTTTTGATCGGTATTGCTTTCTCTGTGCTTGTGCCAGTCTTCTTTATAGCGGTTTACGAACGTGGACTATTCAGTATTCCTCCTTTCATGCTTGTGATAGTGGGAGTGATCAGTTTGGCCTGGCATGGGTTGAGCATTTTCTTCAACAAACGTGGTGCTTACCGTTCGGTTGTACCCAACCGCAAGGTTGGGACAACCCTTGTAGCGGCTACCTACGTTGGCTTCGTCTTTGCGGTGTTCGCGGCGATTACCATTTTTGCAGGTGGATCGCGCTCAAGTCTGTGGGTCTTCTTCATCTGGCCCATTGTGATCTCTTCGGTTTTCTTGTCTTCGCGCGTGACGCATAGCTTATTCTTGGGCATGGTGTTGTTGTGGATAGCTACGTTCTTGACAGAACAAGCGGGTATTTTTGTGCCGCCGATGATGACTGCCGCTGAGGTCCAGGTGCGCTACATCCCTTTGTTCATGCTACTCATGCTGGCTATGTGTATCACCTTATTGGGATACGTGTTCGGGCATCTTTCGTCCACTCAAGCTGAACTGGAGGGCGCTGCCGTTGCGCTTGAGAACTCCCAAGACTCTCTGGAGGCGCAGGTGCTTCAGCGCACGGAGGAGGCTGAGCGCTTTTCCAAACAAGTAAAAGTTCTGCAGGACTTGAACCGCATTATTGTGTTGGCTGCAGATATGAAGGACTTGTTGCGGCGCGCTGTAGATTTGCTATCCAACGCTTTTGATACCTATCAGGTGATGATCTTTCTTGTTGATGAGACGGGCGAACGCCTCGTTCAGGAAATGTCGGTACTGGAATCGCCGGCTCCGGTGCAACTGCGTGTGGGCGAGGAAGGAATTGTGGGACATGCCGCTTCGACCGGGCAACCCTATGTGACCACGGATGTGACCACGGACCCTTACTACAAGCGCTTCCCTGATCAAGGCGCCTCAGTTTCCGCAGCTGCGTTCCCTATTGTAGTACAAGAGCAGGCTATCGGCGTTCTGGCGCTAGAGAGTAAGAGGAGTGATACTTTCTCGGAACAGACGATTGAGGTGTTGTCCGCGGTGGCAAATGTACTCGGAGTAGCGATTTTGAACGCTCGCAATCTGGAGCAGTTGCGCGGCTTGCTGGGGCGGCTTTCACAATTTGAAGAGCAGGAGTTCTTGGGGCAATGGCGGCAAGTATTTGAACGCCGGCAGGGCCGTATCGGATTGTTGTATGATCGCATTCAGGTGCGTATGGTTGATGCGAAAGAAGGCGAGGTGCTTTTTGCCGGTTCTCAGCCGGCGCAGGTCGAATCACGCGAACGTTCGGACGGCTCTCATGTTCTGCTCGTGCCGTTGAGTGTTCGCGACCGTTCGCTTGGAAGGCTGATGTTTGAATCGGACAAGCCGTGGCGCGAAGACGAGCGGGCGCTGGTGGAAGCGGTCACCGGGCAATTAGGTCTGGCTCTGGAGAACGCTCGCCTGCTGGAAGCCACTCGCCGCAGCGCGACTATGGAGCAAACCGCTGGTGAGCTCACGTCACGCTTCCGGCAGCAAGTTGAAATCGAAGGGGTTTTGCAGCAGGCATTGGCGGATCTGGCGCAGGCATTGGATGCGGAACGCGCCGGAGTGCGCCTGGCGCTGGTGGAGGAAAGGGAGGCAAAGGCGTGATGGAGCCATCTGGTAAAATCGAAGCTCAAAGTGCAACCACCGAGTTGCACCCAACCACTCGGTGGTACCCCACCGCCCGGTTGTACCCAACCGCTTCAGCCCTGAATTGGTGGGAACGCTTGGTCCGCGTTGAATCTTCTGATCCTGAGATTGTGCGTCAGGGACGTGTGTTCAATATCTTGATGATTATCAGCACAGCGCTGGTAATCTATATCGCAGCGCTTTTCATCGTGAGTCACTTGTTGGGGCAGCTGGATTTATCTACCGCGTTACTTGCTGCAGCTTTCCCTTTGGCTTTTGTGCCGGCTTCACTGGGGTGTATGGTGGCGGCTAAGCGGGGATATTTGCGCCGGGTCGTGCCTTGGTATGTTTGGCTCAACTTCGTAGGTATTTCGATTGCTTGCTTCATTTTTGATGGTCCCACATCGGTAGCGTGGTTGTTGTTCCTTTGGACGACCACGATTGCAGGGACGCTGATTGCCCCACGTTATTCTTTGACCATGATGGGCTTGGTAGTTGGTTACTATTTGCTTCTCTTGGGCGCCTCGGAACTGGGATTGTACTCAGCGCCAATTGCCCTGACGCCAGAAGCGAAGATTTTCCAGATTTTTGGCTTGGTTCTAGCCATGGTGGTTGTGACAGCGGGTTTTCTGACTTATCTGAACATGCAGAGCCTTAACTCCACGCTGGGTAATCTCGTGGTGGCTACTCAGGAATTGGAACTTTCACAACAAGAGTTGGAGCAACGCGTTGAAGAGCGCACCTCGGCTTTGCAGCAGCGCACCGCTCAATTCCGTGCGATTGTCGGAGTTGGCCAGGGTACGACCGGCATAACGGACCTTGGAGAGTTATTGCAGACTGCCGGTGACCTGATCTGTGCGAATTTCGACGTCACCCATGTTGGCTTTTACTTGCTGGATGATGCACATGAGCAACTCCGTCTGCGTTCCACTTCTGGCGGTAACGCCTCGCAGCGTTTTGAAAAGGCGCAGAATCTGCGACTGGGCGATCGAGGCTTGTTGCAGAGCGCCATCGCGACCGCACGCCCAAGATTGGCTGCGACGCAGGCTGACCTTGGGCGTTGGCAAGGACAGCCGGATTGGGCAGAAATTCGTTCAGAGATTGTGCTGCCGCTGCAGACATCCGGACGCATGCTCGGCGCGCTGGATATTCTCAGCGCTAGGGCAGAGGCATTTGATCAAGAAGCTCGTGAGGCGTTAGTGTTGATGGCTAACAACCTGGCGGGGGCTATTGAGAATGTCATCTTGCTCAGCCAAATGCAGGAATCATTGACCCGGTTGGAAAAATACCAGGAAGAGGATGTGGTGCGCAGTTGGCGGATGGCGCTGGCGCGCCGCAACGAGAGGCTTGATTATGTCTATGACCGGCTGACAATTCAGCCTGGTCTGCCCGAAGATTTGAGCCAGTTGGTCGAGTCTCATCCTCCAGCTCAAGTAGAGACACTTGAACATGCGGGTGCGTACTGGCTGATGGCGCCTTTGCGGGTGCAGCAAAGACACCTTGGAACGTTGACTTTTGAATCTCCGCATCCCTGGACCGAAGATCAACGGCGTCTCGCGGAGACGGTGGTGGATCAATTAGGGTTGGCTCTGGAAAACGCTCGTTTGCTGGAGGATACCCGGTTAAGTGCGCAGCGTGAGCGGGCGCGTGGTGAAATTGTGGGACGGGTACGTGGTTCCGTGCAGATAGATGCGGTGTTGCGTAGTGCGGTTGAGGAGCTAGGCAAGGCATTGCAGGTTGAACGGGCGCGTATTCAGCTGTTGCCGCCTTCAGGTAGGGTATCTGAGAAGTCTGGAGGTTGAAGTTGACTCTGCAACGGTTGTACCCAACCGCACTGACGTACCGGAGACGCTGGGCGACCATGCGCTTCGCAGTGTTGTTACTAGGGATGGCTGTACTCAGCCCGTTGGTAGGGTGTATGCCAACGCCAACTCCCACTGCGCCACCTTTGATCATCACCACACCCAGCAATGAACCAGACCTTTTGCGCCTGTTCATAATCTATAGCGGTGATATATCGTCTGTATGGGCTTCGCAAGTACGAACGGGCATCATTGAGACTCTGGTAGGCGATGGCGGTTATCGGATCGGTGAGACCCTCCTGCTGGCGGATTACCAGCTACCTGCAGATGTCGGAACTTTGGTGTCTCCAGGTAAGACGGCATTATCTGAAGCCATAGCTCTTAGCCAGGACTTTGCGCCCACAGTTGTCGTTACGGTGGGGAATCAGGCTACACGGCAGATTATTCAGGCATACCCTGATCCAAATCAGCCTATCGCATTTTGCAGTTTTAGCGGCAATGTATTAGCCAGCGGCTTGAGCCGCGCAAATGTCACTGGTGTTTTGGAGTTGCCTTATCCTATTCAAACGGCTCGCTTGGCTGCAAACCTGGTCCCTGGTTCATCCAAATTCATGGTGCTTGGCGATGTTACTTCGACAGACGCTGTGTCTACCGAAACGATTTTCAATACCTTGCTCAAAGACCCACCTTATCCCGCATTGCCGATTTGGCGCCAGACAGATGCTTGGGATGAGTGGCAGGCATTTGTGGCTGAATCTAGCAGTGTGGATTTTGTGATACTTGGAAAGTATGATCATGTGCGCGATGCTTCTGGTAACCTGGTTGCTCCAGACGAAGTGTTGCGTTGGACTCTGCTAAATTCCACGGCGCCGGTGTTTGGGTTGTGGCACAATACTGTGACCAGCGGAGCGGTTGCCGGGTTGGTTCTTTCTGGTGGGGAACAGGGCAAGGCGGTGGCGAATCTGGTGCGGGAGATTGCTGGTGGGGCGGACCCGGCAGTGCTTTTGCCGCAGCGTCCGGAGCGTAATGTTTTGGCGCTTAACCTTGCAGCTGCACGGCATTGGGAGTTGCTGCCGTCATTTGAATTATTGGTTACCGCCAGTTTTGGCGGCACTTTTCCGGAGCAGTGAACTGATGGAACACGTTAGGGTGAAAACAATTCGGTTGTACCCAACCGCACCTGCGCCTGGGATTTTGATGAAGGAGAATGTGCTATGCGCGGAAAAGGCTTGAGTCTGCGTTGGCAGATGGTGCTTATCATCGTTATTCTGCCGTTGCTGCTGCTGACGCCGCTGTTATTCCTGGCGGGTGGTGAATTTCGTAATCAATATCGTGAGGCTCGCCTGGGCAAAGGGCACATGATCACGCAGCAGTTACGCCAGCACATTGATGTGGTAGCTCCATTCATTGCCTCGGTGCGGGATTTACCGGGTCTGGACCGTTTCCTGCGCGATAGCATTTCGGGTCAACCCGAATTGGCATTTGCTGCCCTCGTACGAGGCGATGGCATCATTGTACTGCACTCGACGCCAGGAATGGTGGGACAAGTGTTGGTAGACCTCAACGTGCCCGATACACAAGAGCTGCAGCTCACAGTGCCGCAATATGGGGATTTGCATTTGGTTGTCCGGCGCATGACCCGAATGGATATCTCTGGTCAACAACTATATGGAGTGGTAGGTGCCTATAGTCAGGTCATTGACCCGCCATGGTTACCCTGGTTGTCGGTAGCTGGCACTTTGCTGCTGGCGCTAATACTGTTGGTGTTGCTGCAAGTCTTTATGCGGCGCGCTGTGCTTAAGCCTCTGGAGCAATTAGCCGAAGGTGCGGCGATTGTGGGCGCCGGAGATCTGGCATTTGAGATTGACAGTCGTCGCAATGATGAGATTGGCTTCTTGGCGCGTGCATTTAACAACATGGGTGGACGTCTACGGCAAATGGTGACCACGCTGGAGCAGCAAGTCGAATCTCGTACGGCTGCGCTTGCCCGTCGCAACCAGCAGCTTGAGGCGGTCTCTTTGGTCGCGCGTGAAGCGGTAATAATTCAGGATTTGCCCACATTGCTGGAGACCACCGTCAGCGCTATCTCCCGTCAATTTGGCTACTACCACGCAGGTATCTTCTGGATTGATCAATCTGCGGAATGGGCTGTGTTGCGCGCGGCTTCATCAGAGGGTGGGCGCCGCATGTTGGCGCGTGGGCATCGCCTGCGAGTGGGGCAACAAGGACTTGTGGGTACTGTGGCAGCTACGGCGCAGCCCCGCATTGCTTTGGATGTGGGTGAGGATGCTGTTTGGTTTGATAACCCCGATTTGCCTGAGACTCGCTCAGAGATAGCGTTGCCCCTCCTGGATGTGGGGCATCAAGTTGTGGGTGTGTTGGATGTGCAAAGCACTGAAGTGAGCGCTTTTTCCGCGGCTGATATTGAGATTCTACAGCTACTTGCGGACCAGGTCTCAGTAGCTTTGCGCAACGCACAACTCATCGAGCAAACGCAAGGGACATTGGCGGAACTGGAGTTTATTCAACAGGATTACCGGCGCGATGGTTGGTCGCGCGTGATGAGCCGCCGGCAAGTGCAAGCCTATGAGTATGATGGCGTTTTGGTAGAGCCGGTATTGCCTTTGCCAGTGCCAGCACAGTTGCTGGATGCAAGCAGCTCGCAGCTGAGCGTTGTGGATTCTGCAACGGTCATGGAGCCGATGCGGTACCGCGATCAAACCATTGGTATGCTGACACTCTCGGACCCTGACCGTGCCTGGACCGAAGAGGAATTGACGCTGATTCGCAGTGTCACGGACCAGGTGGCTACCGCTTTGGAGACTGCGCGCCTCTTTGAGGAGACCCAACGCACGGCGCGGCAACAAGCGCTGCTGAATGCGGTTTTGCAGACCGCCGCGATGACGCTTGACCCTGACCAGGCTTTGGAGGAGATTGCGGGAATCCTGTCCCGGGGACTTGCCATGGCGGTCGGGGTCTTCACTTTCCCCCGCGGGATGGCTCGCGTCACAGCGGGGACTGCGGCGCAAGCGCAAGAAGTGCGATTGCAGGCATTTGTGCTTCCGGCGGGTGAAAAGCTTCTTGATCCAGGCGCACTCTACACATTGCCAACGGACTTGCAGATTTTCTTCCATGGCTTGACCGAACCAGAGCTAGGCAAGCTCCTGCCAATGGGCGAAGTGCAGCTGTTGACTGAGAATTACGATCTGGAACGTGTGCTCTATGTGCCCATCCGGACGGCGACAGCTCAGGCTGGATTCCTGGCATTGATTCGCCAACAGCAGGATGTATTGCTGGATCCGGATACTCGCGCCTTGGCTCGAAATCTTGCGGGACAGGTCGCTGTGGTATTGGAAAATCTACACTTGCTTGAGGAAACACAGCGCCGCTCGGCTGAACTGCAATTGTTGTACGAGGTATCCTTGCGCTTTGGGCAGGTATTGGATCCGGAGGCAACAGAGAGGCTGGTGGCGGACCAGGCTCAAGAGTTGCTGGTCGCTGATGGTGCAGCCTTCTTCCGTTACAGTGAAACCAAGGGTGAACTCCAATGCATGAGCGCTCTGGGAACACTGGAGTCATATCAGGGGACTTCATCCAAACCTGGTGAGGGCTTGCCGGGTGCGGCGTTCATGGAACGGCGAGTCATCCAAACCGGCGAAACTACGCTAGGGTCACAACTGCAGGGTCCGGCAATGCCCGTTTTGGGTCCTGCGTTGGGCATCCCCTTGATGGCGGCGCGGGGTTTCATCGGAACCTTGGTGGTCACACGCCAGCGTGGCGCGTTACCCTTTGATGCGGTGGCAAGCCGGTTGGCGGAGCTCTTCGCAGCACAGGCAACTGTGGCACTGGAAAATGCCCGGCTCTATCAAGAAAGTGCCCGCCGTGCGCGCGACCTGCAACAGCTGTACGAGGCTGGTCTTAGTATGATTGGGATGCGCGAGGTGGAGGCGGTACTCAACACCGGCGCCGATTGGGCTTTGCGTCTTTTGGGAGTTCAACGCACTCGGGTCTTCTTCTGGCAGCATGGCAACGCATCACCTTTCTCTGGATTTGCAGCCGAAGAACCGCGGTTTGCAGGTCCAGAAACCATGACCCTCCCACGCCCTGGTGGTGTGACCGATGAGGTACGTGGCAGCGGACGCTCAGTGATAATTAACCGGCTCGATGAAGCGATGGCCTCATCTCCGCCGAGGATTGCTTCCCCGTTATTGGATTTGGGATTGGTTGCCCAAGTCGCCGTGCCGTTGCGCTTAGGGGCGGAGATCGTGGGGGTTTTGTTCGCCAATAGTTCCCGGGTAGGATACTTCACGGAAGAAACAGTCCGCCTTCTGGAATTCCTGGGGTCGCAGTTGGCGACCTCGGCGCAGAATGCGCTGCAGTTTGGCCAATTACAGCAGACGCTGGCTGTGGTTGAGGTGCAATCTCGTTATCGTGATGCAGTAGCGCAAGCAACGGCACAGCTCGCTGAGCGCGGCACCGAGTCTATGCCTGCGGTGTTGCAGTTGTTGGGAGAAGTGCTGGACACTGAAGAGGCGCAGTATTGTGATTTGCGTTCTGAGGGTGCCGGTACGTATTGGGAGGTCGGCGCGCGTTGGCTTTCATCCGCCGCTGTACCCAGCGCCCCCAACGCCGTTGCTACTGACCGTGTTGCAGAAACGCTGTACCCAGCGCAAGCGTTGTACCCAACGCCTTCCTCTAAATGGCGATTGGATGGTTTCCCTGAATGGCTACAGGCTCTACGAACGCAGGGCATCGTGCGCGTGGACGTAAGCCGTGCCACCGTTGCGGAGCGGCAAGCGCTGGAAGCTCTCAATTTCGGCTCGTTGCTATTGATTGCTGTCCCAAGTGATGCCAGTGCACCGAACTTTGTGGCTTTTGGCGATAGCGACAGAGAACGGGAGTGGAAGCCTGAGGAGTTGATCTCGGTACAGACTGTTGCTGCGGCGCTCTCAAGCACTCTGGCACGCGAACGACTCTTCCGCGAGGTGCAAACCGCGCTCGCTGAGACCGAGGTGCTCTATGAGGCTGGCGCCGCCCTGAACGCAGCCCAGACATACGCTCAGATTCTGGAGGTGATGCGTCAGTACACGGCATTGGGTGGTGGCGCTCATGTTGCTTCCGTGCTCCTGTACGACCGTCCTTGGACCGAGCGTCAACACCCAACCAATGCCATGTTGGCGGCACGTTGGACGCCCGCTGCACCCAGCGCTGCGTCTGATAGCGTTGTACCCAACGCCATTGACCTATCCATGCTGGCGCGTGGAAATGCTCTGGCGGTGCTGGAACCTTACTTGCGACGGGATCGGATTCACGTGATTACGGATGTTGAACGTGAGGTTGAGGCGACTGCACCTGCATACGGTCTCTTCAGACAGTCATTGCAGGGACGGACTGTGGTTTTCACGCCTTTGTTAGTAGGCGGGCAGGCTATTGGTACTTTTTTGGCTGCATTTGGTACGGTGACCCGGCTCACAGAAGAGGAGCAGCGACGGCTGACAACTTTGACCGGACAGGCTGCTGTCGCTATCCAGAACATTTATCAGCTAGAAGCCACCGCTGCACGTGCGCGCCGTGAACAACTGATTCGTGAAATTGGTGACCAGATTCAAGCCGCCCCAGATGTTCAAAGCGTTCTGCAGACTGCAGCTCGCGAGTTGGGACGAGCTTTGGGCACACCCAGGGCTGTGGTGCATTTGGGCGGTATAGGCGCAACGCGACGCAAGAAACCTACTGGTGAATTATCGCCACAGACGGAATCAGATGATGAAACAGCGGGAGAGACAGAAAAATAAGGCTCGACCCATTTGTGAATCTCAAGCCTCCAGGGTTGTACTCAACCCCACGGTTTTGCAGGGAGAAATAGGGTATGAATGCTGAGGTATGGCAACTCGAATCAGGCGCTTCAATTGAAGGCATTGATGCGATTTCGCGCTATTCGTTTCACGCGCTCGGAATCTCACAATTGAGTGAACAGGTCGTTGCGCTGACGGCTAAATTGCTTTCTTGCCCGGTGGTGCTGTTTTTTGCGATTGATCCCGGCACCGATGGGGCGGCGGTCTCCCAATTGCGACCCACTGTACTCAGTGCTAAGGCTGCTGTGGGTGCAAACCTGCGGAGCCTGACGCCAATCGCGATGCAGGACCTGTCGCGGTGCGGAATTTCTGAGCACCCTGTGATTTTGCAGGGAGAACAACTTATTGAATGTGCGACGAATCTGCATTTCCTGGCAGGGTCTCAGGCTGCATTGCTAGCGCCTGTAGTGGTTGAAGAGCAAGCGTTGTACCCAACGCCGATGGCTTTGATCTGTGCATTGCAGCTGGAGGCAGGGGGGGGATTCTCCTCAACTTCCGTACTGTTGATGGGGTTGTTAGCGGCGCGAGTCAGAGATGCCCTGGAATCCGTTACGGTATACCAAGACCTCGAGAAAGATTACGAGAGGTTGCAGCAGCGTTACCAGGCGATGAGCTCCATGTATGAGATTTCCCTGGAATTGGCGCGGCAGCAACGCGAACTTCAGCCCATGCTTGAAAGTGTGGGAAATCGTATTCTCAGATTATTGGATACCACGGGAGGCGGAATTTGGCTTTGGCGTGAAGATGAGCAACGCCTGGAGCTTGTCGTATCGCTGCAAAGTGGCTATGCTACTAAAGTCGGCGCGCGCGCGGCGTCAGGCGAAGGATTGGTGGGACAGGCATACGCTACCAAACAGATCAAAGTGCGCAACGATTATTCTCACTGGGAGGGACGTCCTGGAGAATTCGCGGATGCGCCCTTCAAAGCAGCCATGGCTATTCCGCTATTGTGGCAGGATCAAGCCGTGGGTGTACTGGCAGCTACCGATGATCGTGAAGAGCGGTCGTTTACCACCTACGATCAGTATCTGGGACAACTTTTGGCGAGTCAAGTCATAGTCTTTATTCAAAATGCGCAGCTTTTTAGTCAGACTCGCCGGACCTTGGCGCGCACAGATGCACTTTATCGTGCTAATCGTTCTGTGACGTCTATCGTTAGCATCGAAGAGACGCTTCAGACCGTGGTGAATGGTGTGACTGAGGCGCTCAATGCCGATCAGGTCGTCATCTATACTTTTGATTTTGCGACTGAGGCAATCACCCATGCTGTGCGCGGGGGACGTTTGCGTCGCGAGAGTCGCTCACCTTCGTTTGAGGAATTGCAGCATGGCTTGAGTGGTTGGGTGATTCGAAACTTACAACCAGCGTATTCACCCAAGGGTTTCTTGGACCCGCGGGAAGGACCTGAGGCTCAAGAGCGTCGCCAGCGCAACCGCACCGGAGCTGTTATTGTGGCGCCGTTGCAGTACCGGGGTCAGCTCATGGGAACGATGACGGCGTTTAACAGTTTGGATGCGCCCGATTTCTCTTCCGAGGATGTGGATTTGCTGGTGGCTATGGCTGCGCAGGCGGCGGCAGCTGTGGCGAACGCCCAACTCTTTGCCGATGTGGAACAGTCTCTCAAGCGCACCCAGGCTCTCTATCAGGTCGGGCGTTCCGTCATGCTCGTTCAGGATTTGGAGGAGGTGTTTCGTGAGATTACCGAGCGTGTTGCCGAGACCTTGCCCGCTAACCGTGTCTCCCTAATCACCTTCGATGTGGAAGCCCGCCGCATCACCCATTTCGCGCGCGGTGGGTTGGGTCAGGCGCAAATAGCTCTGGATGTGCCCTTTGAGGAGCTGTGGAATGGCTTGAGTGGGTGGGTCATGCGTGAGGGACAGCCGGCTCTGTCTCCGAAGGACAAACCTGACCCTCGCGAATCGGCTGAGGCGCAGCGACGCCGTGCTCAGAGCCAGTGCGGTTCGGTGATGGTGGCGCCGTTAATGTATCGTGGCGCAATTTTGGGCACCATGACCGCCATCAATTTGCCCGAAGAACCCGATTTCAACGAGAGTGATCTGGATTTGTTGACGGGCATGGTCAACCAGGCTGCGGCAGCCATTGCTAATGCGCAGTTGTTTGAGGCGACGCGGCGTCGCACGGTTTTGTTGAGCACCGGTGCTGAAATCTCGCGAGCGGCGCATTCGATTCTGGATATGGATCGGCTGCTTCCGCAAGTCGTTGCCCTTATCCGTGAGCGTTTCGAACTCTACTATGTGGGAGTCTTCCTGGTTGATGCTACTGGAGAATGGGCAGTGCTGCATGCGGGTACCGGTGAGGCTGGTCAGCAGATGCTCGCTGCGGGTCACCGCTTGCGGGTGGGCGGGCAATCCATGATCGGCGCTTGTGCGGCAACTCGTCAGGCGCGTATTGCCCTCGATGTCGGTGCGGAAGCCGTCCGATTTGAAAACCCCCTGTTGCCTGGCACTCGCTCAGAGATGGCATTGCCATTGGTCTCGCGCGATGAGGCTATCGGCGCCATGACCATTCAGTCCGAGCAACCGCGCGCCTTTGGCGAGGATGATATTCTTCTGTTACAGACCATGGCAGATCAGGTGGCTACTGCCATTGTCAACGCCCGGTTGTTTTCTCGAGCGACGCATGCCGCCTTGGCTGCTGAATCTAACCAGGTTTTGCTCCAATCGGTCATCAATGCTATTCCAAACCCTGTTTTCTACAAGGATCACCATGGCGTGCACCGAATCGTCAACAAGTCCTTCGCCGAAGAGGTGTTGGGCTTACCACCCGAGCAAATTCTAGGCAAATCGATGGTTGAACTACCTGAAGTAATCAATCCTGAGGTGGCGCAAGACCAACATGAGTCCGACTTGCATCTCATCCACGAGCCGGGTGTGGAATCCTTTGAGACTCAGATACATTACGCTGATGGCGCCGATCATGATGTCTTCTTGAGTAAGTCCACGGTCTTTGATGCCCAGGGTGCGGTCACCGGAATGGTGGGAGTGTTTAATGACATTACTTCGCGAAAGCAACTGCTGGCGACTTTGGAAAACCGCACCCAGCAGTTGCAGACAGCAGCTGACATTTCCAGAGCGACGTCTTTGCTACTCAAGTTGGAGGAATTGCTTCCACAAGCTGCAGAGCTCATCCGTGAGCAATTTGGGTATTATTATGTGGGGGTGTTCCTGGTAGATGACACGGGGCAGTGGGCTGTGTTGCGCGCTGGGACCGGTGAGGCTGGAGAGCAGATGCTACAGGCTGAACACCGATTGCAGATTGGTGGACACTCTATGGTGGGCATGGCTATGCAGGAACGGCAGGCCCGCATCGCGTTTGATGTGGGCCTTGAAGCGGTGCGTTTTGAGAATCCTTTCCTGCCAGAGACACGTTCGGAAATTGCATTGCCGTTGATTTCGCGAGGAGATGTGATTGGGGCGCTCACCATTCAATCGAGACGACCACAGGCTTTCTCTGATAGCGATATTTTGGTGCTGCAGACGGTGTCTGATCAGATTGCCAACGCGATTGCCAATGCATGGCTCTTCGCTGAAGCCCAGGAGCGTTTTGAAGAGTTACAGCGCATTCAGCGAGAACTGACCGGTGAGGCGTGGTCTAAGTTCGCTCGTGGGCACACGGTTGTAGGTTATGCCTATGATGCCACGCGTTTAGTGCCGCTGTTGGAATCTGATGCCGGGATGTCTGAGGATGCGGGGAAGGTGTGGCAGGAACGCGAGACCGCGGTTGTTGGAGAGCTGACCCGAGGGGAGGTAGTTCTGCAACAAGATGGACAAGGTGCATTTGTGCTGGCGCCGATTACGTCTCCATTAGGGGAGCCTTTAGGGGTGCTCGGCGTAGATGCAGTTGCGCCCGAGGATGCCACGATGGGTGTTTTGGAGCAAGGGTCGTACCAAACCTCGTGGTCTGCAGATGATCTGGCTTTGATCCAGGCTGTACGAGAGCAGATTGGTATGGCTTTGGAAAACCGCCTGTTGTTTGAGCAGACGACCTCGGTACTGACTGAAACGACGACTCTGTATGAGGTGGGGCAGCAAATCAGCGAGGCGCGAAGTGATGCAGAGATTCTGCGCGCAGCTATTGAGGGCCTTAGCCGTCGCCCGGAACCTGATCGCGTTAGTGCGGGTTTGTTTGAACCTCTGAGCGCCCCAACCCATCTGCGGGTGGTGGATGGATGGGTCCGGGAAGGCGAACCTGTTCAGGCGGGCAGTATTTACCCGATTTCATATTGGCAAGTGGTCTACGCCGCGTTGGAATCTGAAGGTTCATATGTGTCTGGAGACGTTGGACAGGAAACGCGCTTTGGCGAGGATGCTCGGCAGATGTTTGATCGTCTGGCTGTACACGGTCTCGCTGCCTTCCAATTGCGTGTACGTGGAGTGCCTTATGGGGTGATTCTTATCTTTACCGGTGAGCCTCACGATTTTGCGGCTGAGGAATTGCGGTTTTATACCACCATGGCACAAAATACCTCAATTGCGTTGGAAAACCAGTTCTTATTGGAAACAACCCGGCAGGAAGCCGAGCGGCGTGCGTTGCTCAATGAAGTGATGAGTACTGCGTCAGCCAGCCTTGATCCTGACAATCTGGTGCATGATAGTGTCCAACTGATTGCCCAACGCTTGGGCATGCCGGTAATGTATTGGAAACATGATCGAGAAGCGATCGCGCCCGTTGCCGTTTACCGTTTTGATGGTTCTGCAGTGCTTCCGGAGGAAGCCGAGGAACGCTTTGCGCCAGAGGATGTGCCTGAGTTGACGGAGGCCGTGGTATCACGTTTGGATTATCGTTGGAAATTCTCCATTGCTACCGGCTTGTGGAGTCCTTTTGAGGCGTACCGTGCAGAGTTGGACCTAGAAGAAGCTCTGATGTTGCCAGTCACGATTCGAGATGAGGTCTTGGGAGTTTTAGTCTTGGGGCAGCAACGCGACCACCCAGCTATTGACGAGAATGAAACGGCTTTTATCCGCAATGCGGCAGTGAACATCGGTGTGGCTCTAGAAAATGCACAGTTGTATCAAGACGCACAAGAAACCGCCGAGAAACTGAAGGAAGTTGACCGGCTGAAAAGCGAGTTCCTGGCGAATATGTCGCATGAGTTGCGTACACCTTTGAACTCCATCATCGGTTTCTCGCGGGTCATTCTCAAGGGGATTGATGGCCCGATTACCGATCTACAGAAGACGGATCTTGAGGCCATCTATCAGAGTGGTCGCCATCTACTGGAGTTAATCAACGAAATCCTTGACCATTCCAAGATTGAAGCTGGCAAGATGGAGTATGCGTTTGAGCCGGTGGATCTTATGGAAATCATCCGAGGCATCATGTCCACCTCGATTGCATTGGTTAAAGATAAACCCATTGAGTTGCAACAGCATGTTCCCGAAACCTTACCGACGATTATCGCCGACTCACGGCGCGTGCGACAGGTGCTGCTGAACCTAATGGGCAATGCATCGAAATTCACCGAACAGGGCTTCATCGCATTGCATGCCTCAGCAGATGATGAGTGGGTGACGATTTCTGTACAGGACTCTGGTGTGGGTATTCCTAAAGATCGGTATGCCTCAGTATTTGCTGCCTTTGAACAGGTTGACTCTTCGTCCTCGCGACGGTATGGTGGCACCGGGTTGGGCTTGCCGGTGAGTAAGAAGTTTGTCGAAGCTCATGGGGGAACTATCTGGTTTGAAAGCGAGCTGGGGGTAGGTTCTACGTTCTTTGTAAAACTGCCTATTGCTGGTCCGCCGCCCGAGAAACCCGCAGAAGAACCTACGCGTAGTTTTGCTCGCGCGGACGGGGATGATACGAAGGGACACCTGGTACTGACTGTAGATGACGATGCCGGTGTGATTACGCTATTCCGTCGCTACCTGGGTAAGCAGGGATATCGCGTGGTTGGACTCACCCGTGGCGACCGTGTAGTCGAGGAAGCCAAACGCCTTAAGCCTTATGCGATTACTTTGGATATTTTGATGCCGGATCGCAGTGGTTGGGAAGTGATTCGTGACCTCAAATCTGATCCGCTTACTCGCGATATCCCTGTCGTCGTTTGCTCTATTATGGCGGAACGCAACAAAGGTCTCAGTATGGGGGTGGCGGATTATCTGATCAAACCCATTTTGGAGCAGGATTTGCTGATTGCACTGGAGCGGATTTCTCACGATCCCTCGAAAACACATGTGCTCGTGGTGGATGACAATGCAGATGACCGCAATCTACTCCAACGGATATTGACGGATGCGGGCTATACGGTGTCGGTGGCGACAAATGGCGTCGAAGCGATTGCAGAACTTACCATGACTATCCCCAATCTGGTGGTGCTCGATCTGATGATGCCTGAGATTGATGGTTTTGCAGTGCTTGAAAGTATGAAAGCGCGAGTTGAAACTCGTGATATTCCTGTCGTGGTAGTCACTGCCAAGGAGTTGACTGCGGATGAGCGTGCGGACTTGACCGCCCGGGTTCAGGCGCTGCTGCAGAAGGGACTGTTCGATCAGGAAAGGCTCTTAGGGGATGTCGCTGCTGCCTTGTCGCGACTGGCGTCGGGAAACAAGTAAGCACATTGAGGGACGGCATTGTGAAAAAAGCGTTGGTTGTAAGCTTTCTTGACAGTGTTGTACCTTCATTGTACAATGAAAATACTGTGGGAGAGCAAATGATTCTCTGCAGTGCTATTCAGTCTAACATGAAATCACAGGAGGAAATATCATGCCCTATGTAATTACTCGGATGTGTGAACGGATAGGCGCTTGTGCTGATGTGTGCCCGACGGATTCAATTCACTTCGTGGAGGAGAATGCGGATTGGCCCACTTATTACATTAATCCTGAGACCTGCATTGATTGTGGGGCTTGCGCTAGCGAGTGCCCGACTGGTGCGATTTTCCCTGAAGAGGACGTTCCCGAAGAGTATCTCGATGATACTGACTTGAATGCCGAGTTCTATCAAAGCGGACCTGGGGCTGAATTGGTCTGATATTCTGAGGGGTTGGATAGACAGCAATCGGGTTCGTGGGATTGAACACCCGCTCACGAACCCGATTTCATTTTGATTGGAGGCGTTGGAATCTTATTAGCTGATGTAGATTGGGCTGGAGAAGATCCAGCCTACGCGCATACCGTGGAACCTTCGATAAACCTCGGCGCGATAGATGCCGGCTTCAGCCGAAGTATAACTGAGTGTGGTGCCGGCTGTCTTCCCAATAAGCTGTCCATCCCGCAATAAGCGTATTTCGCCTCTGCCGGGCGTATTGATTTCCAAAGTCACTGCACCGAGTCGTTTGAGTTCTTCGCCCATGGTACGTCGCGCTGCGCCGCTACGAGCGAAGAATTGAAAACCGTGTGTGGGATGGGGTAGGTCATACCCCACCCAGGTGCGCCCAGCACGCAACGCTTCGTAAATCAGGCGCCGGTCGCGTGTCTCATCACCCGTTAAGGGACCGTCGGTGAGAAGATGGGTATTGACACAGCGAAAGAGGTATTCATAGGGGAAAATCATCCGCGTAATACCTGCCATAGTGTAGAGGCTGGCGTGTGCATCGGCGCCGCCGAGCGCCGCCAGACGGCTCCCCCTATTCAACAACTCATCCCACAGTCGCAAGGTTGCGCGATAGGGTCCGCGGATGCCCCAAGCAGGAAGAAAAGCGTAGATCACCGCTGCAAGCCGCGACCAGAGTAAGCCTTTGAATTCCGACATGTAATTCCATATTTCTAAGCCCATGATGCCCTCGATGGGCCAATCTATCCAGGGGATAGCATCGAAGTCTTCTCCCAACGGGCTACGGCGCTCAATGGGGTGTGCGATAGTGCAGATTCCGTCGCATTCATTGGCTTTTTGAATCAGCGTCTGAGGACTTCCGAAAGTATAGGGCGCCAGCTCTTGGTTGGCGCCGTAGATGAGCAGGTGATTGGCCTGGGGGCGACGCCGGTTGTTGTGGGTTTCCTGGCCCACCAGCAAGAGTACACGGCCGTAGTACCCTTCTACTCCTTCGACGCGCAGGTTGTGGTCCGTTACAATGACGAAATTCAACCCGGCTGCTGCCGCCGCTTCAGCGATTTCTGCATGGCGCCCTGAGCCGTCAGAGTAGAGGCTATGGATATGGAGATTGCCCGCGTATTCCCGATAGTTTTCCATGAACTAGAATCTTAATGCCAACAGAGCGATTGTCAACCGTGATTTCTCGGCTGCAGTATCATTTGGTTTGATGCGCCTATGGATTTTGCATATATGTTCCAGTATCTTCGCCGTTCTATGGTTTCTAGTCTCAACCGGTTGCGATTCCGGCGCACTGTGGCACACTTGCAGCCAACTCAAGCTGCCGGACGCGCATTTGTCATTATCCAGGTTGATGCCCTGGCTTATCCTGTCTTGAAGTTGGCTCTCCAACAGGGCGAGATGCCGCATCTGATGCGTTTGCTCCAGCAGGGCAAATACCGATTGGCTCAATGGCGTTGTGGCTTGCCTTCAACCACTACCTCCATTCAAGCTGGTCTGTTCTACGGTCACCGTAGCGCGCCTGGGTTCCGTTGGTATGATAAAGACATGAATGTTGCCGTGACCTCACATCGCCCGGATCACATGCGCGTCCTGGAGGAAAGTTTGCACTTTGTTCATCCGGGCTTGTTGACAGGGGGTGGAGTTTATACCAGCTTGCTGAGTGGCGATGCTGAACATGCCGTTTTCACTGTCTCACGTATTTTCGCACGGCAACTCCAGGGGTATCTCGAGGGCACTGGGTTATTGTTAAGTTTTTTGCTCCGCCCGTTGCGGGTGTTGCGGTTATTGCGTTATGCATTAGCCCGCTTTGGACGACGCCTGTGGGCTGGTTTGCAGCATTTCCAGACATTGCTTATCCCATTGGGGCGGTTATTGTTCGAGGCGGTGATGGATGCCACCTTGACTGAATTTATGACCTTTTGCGTATTGCTGGATTTGTATCGGGGTGTCCCGCGGTTGTATGCAAATTTCAATGGCTATGATGAGATGGCCCATGAACATGGAGTGTTGCATGCTGAGGCGCTGTGGATGTTGCGTTGGATTGATTCCAGGTTGGTGGAGATTGAGAGGTTGAGTCGTGAAGCCATGAGAGTAGGTTATGATCTTTTTATCATTTCTGATCATGGGATGGCGTCAGCGATTTCATTTAAGGCACGCTTTGGGCAGACTTTGGGTGAATTTGTGTCACAAGCAATGCATCTTGATGTGGATTTCGATGCTGGAGAAGAATCTGCTGCTGCGGCGCGGGCACTGCGCGCGCGTTATCTCATCGCGGCTTTACGTGATTCGCAATCACGTTTGCCGCCATGGGCGCGCCGATTGGCGCGCAGGACACGGCGTCCATTGTTAAACTACTTGTCACGGGAAGAGCCGGCATATGATTGGCAGCTTGAGGGTGAAGTGGTGGTGCAAGTCTCGGGACCTCTGGCTCACATATATTTCCGCGTCACTTCGCAGCCCATGGATTTGCCTGAGGTCGCGCTACTCTATGCGGAATTCATGCAGCACTTGGTGGGTCATGATGGTATTGAATTGGTTGTGGGTCGTGATGCTGACCAGGTTATTGTTTTGGGACGTAAGGGTGGGGTGCTTACAGCAACTGCGGACAAGATTGACTCCCAGGGATTGGACCCACTTGAGGCGTTTGATGATCGCGACTATGTATTGCGCGAGCTAAAGCATCTTGTTCAATTGCCTACCTCTGGGGATTTGGTGTTGTTGGGAAGGCTTTTCGATACAGGCGAGGTCATCACTTTTGAAGAGCAAGAGGCGACACATGGGGGCCTGGGCGGCGGTCAGGATAAGCCTTTTATCATCTATCCTGCGGCTTTGTCGCCATCGTTACCGATGATCGAGAGTCCTGAAGCTCTCTATCAGTGGCTCATTGCACGTTACCCGCTGTGAGATATCACCAAGCCCAGATGCTCCAGGCGATGATCATCAGTGTGCCCAATCCGAAACGTACGATAAAGGCCCAGCCCCAGCCGATCAGCATATCGCGCACGACTAATAGAGTCTCATTGGTGTTGCGACGATAGGAATATTCTGCTAAAAACAAACCCACCAGGCAAGCTACTATACCTCCCAGTGGTGTGAGTACCAGACTAAACACGAATCCGGCTATAAGCGCTATGGCGATAGAACTCCAGCGTGCACCGCTCTGCCGGGCTTTTGCGCCCATCAAGAAATTGTCTGAAAGCCAACCGATGACTGCCAGGAGAGTTAGCAGCGTGAACCACCATCCCCCGGCATTTTCAAAGCTGGTGATGATGCCATAGAGCAATGCCAGACCCCAAATGATGGTGATACCAGGAAATACTGGAACGATTAGCCCGACCAGCCCCAGGATCATGCCTGCCAGCATAACCCACTCTAAACCCGATTCTAGTAAAATATCCATGCGCGTTGTTTGTTTCGACTCCGGAATCTAGGAATACTAACTTATCCCAATATAACAGCAAATTGGTAATTGACAATAGCGTTTTTTGTGTTAGAATTTAGTTAGATGTAATTACACTATCAAACCTCTTTGGGTGAACTACAATCAATGACTCGGATACCTGATTTGTATCGTCGCGCGCACATGCGCAGGGCACAGAGCCAATCCGGAATCCCAGCCTGGGCTGTTGCGTTTCCTCGAGAATCCTGGCGTATGTTCCTGGCAGAGATGTGGGATGGCTTTCTGATCGTATCTGATGATCAGGTTGCCTATGTAAACGATCAGTTGTGCGAGATGTTGGGGTATTCGCGGACTGAACTCACCAACGCTCCGGACGGTATGTTGCCAGCAGAATGGCCCGGTTTGCGTATTTTGTTCGATGCCCTGCGGGCAGACTCCGACCGCGAGATTCCTTCGGGGGATCTGGAGTTTGAGATCGTACGTAAGGATGGGGTGCGTCGGTGGGTGTTTGCCCGGTATGCCATACATTGTAAGGGCGATGACTGTCGTATGGCTTTTGTGGTGATGACGGATATCACCGAACGGCGTCAGGCCATGGAAGAACGAGAACAGCTCATTCGTGATTTGAGCACTTTTGCGCAAACAGTTGCGCACGGGTTGAAGAGCCCGCTAACTCTGGTGCGAGCCTCGGCTGAGGTGCTCGCTGCTGAGGGACCAGTTGCTCCTGGTTCTGAATTTTATCCCTATCTCGACACGATACTTCGTGGTGAGCAGGTGATGCGCAATATGATTCAGGAGCTACTGCTTTTGGCGGGTGTTTCGAACCAGCAAGTAGAGCCGCGACCGTTAATGATGGATACTATCGTGAGGTCGGCTCTTGAACGCCTCGCCGTGATGATACACGATCATGGTGTGACCGTCTCCCAGGCACAGAATTGGCCCTCTGTTTTGGGTTATGCTCCCTGGATCGAGGAAGTATGGGTCAACTACATCAGCAATGCCATCAAGTATGGAGGAAGTCCACCAAATCTGCAGCTGGGTGTGACCCTAGAGCCGTCAGGCTGGGTATGCTTTTGGGTGCGGGATAATGGAATTGGGCTAACTGAGGAAGAACAATCTCAGCTCTTCCGTCCTTTCAAGCGATTGACTCAAAAGCCGGTAAGTGGTGAGGGCTTGGGATTATCTATCGTAGCGCAGATCATGGAGCGCCTGGGGGGACGGGTCTCGGTGCAGGCGTTGCCCGAAGGCGGCAACGAATTTGGCTTTGTTTTGCCGGGCGTCTGAGCTGGCGGCAAGGAATGACCGCGAAAAGATTCGGAGATCGGATCTGGCACAAAATGCACGTAACGGGTAATGGAAATCATTACCCGTTACGCTTATTATAGGTGCCCTCTGGGTTATCCGCCCGCAATCAGATGAATAACCCGAACATCTGCCTCATCTGGGATAAGGGTTTCTGCGTAAGCATCGTGGTCGATCACTATCCCATTGATTGAGATGACGATGTGTGGGTAGGTGAAAGTTTTCCGTTCCAGGAGCGCCTGCACCGTCAACCCCTCCTGCCATTCAAGGCGTTCGCGTTTGTTTAGGGTTATCATGTGAGTTTCACATTCTTGATTGCGATTTGCGGGATCGTTTAGAAAAGCGGCTAACCCTCGACTTGCAGATGTTTCTCCACTACTGCCAGGACTTCAGGGAAGCCGATGCCCAATGCCTTGAGTTTCTCTACCGTGGGCACGCCATTGCGTGTCCACCCCCGACGCTCATAGACGGCGTCCATGAGGTGTTCGTAGCGTTCTGTCCGGTATTTGCGATGCGCCGCCATCTTTTCTTGCAGCGTCATTGCGTCGGGATCAAGCCCCAACCACTCGCGCAGCTGCTTGTCGTAGCGCTCTTGTCGTGATTCGTATTCCTCCTCGGTTACCGGACCCACACCTCGGTATGGAGGATAATCGTGCTCACGCAAGCCTTTACCCAAACGGATGTTGAACACGCGCTGGAGGTTGTAAACTCTTTCTGACATGGCAATGATGTCGTTGATGTCAATTTCGCGACCGGTGACTGCCGCGAAGATATCCACATAGTTCTGGACGTGATGTGGGATTTTGGCAGGCTCGGCGCTTTTGGAGTTTTTCGGGTCCACGACATCGTTCCAGGGTAACTTGCAGAAACCGCATAAGCCGAACCAGGTGCGCCACATCGGGAAATAGTGCAACGCTTCAGCTTTATCTTCAAAGGTGGGCAATTGGTTGTTGACCTGGTCCATGAAGATGAGCCAGGCTTCATCGTGTTGCGGTCCTTTATTGGTGAGCGCATAGCCACCTTGTTGTGCCAGCGATTCCTTGCCCATGTACATGGAATACTCCATACCTTTGTTTTCCATGCCGATGTCTTGCACAAACTGTGGATCGGCTTCGAAATGCTCGATCAGATAGGCTTTGGCTTTGCGGATACCGAGTCCTGCGAGTCTTCCCAATCCCTCTCCTTGCGCAACCTGATGCAGAATCTCCAGTGATGCCGCTGCATTCCCAAAGGTCAATTCAAGACCGCCGGTCTTTTCAAGATCCAGGATCCCAGCTTCATAGCATTCCATGAGGAAGCCAATCGTATTGCCGTAGGAAATGGTATCAATGCCGTAGGTGTCGCAGTAGAAATTCAGCTCGAGAATAGCGTCGGCATCGAAAATGCCGCAGGTACTCCCTACTGCGCCGATGGTTTCGTATTCCGGTCCATCTACAATCACTCTCTGTCCTTTGTAAGGACCAGTTTGGAGTTCGAAGCCATCCACGGCATGGGCGCAGGCGATGGTGCAGCCATACCAGCAACCATCCGGTAGTCCTTGGGTAAGGCGGGTTTCCCAATACGCGCCATTGATATCGTGGGCTTTGGGATGTGAGCCAAATTTGAAGTTGTTGACGGGGAGCAGATCGTAATCGCTCATGATCCCTACCAGATAAGGTGTGCCACGATTCCGCATCCGGTTTTGGACCGGATCCCAGGTCGCAACTTCATGCTGCATATCGGCTCCCACGCGCGCGATGCGTTCCGGGTCCGCCGGGTGATTAGCGTCGCCTCTGAAAGGTTTAGCGCGTACTACCAATGCCTTAATGCGCTTGTGCCGCAAAACTGTGCCGGGACCACCGCGTGCAGCTTGTTTATAGCGCACATCTTGACGTTTCCGGTCGTATAGACTGAAGTTGAGACAGCCCAACAGTGAATGATCGGCGCCCGTGCCGGCAGATACCATCGCAATATAGTATTTCTCATGGGGCTTTTCCGCTAGCACGTCATAGAGCCATGCACCCAATAGATGTGTGTCGGTTGGTGCATCGGGCAGTTCCTCCACCGTGACTTTTCCCGCAATGGCATCCACAATGACCACGACATCTCTCTCTGCGATGCCCTGCACCTCAATGGCATCCCAACCGCTGAATTTGAGCAGCGGTCCAAAGTGCCCGCCTGCATTGCTGTCGGTGATGACTTCAGTGGTAGGGGAAATGGTGGTTACCAGCGATTTTCCAGACCCGGGATACTGCGTTGTGCCACCGCATGGCCCGCTAGAAATGACAATCTCATTTTCGGGACTGTTCCACTTGGTGTTATCATTGACGGCATTCCACAGCAGCCACAGATCGAAGCCTTTGCCTCCCGTGAACTTGAATTTCATCTCTTCAGATACGGGTTTCGCTTTAATCTCGCCCGTCGCAACGTTTACATAAAGGGTTTGATTAGCGTAACCGCGTTCGATTTTGGGCGCCTGGTAAGCGAATTCCGCCAGCACGTGTCGGATGATCTTTTCGGTCATAGTGTTCTCCTGTTGAAATCAGCTGATCAGCAAACTCAGATTGTGGAGTTTCGGCTCGAAATCTAGAATCGAAAATCCCACACGGACGTGGAAGCCTCATCAAGTTCCACGATTTTCAAAGCCTCACTGGGACAGGCTTTGACGCATTGCCCACAGGCAACGCATTTGAAAGCCAACGCTTCTTCAGGCGCAAAATACATCACCCCATAGGGACAGAAGCCCACACAGGACATGCAGCCCACACAGAGGTCTTTTTTGAGAAGCACGATGCCTTGTTTGTTGTAATAGAGTGCCTCGGTAGGACAAACCTCTATACATTTGCCGCATTGGATGCAGAATTCGGCGGCAAAAATACCGTCATTGGCGCTGATTCGAATGCTGGATTTGGAAACGTCTTGCACTTTGAACCAGGTTTGAGCGCACGTCACCTCACATGTGCGCGCGCCAGTGCATTTTTGAGCAACGTAAGCCAGTACTTTCATTCTTCCTCCTCAAGTGTCGAGCGCTGTCATTTTGGGGTTGTGATATGGCTATTCCGTATTATAGTGTAGCGGATGACGGATGCAAATACAGTGTCAGATTATCCAATTAGGGACTATCGAATATCCTCATCTTTCAATGTGCGGATATGGTTGTTGGTTTTGGTGGGGATGACTTTTGCCCTGCGAGTGGTCTTTCTTGACCAACAGAGCCTCTGGCGTGATGAAGTAGACGCGCTCAATTTCGCTATTGCCCCCTGGTCCGAGTTGACTGGTAATTTCCTTCGCCCTGGTTGGAATGGACCGTTGTATTTCCTGTTGCTGCGCGCTTGGGTGGCTGTTGCTGGCAAAACGGCTTTTGCGCTGCGTTTTTTTTCACTCGTGTGGGGCGTGCTTGAGATACCGCTGATTTACCTTATGGGGCGCCGATGCTTTACACCCCACGCTGCGCGATGGGCGGCATTACTGGCGGCATTCTCTCCCTATTTGATCTGGTATGCGGCTGAAGTAAAGATGTATACGTGGGTGCCGTTGCTGGTATTGCTGGTGTTATATGCCCTGGACCGTGCCTGTGTTAGTTCCCGGTGGATCTGGTGGGCTGTGGTAGTGTCAGGTACCTCGTTGGCTATCTACAGTCACATATTGGCAGCCTTGAGTATTCCGGTTCTGATTTTGTGGTGGTTGCTCCACCCACGCCGGCACCCTCGATCGTGGGTTGGGATGACCGTTGCATTGGCGCTCCTGACGCTGCCCTATTTGCCGTTGCTTGCCTGGCAGCTCCCGATGGCTCTCGAGGATCGCGGTGCTACGGGATTCCCGCCATTGACTCTCCTGCAAATGGTTGGAACTCTCTTGGCGGGATGGAGCACGGGTATTCCGGGAATTGGTCGCACCGTGGGCATCTGGGCTGGCGCTGGTCTGGCGGTGTTGGGGGCTTCTTCTCAGGTCTGGCATGGACGCTGGCGCGTGGGTGGAAGGTTGCTGGCGTGGTTCTTTGTGCCGTTGGTTATAATCTGGTGGCTCTCATTGCGGGGACCTTTGTTCACCGATCGTTATTTGATCTGGTTGGCGCCTGCTTATTACCTGCTCATAGGGGCAGGGCTGGCGGCGATACCGCAACGCTGGATTTCAAGGATACTATTGGCGGGATTGGTGCTGCTTGCGATGGTAAACATCTATGCCCAATCGTTTCATCCCTATAAACCGCAATTCCGTGAAGCCGCAGCACAGCTGCGGTTGCGGCGATTGCCGGATGAACTGCTGATCTTTCAGATC
>JAKJAC010000002.1:67377-71682 GCA_022707705.1 Chloroflexota bacterium
GCGTATTATCTCCCCATGCCGTTAGAGCCGCTGGCAGAGGCGCCTTACACTAATTTCCGTGATGCTGAGGGGCGTTTCACTACGACGCCTGAGGATGTGGATGGGCAGCTCCGTGTGCTCACGCAGGGTTATCAGCAGGTGTGGTTGGTGTATTCTGAAGCCACGTTGTGGGATGAGCGTGAATTGGTCAGATCCTGGTTGGATGCTGCTGGCGATAGAGTCTACGAGCAGCATTTCCTTATCGTGTCATTGATATGCTACAGGTTGGGCTGAACTGTACGCCAACAGGGGCGGGGTGGTCCCGCCCCTGTTGATGTGAGATTGGTGTCTGACTCAGTCTGCTATCAGGGAATGCACAGCACCTGTCCGGTGTAGATGAGATTGAGGTTGTAGATTTGATTCGCCGCAGCAATGGACCACATGCTGACGCCATACATGTAACTGATGCGGGTGAGTGTCTCTCCGTAATGTACAGAGTGCCAGTATCGGCATGTTGGAGTTGGGTCGGCACTCCCGCCCCCGAATTGCCGCACTGCTACCGGACCTGCAGGTATAGGACTCCAGGGTGCGACTGGAATTGCCAGGCGCTGCCCAACCCATAGGCGATTGGGTGTGGGAATAAAGTTGACGGTAGCAATGACCTCAGGACGCGCCGCGTAAGCCCGTCCGATCGAATAGAGCGTTTCGCCAGCACGTACGATGTGGTACCCCTGGATATCCCATCCGGCAGCCAATGCGGCTGTAGGGAGTAGACTTACCATCAACACCAGGGTGAGCAACCGATACCATTTCTTCATATTCCACCTCCTTTCATTGATTGTAGGATGATGACGTACAGAAATTACGCAGTGTTTGTGGGGCCGTTCCCGCGTTGGTATTTTCATTCTAGAGCATTTGTGAGGAAACAAAGGTTGCGATGGTGTTACAGAGTGATTACAGCGCTGAAGAGAGATTTTCAGCGCCGTGCTGTGCGCGGCATTATAAATCTATATCATGAGTGGATTTCAGTCCGTAAGCGGCGTCTGGCTATAGAAACCTGAACAGTTATCGCTCTTGTCTTTTTATAGAAGCACGGTAGAATCGAGTTATCACGGATCAATTGAATCAGGGAATTGGTTGAGGAGCGAATACGACTATGCCGTTAACATACGCTGAATTACAGCAGCTGCTTGTGAAACTGGAAGGTGAGCTGCAGAGTCAGTTGGGAAGCATCCAAAGTGAAGTGCGCGAGGATGGGGTGGGGTACAGCAATCATATCGCTGATGCGGCGAGTGAGGTCTTTGAACAGGCGCGCAATGTGTCGTTGTTACAGCAATTGCGGCGTTCCCACGAGGATGTGCTGCACGCTCTGGGGAAATTCGAGGATGCTACTTATGGGATTTGCGAGTCCTGTGGCGCGCTGATTGACATTCCCCGATTGGAGGCGCTGCCCTCAGCTCGTTATTGCGTGACCTGCCAGACACGTCTCGAAGGCAAACGATGAGATTGATGCGACTGCACCCAAGCCGCCTGGCTCTGTGGGTGTTGGCGGTTGCCATTATCGTTGCGGATCGCCTTTCAAAGGCGTGGATTGTGGCAAATCTATCGGAATACGCTACTACTGCTGTCTTGCCCTGGTTATCCCCTATTGCATTGTTCACCCGCCTCCCCAACACCGGAGTGGCTTTTGGAATGTTCCCGCAGTTAGGAGGGGTCTTCAAGATTCTATCCGCTGCAGTCATTGTCGCGATCATTATCTTTCACCGCAGTGTGGACCCCCACGATTGGCTGACCCATATTGCCTTGGGATTCATGGTGGGAGGCGCCACAGGAAATCTCATTGATCGTTTGACCTATGGGCATGTGGTCGATTTCATCGATTTCAACTTCTGGCCCTTTCGTAATTTCGCGATTTTCAATATTGCCGATGCAAGCATTGTTATCGGTGTTTTCTTGTTGTTGATCGTGGTTTGGATTCAGGAGAGGCAGGCTGCTCGTGTCGAACGCTCCCAAAACCCTAATAGCTGAAGAGCGAATACGTCTGGATCTTCTTCTGGTTCAGACCTGGCCCGACCTGGGAAGGGCCGCGCTTCGTGACATGGTGCAGCAAGGGCATGTGCGCATCAATGGTGCCCTGGCGCTCAAAACCGGGCAATATGTGGAACCTGGTGACTCTGTTGAAGTGGAACTGCTTCTTCTGGATGAGCAAGCTCCACGGGAGCTTGCTCCAGATAGCCTCGAAGTTGTTTACGTAGATGAGTCCATTGTCGTTGTGGATAAGCCTGCCGGTATGGTGACGCACGTCGGTCGGCGAAAATCTGAGCAGGTGTTGGCGACTCTATTGGGGCAGATTTATCCTGATATGGCACATATCGGAGGGGTGGAGCGCGCTGGAATTCTGCAGCACCTCGATCCTGAGTGTTCTGGTCTTGTCCTGGCAGCTCGCACAGAGGAATCTTATCGGATTCTGAAGCGCGAGGTCACGCGACAACGTGTGGTAGGGCAGTACATGACGTTGGTTGAGGGGCGTTTGACTGGCTCTGGAGAAATTGAGGCGCCCATCGGCAATCTCAAGCACGAGCGTGAGCAGCTGGGGGTTTCGCGTGAGGGGCGGGTTGCCTGCACGCATTATCGTCCGGTGCATCACTATCGTAACGAAGGGCGCCATTACACCTTGCTCGAGGTGGAACCTGAGTCGGCGCGGTTGCACCAGGTCCGGGTGCATTTTGCATGGTATGGCTATCCAGTTGTAGGTGACAAAATCTATGGTTCACCGCGCCAACCAGAATGGGCTACGCGGCTCTACCTTCATCTTTCTGGGCTGACCTTTCAGCATCCTGTAACAGGCAATGTACTGCAACCGGATTCGCCCTTACCTGCTGACATCTATGGTGTTTTGCATTTTATGGCACGCCGCAAGCGGGGCTGACTCTTTAGAGTTCTTGATCTGCTTCATTTTCCCAATTCTAGACTTGAGGTGTCACTATGCGTGAATTGAACGTTGCTGTGGTGCAAATGGCGCCAGAACTAGGTAAGATGGAAGCCAATATCGCCAAAATGGCGGATTGGATTCGTATCATTGCTACGGCGCAACCTGTTGATATTATCGTCTTTCCCGAACTTTCCGTGACCGGCTACGAAGGCGGGCAGCGCTTTGCTCAGATGGCGCAACGCGTGCCTGGAGCAGCCTCAAACATCCTGGGGCAGCACGCCAGTGAGTTTGGAGTGTATGTTTTGGTTGGGATGGCAGTCAAGGAAAAGGTAGAAACGGTACTTTACAACAGTGCCGTGCTCATCGGTCCGGATGGCGCTGTGGCGGGAGAGTATCGCAAACTGCATTTGCCAGCCGAGGAGCGCCTGGTCTTCCGTCCAGGCTACAAATTGGCGCCGGTGGAGACTGAATTCGGTGTCATCGGCATCATGCTGGGCTGGGATTTAGTCTTTCCCGAAGTCGCGCGGAATTTGGTGCTCGATGGAGCTGAGGTGTTGCTGATGCCTGCAGCTTGGGAAGCCCGTAATGTGGCGATTTGGCGCACATTGCTGGTGACTCGCGCCTATGAGAATGAGGTGTTCGTCGCTGCTGCTAACCGGATTGGTCAGGAACCTTCATATACCTTCGCTGGTGAATCGGCTGTGCTAAACCCTGCTGGTGAGTTAATGGGGACAATTGCTCCACCTGATGAGGGCGAGGAAGGTCCAGTTGAGGGATATGTGGTTGCTCGATTGGATTTGGATGAGATTCGCCGTCGCCGCGAGGAATCCCAGATCATGCTGGCGCGTCAACCCGCAGCGTACCGTTCTATCGTGCGCAAATATTGATTGGTTGGTTGAGAAACGTTGACGCGGGGAGCCTCTCCCCGCGTCATTTGTTGTAGTCGAGTCCGCTGTCGCGTGTTATCTACAGCGGTTTGTCATACATTCGATACGTGCGATACACCTCGCCGTTGAAGTTAGCTGCAGTTTGCCGCATCGGTGTATTAGACTCGAGCACCCAGGAAATCTCGCATTGCTTGTAGCCCTGGCGAATGCCCGCTTTGAGCGTCTCCAGGAACAGAACTGCATCCACCCCCTGCCCACGGTACTCTTCAATGATACCCCCGACTGCCGCGCGAATCGTCGTAATACAACCGCGCACTTTCCACCAGTAAGCCAGTTTGACCATCGTCCACCATTCCGGTTCGCCGGGGCGCGGATAGGCTTTGAGCAGCGGTTGGCACAGGTCAATGAAGGGCAGCATAAAGGCGATAGGTTCGCCATCTCGTTCAGCAAAGAATACTGTTTTGGGATCAAGGAGGATTTTTATCGCTTTTCCAAGGTGTTCTAGTT
>JAKJAC010000300.1 GCA_022707705.1 Chloroflexota bacterium
CACCAGCAGGCGGTCGCAGCCGTCGCAGTAGGCTTCCTCGCCGGCGCGGGCGGCGGCGCGAGGATGTGCGCTCATGCTCACGCCGCACAGCGCACAGGTATCATCGTCCCGCAGCTGCGCCACGGAAATGCCGCCCATACGCGGTTGCAGATAGTAATAGGATTCCAGAATGACGGGCGGGATGACCTTTTGCACCTGCACCTTCTCGGCTTCCAGCGCGATGCTGCGCGCGATCAACGCCTCGCGTTCCGTCGTCAGCGCCGTCTGCGACTTTTGCCATTCGGCTTCGGCGGCGCGCAAGCTCACTTCGGCCTCATTTGCGGCTGCCGTCGCTTCCTCTTGCGCCATCATGGCTTCGAGCAGCGCATCCTCCAGCTCCCCTTTGTGTTGGCGTAGCGATTTGACCTTGGCTTGCAGGTCCTGGAGCTCCCGCGCGTTGTGAACGGAGCCTCCGTAAAGCTGGCTTTCCTTCTGCTGTCGCTCTGTATCCACCCGCTGCAGCTCGAATTCCAAATCCTTCTGCGCTTTGCGGGCGGCGGCGGCGGCGCGAGCGGCGGTCTTCGCGTGCTCCTGCGCTTCTCGAAGGGCGCGATCATCCTTCAGCGCGTCTTCGAGCTCGCCCAACAGTCGTTTGATTGCCGTGAGGGTTGTATCAATTTCCTGTAGCCGAAAGACCGCTGTGTTCCATGCCATCGTCGTCCTCCTGTGGGACTCGAACTCGCTCTAAGTGAAGGGTCTCCCGTACTCCGCAGCGCAAGCACGGCGGCATCAACATCTGAATCCGTTAATCCTGCAAATCCTGTTAATCCTGTCCAAAGTCCGTCTTCGTGGATTCAGGTTGCCGCTTCGCCAATAGCCGCCGCGCGACCAAAAACGCGATGCCCCCCACGATGAACACCAGCGAGAACACCTGCGCCGCCGCCAGCGAGCCAATCGTCCAGGCGTCGGGGCGCAGCATCTCGGTGAAGAAGCGGATGACGGCGTAGCCGATGAGGTAGCCCACCAGCAGCTCCCCTGGGTGCAGCTTCTCGTGGCGTTTCACGGCGATCAGGAAGAGCGCCAGGAACAGCACCAGCGCTGCCAGCGACTCGTAGAGGAAAGTCGGGTGGAAGAGCGTATCTGGCGGGTAGAGCGTCATATTCGTGTACGGGATGATGCGGTTCTCCGCCGGAATAATCACGCCCCAGGGTAGGGTGGTGGGGGGACCGTAGAGCTCGCGGTTGATGAAATTGCCCCAGCGCCCGATGGCTTGACCCAGCGCCACACCCGGCGCCGCGAAATCGAGCCAGCGCAACGTCTGGAGATGCCGCAAGCGGGTGTAGATGAGCACCCCGAGCGCCCCGCCAATCACCGCGCCGTAGATGGCAAGACCGCCCTGCCAGATATACAGCGCCTCTAGCGGATGCTCCTTGTAGTAATCCCAGCCGATCAGGCCCCCTGCCGGTTGGGAGAACACGTGATAGACGCGCGCGCCGATGACCGCCAGCACCACGACCAGCAGCAGCATATCCCAGATATAATCCGGGTTCTCCCCGGCGCGCTTCGCCAGAAACGCCGCCGAAGCCGCTGCCAGCAGAATGCCGGTCACAATCAGCAGCCCGTACCAATGCACCGAGAACGGACCCAACGAAACTAAAATCGGACCAACAGGTGGTTGCATAGAAACTCCTCCCCCTAAAAAAATGCGAAAAGGCGAAAAGACGAGAAAGCGAGCAAGCGCGACCCAGGCCCCAAAGCCATTCCCCCAGCCGCCCGAGCCACGGCTTCAACTTCTTTACTTCCTTACTCCTTACTCCCTATCTCCATCCATACCGCTCAGCCAACGTCTGATAAGTCTCGTCGAAAAAGACCTGCATGTGCGGGTAGAGCACCGCGGCAGAGAGCGCGCCGAACAGCCCGCCCGTGAGTGTGCGCATAAAGGGCGTCGTCTCCAAAGGTGTAATCTGCACACCCGGTGCGAGCCAATGGATGATATATGTCAGCCATTGGATGCCGCCATCCAGCCCCATGGGCACAATGCCAAAAGCCACATACGCCCATATCGGCAACGGCTTGAGCGCCCACCGCCGCCGCACCAGCCCGTAGAGAATTCCCGCGAGCGCCATCGCGCCGTAGATGGCGATGCAGCGCTGGCAGAGCGCCGTCTTGAATCCCACCTCCGCGGAACCCAGGAACTTGCTCGTTGCCAACATCTCCGCCGGTGCGAGCGTCCCATCGGTGGGATAAGCGGCTTGCGGACCGAACAGGAACCAGGAGCGGAACGGGTATTGGTGGCAGAAAGGATCGTAGAGCCGGTGGATGAACGCCCCGCTCTCCGTATGTCCCGTGGCCATGAGCGCCGGCGCCAGGAATGTCAGCGCGGTGAAGACCAGCATGAAGCCATTGAAGAGCTGTAGCCAGTGCTTGGAAAGCCAGAAAACCGCGCGATTGGCGCGCCGCAACTGCCGTTCCTGCGCCTCCAGCTCCTGCGGTGACCTGGGTTTGGCGCCGGTTGCGGATTCCTGCGCCTTGGGCAGACCGTTATCCCGTTCGACAATTCGTCGTTGCGCTTCCGCCAGGATTTCCTGCGCGTTGGGTGGGGGTGTTGGCTGGGGTGAGGTATTCATAAGCCCAGGTCCCAGCCGATGCCGCGCTGTTCCAGCCACACGCCGATAGCGCTGAAACTATCGGTGAGAATGATGATGCCCATAATGACCAGCAGGATGCCGGTCGCCTTGTGGATGAGCGGCAGATACCGCTGCACCCGGGTCAGCAGCTCGCCCACACGGTCCACGAGCAGCGCCGCCAAAATGAAGGGCAATCCTACGCCCAGGGAATAGACTGCGAGCAACCCGGCGCCCTGTGACGCGGTGCTGCGGGTCGCGCTCAACGTGAGGATGGAGCTCAATGCCGGTCCCACGCAGGGCGTCCACCCCGCGGCGAAAACCATACCGATAAGGAGCGAGGAAGCGAATCCCCATTCCCGTTTGGCGCGCCAATCCAGCTGCGCCGAGCGGTACAACGCCGGGACCTTGAGCACCTCCAGCACCGTCAACCCGAAGAAAATGACCAGCAGCCCCCCCACGATGCGCAACCAAGCGCCGCGCAATAGCGCCCCTAAGGCTCCCGCCGCCAACCCGAGCGCCATAAAGATGAGCGTGAAGCCCAGCACAAAAAAGAGCGCGTGGAGCACGATAGCCACGCGTTCTCTGCCGCTGCGCTCCCCCGGTTGCGTCACCGCATAACCGCTCAGATAGCCCAGGTAGACCGGCACCAGCGGCAATACACACGGAGCCAGAAAGGAAGCCAGCCCCGCGAGGAAAGCCAGTCCGATGTTGATGTTTGTGTTTCCCATGCGTTATCTACAGCCCGACATCGCCTTTCACAACGTTTCAAATTATACCACCCTCCACCGCGCAATCAAACCCAACCGTGCCCGGCTGTAGCCGCGATTTCAAATCGCGCTCTTCACTACTTTGGCGCCGCCACTACCGTGGCGCTGCCACTACAAACAATCGCGCCGCGGGCACTGCCCGCGGCGCGATCATTCTGCAGCAATGAAACTTACGGCTCTCTCTGATAGCGCAGCACCGGCTTCCGCGCCGCGCGCACCTCATCGAGCCGGCGCACGGGCGCGTTGTGCGGCGCCTCGTGCAGCAGCTCGGGCGCCGTCGCCGCTTCCTCCGCGATCTTCCGCAGAATCTCCGCGTAGTTGTCCAGCGATTGCTTGCTCTCCGTCTCCGTTGGCTCAATCATCAACGCCTCGTGGACGATGAGCGGGAAGTAGTTCGTCGGCGGATGCACACCGTAATCAATCAGCCGCTTCGCGATATCGAGCGCGTGAATGTCGGGTGCAGTCTCCAATTTGCCCTCAACCACGAACTCGTGCTTGCACACCCGCTCGTAGGGCAGCGGGAACACCCCCTTGATCTGGCTCAACAGATAGTTCGCGTTGAGCACGGCATGTTCCGCAGCTTCGCGCAGCCCGGCATCCCCCAACATGCGGATGTAGGTGTAGGCGCGCACAAGCATCCCGAACTGCCCCCAGAAGGCTTTCATGGAACCGATGGACTTCGCGGGGGCGGCAAAGGCATAGGTGAAATAATCCTCATCCTCTACCTCGATCTGTACGATAACGGGCGAGGGCAGGAAATCCACCAGGTGCGCCGCCACGCCCACCGGTCCGCTGCCGGGACCGCCGCCGCCGTGCGGCGTGCTGAAGGTCTTGTGCAGGTTGAAGTGCATCACATCGATGCCCACATCGCCGGGGCGCATCACGCCCATCAACGCATTCAGATTCGCGCCATCGCCGTAGACCAGACCCCCGCAACCGTGAACCAGGTCCACGACTTCCTTGATGTGCTCCTCGAACAGCCCCAGCGTATTCGGGTTGGTGATCATCAAACCCACCACGCGATCGTTGAGCTGCGCGCGCAGCGCGTCGAGGTCCACATTGCCCCGGGCATCCGAGGGGATTTGCACCACGCGCAAGCCGCTCATGCTCGTCGTCGCCGGGTTGGTCCCGTGCGCGGAATCGGGCACCAGGATGGTATCGCGCTGCGTCTCTCCGCGGTCGCATTGATAGGCGCGCATAATCAACACGCCGGTCAATTCACCCTGCGCTCCGGCGGCGGGTTGCAGCGTGACCTCCGCAAAACCGGAGATCGCCTTGAGATACTCCTGCAGGTGATACATCAGGAACAGCGCCCCTTGAGCCGTTCCGGGATCCTGCAGCGGGTGCAGTCCCATGAAACCGGGCATCCGCGCGGTGAGCTCGTTGACCTTCGGATTGTACTTCATCGTGCATGAGCCTAGCGGGTACATGCCCTTGTCGATCGCATAGTTGAGCTGTGAGAGCCGCACAAAGTGGCGGGTCACGTCAATCTCACTCACCTCGGGCAGCGGCAACTCCGTCCGCAACAACTCCGCGGGGAGTTCGCTCGGTGGAACATCCAGCTTAGGCGCCTTGCTACCCTCGCGTCCGGGAACCGAGAGCTCGTAAATCAACGGTTCAGCCATGGTGCTTACCTC
>JAKJAC010000301.1 GCA_022707705.1 Chloroflexota bacterium
CACAGCCCTTCGCGCCCGGCTTGCAGCAGGTCTTCAAAGGCGGCGCCGCCAGTGACTTGGCGCCGCACAGCGGCTTGAACCAAGCCTTCATGCTGTCGCAGCAAGGCGTTGAGGCTTTCCTGGCAGCCAGCTTGGGCACACCTGAAACACGACGGGTCAGACTCAAACATCGAGCACCTCCTATCCAAAGAGATGCTCTGATATTTACACAAAGATGCCGCTTGGGCTAATCTGCCGCAGTGCAACTGTGGGGTTGATGGTAGACCGTTTACCTGCTACGAAATCCCAATTGAGGGATTTCGTAGCAGGTCGCTGACCGAAACTGCGTTACGCCCCGCATAATGCCTCTGAAGTGTGAGCAAGGCATTCGTCCGGGGTTGATAATAAGCCAACTTGCACTGCGAGCCTCATAGGGTACGCAGAAGCCCGCTGAACTGCTACGAATGCCCATTGACGCGGATAATTGACATGCCCACAAAGTCAGTTTATACTTATGTATGAGCCTGGTACAGTTCGAGGCAATGCTTTACCACACCACACCATACCGCGTAAGCGCGGGAAGAAGAGAATACGGAAGAATGCTCCACATGCTGAAAGAGCATACTTACCTTCCCACTCATCCCTCCCACTATGCAGGATTTCAGGCAAACGGGCTGCAACAGCCGTTGCACTCTGGCGCGCTACAGCTGCTGGTGGTCGAAGGTACGGCGCGCAGGGAATGGGTTTTGTCGGCAAGGGACTCGCGCCGCAGCCGCGCGCAGGTGAACTTTTCCGTTGGGCCGCTACTCATAACCCAAAACTACAATTGCAATGGCGAATTTCTAAACCGGAGAGGATGTATAAAATGAAACACTGGCTGAACATCACAAGTGGCTTGATATGCCTAATATTGTTAGGCTTACTGGTAGTGACCCTCCCGCCTCTTATGAAAGAACGAGAGCGTACATTAGCTGCCCAAGTACCGCAGTCGCCCCTTGCGACGCCAACACCGCTTGGCCCATTGGTCACGCCGACAGTAGCCCCAATACCCATATCCCCCTGTACTTTTGCGCCCCGTCCGGCTCCCGCCAAGCCGGTAACACCTCTGGAAGCTTACCAGTTTTCTGAACCCCAGGTGGTGCTTACCCACACCTCGGCCATTGGCATTGCCGGTTGGTTGCCAAATGGCCAGCAACTGCTCATTACTCGCCTGATTCCTGACCAACCCAGGGAGGTTATCGAGGTGTTCAACACGCGCACCGGTGAACTGCAACGATATGGAGAACGGCACAGTTTGCCCGGTAAGCCGGTGTGGTTAGCGGCTTACCAAGCCGTCGCCTTTGCCGATGTTGGGCCTGATCAGCAGGTGGTGTTGCGCATCAGCCGGGGCGAAGCGGTGTCTATAGAAACGCCGGTGTCCGGCCTGGCGACTTCTTCTCTGACAGCCAGTCCAGACGGTAGCCGAGTGGTCTTTTTCACCCAAGCGGCTCCGGATCGTGCTGAAGCCCTGGACGTAGCCCTGGCTCAGCGGCAAATCTTTCCAGCCTTGTCCCTGACGCCGTGGCAGGACTTATCGGCGCTGGGTCAGCAATATGGGCCGGAGCCGTATCAAGCAACCTGGTCTCCATCTGGGAATCAGATAGCTTTCTACAACGACACTGGTTTCTACTTGGTCGATTTACCTTCCGGGCGAATCTGCGAAGTGGACCTTGGTTTTGAAAGAGGGGAGACCGGGTATGGCAAGCGGTGGGCCTTCTATGTGCAGTGGAGCCCCAATGGACGCTATATAGGTGCATTAACCAGCGTTGGAGATCATCCTGTCTCTTTTGTTGATCTGACATTGATAGATACAAGTACTGGTGAACGGCGAGCATTATCACCAGGTCCAGACATTGAATATGTGTACGACTTTACTTGGGCTCCTGATAGTCATCAGCTCATTGCACTGGCGCAAGTCGAGATCATTCAGGGACGTCCTATCCAAAAATTGTATCTCATGGATGTACAAACAGGAGTTTCCCAGTCAGTTGTGCCTCATAACGTTTTTGGAGGCGGTGCTATCGAGGGGTGGCAATTAGCGTGGTCACCGGATGGACAAACCCTAGCCGTGAAATGTCCCACTTGGCTTGAGACTGGACCCACCATTGTCGAGGATCATATATGCACGATCTCGGTTGCCCGCAAGCCATAAGGGAAGGTGCATGATGCGAGGTACACGTTTCAACTGTTCGAGTTTATTGCTATTCATCGGACTTTGGAGCATCATGCTCGCAAGAGGATTCGCTGCTCCTATAAGTTCATTCACGCCTCCTACGAACATTACAGTGCGAATGTACAGATTGCTCAGTGGAGGAGGTTCAACAGGCATTTTGTGCTCCTCCAATGACACCTCGTATGGCTGCACAGCACTTGTTGGCGATTCCAGCCACGCTTACCCGTATGGCACTAACAACCCGGTCACCATCCCCATCGAGACGGATTATCTGCTTGATGTGGTGCCCAAGGAAGTCAGCGTAGAGGCATTTCATCCCACCGCCATCCAGGCGCAGGCCATAGCGGCTCGCTCCTACGCCTACTGGCATATCCGTCAAGGGAGCACCATCAACAACTCTACCCAGTTCCAGGTCTTTGTCCCCTACGCCTTCGAAGCCCTTCCTTCGGCCATCTTCCCGGACAACCCCGGTAACCCTTGTGCCAGCGGCAACCTTAACAACGACCAACGAATTGTTTGCAGCGCGGTTGCTCCGCGCTGCTACATCGCCTACGGCACCTACCCCAATGATGACCTACCCGCCTTCGCCGAGTATTTCGCCGACATCCGCGACCGCACGATCAGTGGTGGACAATCCTATCTGATCGCTGTGGATGATCCCATCAGTTCCCATCCAGACATCGTTCAAGATGGCCATGGTCACGGCATGAGCCAGAGGGGAGCCAGCCGCTGGGCGCGGGGCAATCGGGGGTATCAAGGTACACTCGACCCCTGGAGTGTGCGTTGGGAGCGCGCAGAGCAAGTCTTGGCGCATTACTACACCGGGGTCCACGTCCGCGATGCCAGCGGTATGCGCCTTACGCCCGACTATCGTTGGAACCCGCTGCGCATCACCTGGAATACTCCGGATAACCACCCACCGATTATGTACCACGGTGGCTCCTATCCGGTAAGTGTCCAGGTCCAGAACACGGGCACCTATGACTGGCCCATCAATGGCCAATGGTGGGCCCTCTCCTACCGCTGGGCCAAGGCCGGATTCGGTGAGATAGCCAGCAGCAACAGGGCTTGGACCACCGTGGATGTGCCGAAGGGTGACCCGCCCTATACTTTCTCTTTGACCATCAATGATATTCCCAATTGGGGGCCGGGGGCCTACACCTTGAAGTTTGACATGCTGCTTTTCACCTACGGTGGGACTTACTGGTTTAGCACCACCTATGGCTGGCCAACCTACGACGTGAGCATTTGCGTGGATGGACCATGCAAAGTGTACATTCCTCTTGTGCTGAAAAACTATCCATAGAGAGCGGCCTAACATCTCGCTGGAGCCGACCGTGCTCCGCTCGATGCCGTTGGGCGGCTGCGGACATGCACGCGGTATGCGGAAGTCCCAGGCGGTTGGTTCAGCGGTGGGGGGGGTGCGCCGCAGGGCGGGAGTCCGTCGCCGAACGTGTCACGTGCAGACCAGATCAACTCACTGGTACATCATGGGTGTAAACCCCGACACTGCGCAATTGACGTTTGTATGTCAAGCGACAATTAGAAGACTTTGTTGGGCATTCTCAGGTCAGGCCAGGTGCAAGAGCGGCAAAGGGGGAGCAATAGGTTTTTGCGGGTTGCGCTTCGTCCTCCAACCACTGCACTAGCCGGGTTAAGTTCATCGCGGCCGCTGTCGCCAGATGTTGTAACCGGGTCTTAGCCAAACCAAGATAGCGACAGCGCCGCAAGCCGAAGGCGCGCGTGCCTTGGGAGAGCGTGCCTTCCACACCCGCCCGTTTCTTGTATTGCTGTTTGAAGGTTTCCGTTTCCTGGCGCGCCCGGGCGGCTTGCAAGGTCTCATATTCTGCCTGTGGTTTGAACGTGACACTGCGCACCCCGCGTTGCGACCGGGTACACGCAGCTCGCTGCGCGCACGCGCCGCAGTCGGTTGGGGAAAACCAAACGGCAACATACTCGTGCCCATACTTCTCCTGGCGCACATGCCAACTCTGACTAGACCGCCCTTGTGGACAGGTGACGACGTGCTGCTCCCAATCAATGGCAAAACAACTCACGTCAAAACCTTGCCCCGCCACGGCTTGCCAACTGCCCCCGCCACTCACCGGGCCTAGCAGGTCGATGTGATAGTGTTGTTCTGCCGCGCGCAAGTTGTCCACCGCGGTGTAACCGGCATCCACCAGATGCTCCGCGGGGAGCAAATCTTTGGCGGCTAGGTCCTGGTGGATCGTGACCACGACTGCGTCATCGGTAGTTGTCGCAGGGGTGGTTTCCACATGCGTGATGAAGTGCGGTGAAGTCGCTCCGCACGTTTCGGTTAAATGGACCATGTATCCAGTCCAATTGGTTTCGCGTTTGGTGCAATTACGGGCCTCCAGATCATCGGGCGAAACAATCAGCCACTTGTGCGGTGGTAACTCGTGCGCCTCGCGCCAGCGGATTTGTCCGTCTTCGGTACAGTACTGCTGGAGCCACACTTGGCGTAGTACTTCCACGGTCGGGAGGGTCCGCAACCAGACCGGCGTGTCTGGCTGCTGCAAGGCCTGGAATAACTGTACCCCATCTTGCCCTATCTGCTGCTGGAGCGCCGCCTGCTGCGTCTTGTCCTTCGGCAACCGATACATTTCCACGCGCCGCCCATAGCGCTCAAACCAGTCCGGGGTGATCTGGGCCTGTAACCACTCCGGTACCAAGCGAGCCAGGTCATCCAGCACTCGTCGCAAGGTCTCCCCCACACATTCCAGCCGATTCAGTGTCCGCACCCCCGCCAGCACATGGGTAGAGTCCGTCCGTTGTTGCCGTTTG
>JAKJAC010000302.1 GCA_022707705.1 Chloroflexota bacterium
TTATCACCCATGATCTGGATCTGGCAATCAGTTACGCCAATCGCGTGGTGTTGCTGCAAGACGGAACCGTTGCCGGTGAAGGAATGCCCGCGGAGGTGCTGCGCGATGTAGATTTGTTGCGGCGTTGCCGGTTGGTGCCGACCTCATTGCTGGCGCTCAATCTCGAGTTTCTGCCTTCGACGGGGCGCTTCATGTCGGCTGAGGCGTTGGCGCACCATCTGCCTCGGGAACTACCATCTTTGCAGCCTGCTTGAGTGTTTTTTGGGGGCGTACGGAGCGCGCGTAGAAATGCTCTTGAGTGTTGAAGAGGAGGTGAGTTGCAGTAGGAGAGAGTGAGGATAACCTGGCATAACAGCTGTGGCATTATCGTATTCAAACAGTTCAGTTTCAGGAGGATGTCATGGGTACTTTAGGGAAAAAAGTCACGATGTGGTTGGCTGTGCTTGGTGTTTTTGTGTTGCTGATGGTTCTCGCCAGCGTATTCACTTCCGGCGACCGGATTCGGGGTGTCTTTCCTATTGTCTTCACCGTGATTGGTATTCTCATCGTCTTCGGCGTCTATCTGGCGACACAGAAGAGTGATGCCTGGACGATTGGCACGCGCGAGGTCGTGTACATGGGCATTGGTGCGGCGCTTTATGGTGTCCTTAACTACATTTTCAATACCTTCCCTTTGCCCTCGGTTAGTCAGGTAGCGCTGCGACCTTCAATTTGTATTCCGGTATTCTTCGGTTATGTTTTCGGTCCAGTGGTGGGATTCTTCACCGGCGCTGTGGGCAATATCCTGGGTGACTTCCTCACCGGTTGGGGCGTGTATCCGGCGTGGGATATGGGCAATGGTTTGATCGGCTTTGTCGCCGGTTTGGTGATGCTCTTTGCCAACAAACGCCGTAGTCTAAACTTCCTCACTATTCTGGTAGGCGTTTTAATCGTCATCGTGGCGGCGGCGATTTTGATCAGCCCGAATGTGGTGGGTCCCTGGAGCGGCGAGATCGAGAATTTCTCGTTTTGGGCGTGGGCTTTCATCATTGGCGGCATCGGGGTGATTGCATTGCGTTTCCTGCTGGAGCGCATTGATATAGACCTGGCGGCAGTCAATATCTGGGGTACGTTGGGCATCATCGCCGGTATTGGTTTCGCTGCCATTGCCGATATCTGGGTTAACGGCTACAGTCTCGCTACGGCGATGATTGGTGAATTTGCGCCAGCCGCGGGACCCAACATTCTCAACTCGATGGTACTCACACCGATTCTCTTAGCCGCATATCGTGCGGTGCAGTCGCGGACGGGTCGTTGATGATCTTCCTAAAGCCGAGGATGACGCCATGTTGATTGCCTGGCGCTATCGCGCACGGGACACACTGATTCAGAGACTGGATCCGCGTGCTCGCATCATCATGATGCTGGCACTGCTGTTTTCCATTATCCAGTTCTGGGATCTGCGCGTGATTTTTGTGTTCCTGGCGTTCGGGGTGCTTCAATATGCGTTGTCGGGGCTTACCTGGCGGGAGACACGTCGGGTGTGGATTCTCATCTCTTTCATCATTTTCTTTATGACGCTGCTGACGTTCCTCACGGGACGCGGAGGCGCGCAAACAGCGTATTTCGAGGAGCACTTACTTTGGCGCCTGGGTCCAGTCACCTTACCGCTGACGGGTTGGCAGCTCAAGCTCGATATCACTGCGGAGAAGACGGCTTTTGCGGCGAGCCAGCTGCTGCGGATGTACACTATCACACTCATGGCGATTACGTTGCCGTATACGATTGACCCGAGCCTTTACGGTGTCACCTTCCGCGGGTTGGGCTTGCCGGATAAATTCGCCTACGCGATGGACCTGGCTTTTCGTTTCGTGCCGACGCTGGGGCGCGATTTCAGCATCACGCTCGATTCGCAGCGCGCGCGCGGCTACGAAGTGGAAAAACTTTCTGGCGGTATCGTGGCGCAAATCCGGCGTCTGGCACCGCTGGTCGTGCCGGTCACTATCAATGCCATCATCGGTGCCGAGGATATCATTGATGCGATGGATCTCCGTGCTTTTGGCATTGGACCGCGAACCTGGGTGCATGAGCTGCATTACCGGAGGGCGGATTATCTGCTTATCGCCTTCAGCGTGTTAGTTTTCGCTCTATCGACAGCGCTTTCGTTCTTCGAGATTGGGCGACTATGGGTTCCGGGCGCGCTGTTGCGACTTGCGGGAGTGTAGCGCTCTGACGGTGGTTGTGGTCATGCGAGCCGTCCCAACCGGGACGGCTCGCAATCGTTTTATGCCAGGAGTGTTTTGAGGCACGCATAACTCACGCTCTGCGCGCTGCGCTCAACAACGACACTCTCTCGAACGGACTTTAGTCCAGAATTTGCGCCTGACGGTAGGAATTTGAACACTATCCGGCGCTAAAAATCTGGCAACTCCATGAAAACGTGTTATAATCCTTCTGATTATGTAGTGGAGGTCAACGCCTGTGTTCACAATTTCAAAAGAAGTACTGGAAAACTGCGAAGCGCTCATCACTGTTGAGATCGAGGAATCTGCTGTTCAGAATGCGATGCAGAAAGCCGCGCGGAATATCGCCCGGGAGAATCCTTTTCCCGGTTTCCGCAAGGGCAAAGTGCCCTATAACATGGTCGTCAGCCGTGTGGGTGCACCCGCGCTGCGACGTGATGCAGCCGAATTGCTGTTGGATGAAATCTACGCGGACGTCCTCAAGCAGGCTGAAGTTGAACCTGTGGGACCCGGTAGTCTGGATGATATCAAACTTGAGCCATTAGTCTTGAAAATCCGTGTGCCGCTGCCTCCGGTCGTGGAGTTGGGCGAGGTTGCCGACTTGCGTCTGGATTTGGAGGCGCACGAGGTGACCGATGAAGAGCTGCAGACAGCGCTAGAGCAACTGCGCAATGACCACACCACCACGCGGACGGTATCGCGTCCCGCAGCTCTGGGAGATTCCGTAACCCTGGAGCATGTGGAAGCTCAGGCTAACGGGGAAGTGTTCATCCACGAGCACGATGTCAATCTGGTTCTGGATCCAGAGGACCGCAATATTGTTCCCGGTCTGGTTGATGCCTTGGTGGGACTCTCAGCCGGCGAAGAGAAGCTGTTCCATCTGACCTTGCCGGAAGATTTCTCCGAACCCACGTTGCGTAACGCTGATGCGGAATTCGTGGTACATGTCGAGAGTGTGGGAGAACCGCTCAAGCCAGAATTGGACGACGCTTTTGCCAGCGTCGTGGGCAAGTTCGAGACCCTGGATGACCTCAAAGCCGACTTGCGTGAGCGGATGGAAGCTTACAAACACGAGCAAGCGCATGAAGCGTATCATGAGGCGCTGTTGGCTGAGTTGTTGAAGCGCGCTAAGGTTCAATTCCCCGAAGTGCTGTTGGGCGAAGAGCTGGATGAAATGCTGAAAACGTTCAAAGTGCGCATCCCTCAGCAACTACGCATGTCGTGGGAGGATTTCCTGCGCCTGCAGGGGACGACCGAGGAACAGTTCCGTGAGAGCTTGCGCCCTCGCGCTAGCAAAAGCCTGACTGAGAAATTGGTGCTTGAGGAGTTTGCGCGACGTGAGCAGATCACGGTCTCGGAAGAGGATTTGCGGGATCAGTATGCCCGGTTGCTAGATCAATTGGAAATCCCGAACAATGCGCGCCGGCCTTTCAGCCGTGACTTGGTAGTGGTCGAGGAATCCTATAAGCAACTACTGCATGGACGCGCCATGGCTGCACTCGAGCGCCTGGCTCAGGGATTACCTGCTCAAGCTGCAGAGACTATCCTACCTGTCGAACCAGACACCGCTGCGGCGTAAGTTTGGCTGTTAGAGAGGTTATGGAGGAGGGCGATATGGGTTTGGTTCCCATGGTCATCGAGACCACCGGACGTGGCGAGCGGGCATATGATATCTTCTCATTGTTACTCAAAGAGCGGATTATCTTTCTGGGAACCCCGATTAATGCCCAGGTTGCCAATCTGATTGTGGCGCAGTTATTGTTCTTGGATCGTGAAGACCCGGAACGTGAGATTTCTCTCTATATTCACTCACCAGGCGGCGAGATTGCGGCGGGGTTAGCCATTTATGACACTTTGCAGCTGATTCACGCGCCTGTTTCCACGATTGCCGTGGGAATGACGGCGAGCATGGCAACGATTCTGTTGACTGCTGGTATGAAAGGGCGTCGCTACGCTTTGCCACATGCTACCATTCACCTGCACCAACCTCTGGGCGGTGTCCAGGGTCAGGCGGCGGATATTGAGATCGCGGCGCGCGAGATTCTTCGGATGCGGGAACTGATCAACAAACTGCTTTTGCAACATACAGGGTTGTCGCAGGAGCAGATTGACCGCTTCACAGATCGCGATTTCTATATGACGGCGGCACAGGCAGCAGAATTGGGCATCGTTGATAAGGTGCTGGAACCAACGGGAAACGGTAAGTGACATTTGTGCCAGGGGGGAATTACTTTTCCCCCTGGTTGTTTTTAGCATGCCCAGCTATAATTTAGACAAATTTCAAAACCTGTTTCAGGAGGATTAAACGTGGATCTAGAAGCATTGAACGGACTATTGCGGCCTCAATCTATTGCAGTCGTCGGCGCTTCCAACAAGGAAGGCAAAATCGGCTACACAGTGGTCAAGAATCTTCTTGATAGCCATTATCAAGGCGCTATTTATCCCATCAACCCTACCGATAGTGTTATTCTGGGATTGCAGGCTTACCCTTCGGTGCTGGATGTGCCTGGAACGATTGACGCGGCGGTCATTATCGTGCCAGCCAAACTGGTATCGACTGTCGCTGAGGAATGCGGCAAAAAGGGCATCAAAGGGTTGATTATCATCGCTTCAGGCTTCAGCGAGGTGGGACGCCAGGACCTGGAACAACAAGTGGTCAACATCGCGCACACCTACGGGATGCGCGTCTTAGGTCCCAATATCGTCGGTATCCTTTCGAACTCAGACCTGTGTAACGCCTCTTTTGCACCCTTCCT
>JAKJAC010000303.1:0-316 GCA_022707705.1 Chloroflexota bacterium
TGATTTTGATTCATCATCCTCAACCCAATCTCTTGTACAGAGCATAGCGCCAGCTCAGCGCTGCCCATCAATTTTAGCGAATCCTGGACATCCGGCGCCATTCACAGCCCCGGCGCCCTCCCAAACCCATCCAGCACCTATTATGCCTCAAGCCCCCCGTTTGACAAGGAGTATCACGCCCAACTTCACTCTACGCGCCTGCCGCGGCATCTTGCCGCGGCATCTTGCCGCGTTCTGCCGTCTTGGATTCCTTCCGTGGTTTTCTCTGCTGTTTACAATGTGGCCTGTGCATGCCAGAAACAAAAAGGGGGGTCTT
>JAKJAC010000303.1:329-4958 GCA_022707705.1 Chloroflexota bacterium
AAAACCCCCTTCAGAAATGCCGCTTGAGTGTTACGATAAGCTGCCTGATAGGATATCCCCCAAATGCGATAACCCTGCTTACTTCTCCTTCATCACCAGCGGCAGGTACACCTTGACCGTTGCCTGCACCGTGCGGAATCGCCAGCTCGTCGCCGCCGCCAGCGGATTGCCCGCGAGGTCGGTGACGCTGGTCATCACGGTCGCCGTGTACCAGGTTCCGCTCTGCAATGGCGCGTGCGGCAGGAGCACCGCGCGCTGGCTAGCGCCGTCATACGCCACGCTGAGCGGGACAACGCGCCCACCTTCCTCGACCAGCGCCACCGCTTGCGCGGTGAGCGTAGTTTCGCTCACCATCTCCGAGAACTGCACCTGTGGCAGCGGCGCGAAAGCCGGACCCACCTCATCCGTGAGCACTGCGCGGGCGCTGAGCGGAATATCGGTTGCCTGATCCGCGGGGGTGGTCCACCGCACCTGCGGCGCGGTCGTGTCGCCTGTGGGATCGATCACGATTTGCACCTCCGCCGGGCGGCTCTCTTGCCCTCCACCCTGCACCTTGAAGGTGAAGGCATCCAGCCCGGTCACGTTCGCCGCCGGCGTGTAGATCAGGTTAGGGGCTGTGCCGCTGAGGCTGCCGTTGAGCGGCGTCTCCAACACCTGGTAGCTCAGCGTCACCCCTGTGGGACCTCGTCCCGCGAGCGTGATTGCCACCGGTTGCCCGTAGGTCGTCTCCACCCGCTGCGGTACCGCCGCCAGCGGCTGCACGACGTTCAGCACCGCGTTTGTCGGCGTCTCCTCGCCCACCGTCGGAAAGAAGACCGTCGCCTGGTTGAGCACCGCCGTCCCCGCCGGCACGTCCTCCCGCAGCGCCACCGTGAACGAAACCACGCCCTGCGAATCCGGCGCGCCCTTAGGACCCAGCTCGCCCACCGTCCACAGGAGCGTGCGATTCTCGACGATGAGTTCGCCAGGTCCATACACGGTCAGGGTGGAAAGGTCCAGCGCGGCATCGAGCTGGTCCACGACGAAGACGCCGTAGGCGCGCCCGTCGCCCTCGTTCTCGTAGGTGATGGTGTAGGTCACGAGCTGCCCCGGAACCAGGTCGCCCGCCAGACCGTACTTGGCGTTGGGGTCGCGGGGGCGCCGGATTTTGGTCAGCGGGCACTTGCTGACGCCTTCCTCGTCCGCGCCGCAACTTAGCGTCTCATTCTGGGTCTCCTGCGGTTCGGCTGCCGGTTGAGCCGTTGCGGCGTTTGCGACAAACGGGTTGAACTCGGAAACCAGGCCGTGGATGAGAGGCTTTGGCGGGGTGTAGACCGGCTTGCACTGGCAACCCACCTTGTTCCAATAACCTGAAATTGCCGGACCCGATACGCAGGAATAGTATTTTGGACATTCACGGGGACCGAGAATCGGCATGCCGCCGCTCGGCTTGAAGGTCACCATATTGGCGACGCAAGGATAATAAGTCACAGACCACCGTTTCGTCCAAAAGCTCTTGGTGCAGAGTGCATAGTACTCCCCATCAGGGCAGGGAGGCAGGTTGGGCATCCAGGGCCACCACGCGCTCCCAACCTCGGCGGCAGCGCCCACCCCGGCTTCAGCAGCGCAAGCCAGCGAGCCCTGCGCCTCCGGGATGGAGACAGCGCTCTGAAGCGCGGCGAAACACTGCGTGCAGGAGCCTCCCGCCAGACACGGGTAGCAGGTGGCGGAGCTCAGCGCCTGCGCCAGCTTGCTGAACCGGTCCTCCAACAGGAGCGTGGGCAGGGTCGGATAACGACAATTCGAGTAGGCGAGACCCGTCTCGGAGGCCGCCTCGCCATTGCCCCACGTGCCCCAGAACGTCTCCCCGCCCGCTTGGATGTCGAGCGCTAAGCCGCCGTCCGCCTCGCGCACGGCGTAGCTGCTTGCCCCAAAGGTCGCTGCCAGCACCCGCTCGCCCTGCCGCCGCAGATACAGCACCTCCCGCCCGGTCCGCCGCAACATCACCACCTGGGTGATAGGGGCGGCGCCGTCGAGCTCCAAACGCACCGCGCCCCCGGAGATAAAGCCATCGGCTTCGGCTTGCGTGTAAATCAGGTCCAGGTCCGGGTAAGCCGCGCGCTCCGCCGCCAGCTCCCCGGCACTCAGCGAGCTGCTGCCCAGCAGCTCCAGCGCCGTGGATGCCTGGTACCATTCGGGTGTGGGGAGAGATAACGGCAGATTCGAGCCGCCCAAGCGCGCCTGCGCCGCGTATTCCGAGTCAATCGGAAGTCCCCAGGCAAACTGCACCCGCGCCGCCATCGTGCCGCTGTCACCTGGCGCCAGATCGCCCAGCTTCCAGATCACAGCATGTTGCTGCGCCAGATAACCGCCATCATGAGTTGCCTCCTGGAAAATACCCGTCGCCGGCAGGACCATCATCAGCACGGCGTCTTCCACCGTCTCCGTCCTGCCATTCACGAACATCGCTACATAGACCGCTTCTTCGCCCGCCACCACTTGCCTCGGGGCGACCAGGCTCACATAGACCCCATTGGGCAAATCCCCCTGCCAATCTACCGCCCAGGGGTCGAACAGGACGCGATTGCTCACGTTCTCGCCCTCCCCATCCGGGTTGAGTGTGATATGGTAGGGACCGTTGACCGCGCCCCACCAGTTGTGGGTCGCCGTCATCTGCGTGCTCGTGCCGATTTGATTGGCGCCATAGCCGCCGTTGCCCAGGAGCGTGTTGCCCAAGCCCTCGGCGCCGCCCAGAATCACCCGGGCGTTGCCGGAGTTGCGCACGCCATCCCCCATATTTGCCAGCACGATAGACTTGAACAGCGTTAGCGCCGCGGTATTGCCATTGACCAGCACACCGTGCCCGCCATTGCCCAAGATGCTTGTGTCGGTGATCTGTACCCGCGCCGCGCCCTCGATCAGCAAGCCGTTGCGCACGTTATTCTCAATCGCGCTGCTCGTGAGCAGCACCTCGCTGCTGCCGCTCGCCGCGAGCGCCGCCGGACTTGCGCCAACCGCGTCGCTGATGCCGGTGATAAGTGTTTCGCTAACCACGAGTTGGCTATCCACCGCGAAGATGCCGTAGTTAGCGGTTGTGCTTCCGCCAGAGATGTCGCGTATCTGGCTGTTCTCGATCCTCACCGTGCCTGTTTGCACCCCCGTAGCCGCAATCCCCGCACCGCCGCTGATGCCCACGGACCCGCGCCCGGCATAGCGCACAATGGCATAGCGCAGATTGCCCGTGCCGCCGTCAAACGCGAGGCCCTGCCACTGATAGGGCGCGCTATCGGCATGCGAGGTGAAGATGATGGGTTGCGCCTCCGTGCCCACCGCCTCCAGATGACCCTGGATTACCAGTGTCTGATTGATATCAAAGTTATTCATCACCTTCACACCCGGCTCTACGGTCATGGTAACGCCGGGCGGCACGATGAAATCAGTTCCCGCTGTGCCGTTGTAGAATTCGTAGCCCTCTAGCGCCGGTTGCGCCGTCAGGGTGAAATCGTGTCCGGTCAGCGCGCCGAGGTCGAGCATGACCCGGTTGTACTGATTGCCCTCCAGTCGCAGCCCCGAGAAACTCACGTCGCTGGTGGGACCACTGACGTAGATCGGGTAATCGAGCTGCGCAGCGTTATCGCCGATGCCGCTGAAGATCGTGTCGCTCACCACCACGCGGCTATCCTCCACGCGCAAGCCCTGGTTCGTCATCGAGGTGCTGCCAGTGATACCCATCACCTGGCTCGCCTCGATCCGCACTTCCCCCGTCAGTACGCCGCGCGCCAGGATACCCGCACCGTCGTAGGCACTACAGCCATAGCACCCGCGCCCGGCGTAGCGCACAATGGCGTGGCGTAGGTTGCCCGTGCCGCCGTCAAACGCGAGGCCCTGCCACTGATAGGGCGCGCTATCGTCGTGCGAGCTGAAGAGGATGGGCTGCGTTTCGGTGCCTGCTGCCTCCAGATGTCCCCGCACCACCAGCGTGCGGTTGATATCCCAGTTGTTCAGCACCGTCACCCCCGGCTCCACCGTCATGGTGATACCGACCGGCACAACAAAGTCCCCGCCATCCGGGCCACGGTACATCTCGTAGGCTTCCATCACTGGCTGCGCGACCAGAGTGAAATCGTGCCCGGTCAGCGCCCCCAGGTCCAGCAGCACCCGGTTGTACTGGTTATTCTCTAGGCGCAGCCCTGTAAGGCTCACATCACTGCTGGGTCCGGTGATGTAAATTGGGTAATCCAGTTGTGCGACGTTGTCACCGATAGCGCTGAAGCGCGTGTCGCTCACCACCACCCGGCTGTTCTCCACCCGTAGCCCCTGGGTCGTCATCGAAGTGCTGCCCGTGATGGACATCACCTGACTGGCTTCGATGCGCACTTCCCCCGCTTGCACGTTGATTGCCCGAATGCCCGCCCCGTCGTAGGCGCCGCAGCCATAGCACCCGCGCCCGGCGTAGCGCACAATCGTGTGGCTCAGGGTACCCGTGCCACCATCAAAGGCGAGACCCTTCCATTGATACGGGGCGCTATTCTCGTGCGAGCTAAAGAGGATGGGCTGCGTTTCGGTGCCTACCGCCTCCAGATGTCCCCGCACCACCAGCGTGCGGTTGATATCCCAGTTGTTCAGCACCGTCACCCCCGGCTCCACCGT
>JAKJAC010000304.1 GCA_022707705.1 Chloroflexota bacterium
CCCACCCGCTCATCCTCTGCCAGCGCGGTGAAGGCATGCGTTTCGATGACGCCGTAGCGCTCGCGCAGCGCGGCGAGGTAGCGGGTGCGCGCTTCCGCCGCTGCCGGGGAATCCAGGTCGAGCGGGGGCGGGGCAGCGCCATCCCCACCGCCGACCCACACCACATTGCCATCGCCAACGATATTGCGGTCACCGTTGATCTTGACGCGCGGGTCTCCAGAACTCGATGGAGCTGTCATGGTCTACCTCCTTGAAATTGCAGCCTTCTTGCCGGGCAACGCCCTCCGGGCGGACAGTCGTGTGAGGCGAACTCACGCCCCACCTACCAGCCCGCCCGGAGCCCGGCGTTTTTGGCTGCGCGCCGCTGGCGCGCAACCGGGCGCCGGGGTCTGAACCTCTCCTGTAGTTGGCGCCGTTCGGCGCGCCCGTGAGCGCGCCGCATCCTGGCAGCACCGCCGGAGCGGTGCGGACGCAACGAAATCCCCTGTTGTTGTTCCTGTTCCTGGGATTGTTCCTGTTGCGGTAGCCGCAGCGGCTATGACCCCGTGCCCACAGCGGGCGGTTGAAAGTCCGCCGATAGCTTGGCGCGCCAACCGCCTAACTGCTTTCCCAATTCTACCAGGATCCGCGAGATGTGCGCGTATTGATCCAGGCTCATGTACTGGCGCTCCTGCCCCAAGCGCAGCAGCGCGCGCAACGTTTCCAGCTCCACATCCGCCTCCAGCAAGGCGGCTGCGCGTTCCTGCCCCACCGTCTTGCGCGCCCGCAGCAGCAGGCGATAGAACGCCGTGGCACTCTCCAGCACCTCGCGCGCCAGCAAGAAGCGTTGCGCGCGGGGCCAGCTCTCCAGATGCGGAATCAACCAGGCGAGCATGTCATGCGTCTGCACATAGAGCGGCGCTTCCCGGCTCATCTCAGCCTCCCCGGCGTAAAAACGAAACGCGCCAACACGCGCCGGCGCAGGCGATAGGTATTGCCGTGCGCCGCGTGCGCCAACCAGGCTCGCACGGAGGCGGTCAAAACTCGTGGCGCGAGCTCCCCGCGCGCGACCGCGGCCTGTTGCTGCCGCAAGCGCTTGACGGCATGGCGCACGTTTTCGCGGCGCAGGCGCAAATAATAGGGGAAGACGCGCCAGCCCAGGAAATCCACCCCGCAGCGCGTGGGCGTCACCTGCGCCTGCGGCTCGTGCAGCGTCAGGCGTAACGTCTGCAAAAAGGCGATGAGCTCCACGCGCCAGGTGTGCAGCGTGGCTTTTTCCGCGGTAAAGAGCAGGAAGTCATCGCAATAACGCACGTAGCCGCGGCAGTGCAAGGTCTGCTTGACGAAGAGGTCCAGTGGATGCAGGTAGAGATTAGCCCAGTGTTGCGAGCTGAGATTGCCGATGGGCAGCCCGCGTGCGCGATTGATGGAAAAGAGCGTATCGCCCGGAAAGTAGACCGGCGTGTAGCGGTCCTCCAAAATTCCGGCGCCGCCGGCGAGAATCTGGTCCATCAGCCATAGCGTCTCGGGGCAGGCGATGTGACGCGCCAGCAATTTGCGCAAAATGGCGTGGTCGATGCTCGGGAAAAACTCGCGGATATCGCATTTGAGTACATAGGGATAGCGCCGGGCGAATTCCTGCGCGCGCCGGAGCGCCGCATGCGTGCCCTTCCCTTTGCGGTTGGCGTAGGTATCGTCAATCAGCCGCGCCTCGAGAATCGGACCGGTGACGTTCATCAGCGCGTGATGCACCACCCGGTCGCGGTAGGGCGCGGCGCTGATCTTGCGCTCCTTGCGTTCGATGAGAATGAAGCTGCGGTACGGTCCAGGGCGATAGGTCTGCGTGAGCAGTTCCTCCTGCAATGCCAGCAGGTTCTCGCCCAGCGCATGCTCGAACTCCGCCACGGCGGCGTGCTTGCGCTTGCCGCCGCGCCGGGCTTGCCGGTGCGCCTGGTAGAGATTTTCGAAGGCGCAAATCTGCGGGTAAAGATGTTTGTAGGTTTTGACCATAATTAAGAAAGCGAAAAAGCGTAGGGCTGTGGCTGGGGGCTACGTAGAGTAGGGAACTGGCGCACCACCAAGACGAGGCTCCTCTTGCCACAGCAAGCCGTTTCTCGCAAGCAAGGCGTGTTTCCAGTTCCCCCTCATCGAACCGGACTTGCGGATTTCCCGCATCCGGCTCTCCGACCATCTTCTGCCGGGGGCATGCGCCGCAACCCCTCCAAATGTGTCACTTTGCCGACCATCCGATACAACCGACATTCTTCATGCAGGATACGATACGGCCAACGCTTCCGGGCTTTTCCCCAGGTACAGCGATGTTTTCGCCGTAACCAGAGATAGATTTCTTCTCGTACTGCCCAGTCAGTCTTGTGAAACGCGCGGTTGCTGTTCCCTACCCGGAAGTAGGTACACCAACCAATGAGGATGGGATTGACTTTCTGAATGACAGCAGCAAGCGGTTGATTGCTGGGAATTGAGCGGACTGCCTCGCGCGTGCGCTGCCGTAGATGCTTACAGGCTTTCTGTCCCGGCCACATATACAGCGGACGACGATAGGCTTTCCGAAACTCAAAACCCAGGAAACGAAAGCCCTCGGCTACTGTAGTCAGGCGGCTTTTCTCCTGGTTGAGTTCCAGGTGTAACGCCGCACATTGAGTCTGTAGCCGTTCCCAGGCTATTTGTGCCGTGGAGGCGTTGCGCGCTAGCAATACCATATCATCGGCATACCGGACGAGGATGACGTCCAGGCTTGAGGTCTGGACATCACTCCATTGGCGGTCAATTTCATGCAGCATGATGTTGGAAAGTAGCGGTGATATCACTCCACCTTGAGGTGACCCCCGTAAGGGATGTGTTATCTTGCCTTCTTCCATCACACCAGCCTTGAGCCAGGCGCGTAGTAGGCGTAAGACTCGCCGATCTCCGACACGTCGTTCCACCAGTCGCATCAGGATTTCGTGATCGATCGTGTCAAAATAGGCTTTGAGGTCTACATCCACTACATGCTCATACCCTGCTTGCAGTTTGATCGCCAACATACTCAACGCCATGCGTGGGGTACGTTTCGGACGAAAACCATACGCGCAGGGTTTGAAGTCCGCCTCGTACAGTGGTTCAATGACGATTTTCACCGCCATTTGGATCACACGATCTTTGACTGTGGGGATGCCCAGCGCTCGTTCCCGTCCCGGTTGTCCCGGTTTAGGAATCCATACGCGCCGGACTGCTGCCACGCGATAGGTTTCGTGGCGTAATTCGGTTTCGATATCGTCCAGAAACGCCGCTACTCCTGTTGCTTCAATCATTTGGATCGTGATTTGATCCACTCCTGCTGCTCCCTGATTGGAGCGGACTCGCCGCCAGGCTTCTTCTAAAACATCCCGCCGATACACCTTATCGTACAGCAAAGTGAACCGTCGTGCTGGTTGCTGCTTGGCAACCCGGTATAGCGTCCGTTGAAGTTTGCGGGCTGTTTCCATGCGCTGCGCTGGTTGCGCCTTACGCGCGGTTGACCGGGGTTGAGCCTTCCCTCGCGGGGGCAGTCCGGTAGCCTTGCCCTTCTTGGTACGCATGATGGAAGTAGCGGTCCTTCCCTCCCCACGGTTATCCCGTGGTTCAACGGTACTATGACCACCTCCGACTCCCGTGGGGGCTTCGTTCCTGCGACTTCGGGGGTTACCCTTATACGCTTCCCTACTGGTGGGCGTCTCTGCCCCCAGACCCACACGGGTCTCTCCGGTTATCTTGCTGGGCTGTCCGCACGTGCCGCCGCCCTGTACACCGTCCCGGCAAGTCACGGCCTCGCTCGCTGTGGTTTCCGCGTGACTTGTGGCAGGCTTCGCCATAGGGGGACAGGCTCGCCCCGGGAATAATCCCAACTGAATCGGTTTATTCGTTGGAAGGGTTGACGATGCTGCTACGGCGTTTACTTGCGTTGCGGCCCGCGCGTTTGCCTTACCTCCCCGCCGATTCGTGGAGGCTTTATCATCCCGCTTCTCCGCCGCCGATTGCTCAGCGTCAGAGGGGAATAGGCTACCGGGTGAACGAGCCATTACCCGTACTGATTCCTTTCATTCAGTTAGTCCAGCAAGACCTCATCGGACGCACGCCCCCAGACCCCCAAAACAAAGGACAAGGCGCAAGGCTCAAGGGTTAGAGGAGGAGGTTCGGACGCAACGAAATCCCCCGACGTTGTCCCTGAGCCCGGGAACGCCCCTGTTGCGGGAGCCGCAGCGGCAGATGCCCGCTGGATCCGAACTATACCATGAGCCTCCCCGGAGAATCCGCCTGTCTTCGCCATCCTCATCCTCACGCCCATCATCCGGCTGATACGGATATTTTGAGTCATATTTCGTGCTGCACCATTCCCACACCTGCCCCACCAGCTCGCTCACCTCGTAGGGGCTATCGCCTTGGGGATACTGACCCACCGGCGTCGTTTTGCCGGGACCAGATTCCTTATTATTGCAGCGACTCGCGTCCCAGGTATTGCCCCAGGGATAGCGCCGCCCATCCGTCCCCCGCGCGGCTTTCTCCCACTCCGCCTCGGTGGGCAGACGGTAGGTAAAGCGCCCGGCGCTCTGAGCCGTGAGCCAACGACAATACGCCGCCGCCTCGTACCACGAGACTCCCACCACCGGTTGCGCCGGATCGTTCCATTGATCATCCTGCCAGTAGCGGGGTTCCGTCCAGGCATCCTTTTCCTTCTGCGCCCAACCCGCGCCGGTCCAGAAAGCGCGCGCGGCGTAGCCGCCAGCCTCGATGAAGCGGGCAAATTCCGCGTTGGTGATCGGATAACGCGAGATGGCGTAGGTGTCCAGGCTGACCTCGTGCTGCGGCACTTCCCGTCGCACAAATTCCGGCTTGACTCCGCCCAACTTCGCCAGCTCCGCCACCTCCCGCTCCGGCGTGCCCATCAGGAACGGACCGGCGG
>JAKJAC010000305.1:0-4426 GCA_022707705.1 Chloroflexota bacterium
GCCGGACCTGCCGGCATGTTTGGTCGCAACTGGCGCTTCTCGTACGAATCGGCCCTCCAGCAGACGCCGGAGGCGCTGTTGGTGTGGATGGGTTCGGGGCAACAGCTGCGCTTCCGCGCCGCGCCCGGGCGCTCCGCTCCTGATGCGCCCGTGGAATATCCCGCGCTGGATGGCGCCAATCGCGCACGGCTCTTCGATTATGGCGCCTTCCTGGTGCTTTTCGATGCCGATACGCGGCTGAACTATCGCTACGACAAATCCGCCACGGGTTGGTCGCGCCTCCAAGCCGTGACCGATGCCGCGGGGCGCAGTACGACCTTCGCCGCCGATGCGAAGCGCCGCTGCACCGGTTTCACGCTGCCGGATGGACGGCAGACCCGCTATGCCTACGATGCGCAGGGCAATCTCATCCAGGCGGTGGATCTGCTGGGCATCGTGACCACCTATGGCTACGACGCCGACAACGCGCTGGTGCGCATGGTGGTGGACCGCGACCAGAAGACCACGGCTTTCACCTACGCCATCACGCCGCACGGAAAGCTGCTTTCCAGCGTGACCGACGCTGCGGGCAATGTGACCCGTTACGAGCTGGCAACGCTCGAACCGCGGCAGGTGCGCGCGACCAATCCACAGGGACACACAACGCTGTACGCCAGCACGCCCGAGGGCCAGACTGAGCGCGTCATCAATCCGTTGGGCCACGCCACGGCGACCCGTTACGAGCGCGGCGTGCCGGTGGCTTTCACGGATGCCCGGCAACAGACCATCCGCCTGGAATACGATGAGCGGCGCCGCCCCACCCGGTTGGTGGATGCCGTGGGCGGGGTCTGGACTTCCATCTACGATCCCTACAACCGCCTGCTGAGCGAGGCAGACCCGACCGGGGCAACCTGGCGCTACGAGTATGACGCCCGCGGCAATCTGGTGCGCACGCTTTCTCCAGAAGGGCGCGCGATGGTGTTGGATTATGATGCCCGCGGGCAGCTCAACAGCATCGCCAATGGGCTCAACCAGCGGGTGACTTTCACCTACGACGCTTTCGGCAACGCACTCACCCGTACGGAACCCACGGGCGCTGTGACCCGGATGGCTTACGATGCGGCGGGGCTGCACCTGGTCGCACTGACCGACCCGCGGGGGAATACTACGCGCTTCGAATACGACGCCAACGACCGCCTGACCCGCGTGCTGCACCCCGATGGCGCCGCGCGCGCGTTCACCTACGATTGCTGCGCCGGGGTGGCGGAGGTGGATGAGGCGGGGAACCGGACACTCCTCCGCCGCGATGCGCTGGTGATGCTGCAAGAGGCGCAGGATGCGCTGGGACGCCGCACGCTCTTCGCCTACGATGCGAACGGGCAGCTGGTGAAGAGGATGAACGCGCTGGGCCAAACGCTGGCTTTTGAATACGATGGCGCGGGCAATCGCGTGCGCAAAGTGGATGCGCTGGGGCAGGCGACGCAGGCGCGCTATGATCCCGCCGGCAATCTGGTGGCGCTGGTGAACGCGCTGGGACGGACGACGGCGTACGCCTATGACGCCGCCGGACGGCTGGTGCGCACGACGGATCCGCTGGGGCAGAGCGTGAGCGTGACCTGGGACGCGGCAAGCCGCCCGGCAGAGGTGCTCACGGCGCGCGGCGGGCGAATCGGCCTGAGCTACACCGCCGATGGGGCGCTCCGAACGCGCTCCGCGAACGGCGCGCCCGTGGCGAGCTTCGAATACGATGCCGCGGGCAGGCTCGCGCGGATGCAGGATAGCACGGGCGACCAGAGCTTCGCCTACGATGCGCAGGGGCAGCTCAGCGCCATCCGTTACCCGGATGGGACGCAGCTGGCTTTCGCCTACGATGCGGCGCGCAACCTGAGCAACGTCACCTATCCCGGCGGCGCGCAGGCGACCCTGAGCTACGACCAGCGCAACCGCGTGACGCGCGTCGCGTGGCAGGGCGGCGCGCTGGAATTCGAGCTCAGCCCGACGGGGGAGGTGCTGCGGGAGAAGCGCTCGAACGGCGTAATCTCCACCTACACCTACGCGCCGCACGGGGAGCTGCAGGAATTGGTGCACCAGCGGGGCGCGCAGGTGTTGGCGCGCCAGACGCTCACGCGGAACGCGATTGGCGACATCATCGCGGAAAGCAGCGCCAACCCGGTCGCTCCGGCGCTGCGCGCGGCGCAGGTGACCGCAGTCTACAATGAGGCGGACCAACTCGTATCGCGCGGGCAGGAGCGCTACAGTTACGATGCCGACGGCAATCTGGTGGGCATCAGCGGCGGGAAGTGGCAGGCGAGCTACGATTTGGAGAACCGGTTGGTCGAGGCAAACCGCGAGGGACGGCGCAGCTCCTACCGCTACAACGGCTTGGGGCAGCGGGTGCAGGCAATTTCGGACGGCGGCGCGCGCCATTACCACTACGACCTGCAAGGGCGGTTGTGGTACGAGACCGACGCACAGGGGCGCGTGCTCCGGTGCTATGTGCTCGCGGGCGCGCAGCTGGTCGCCAGTTTCACCCCCGATGGGCAGACGACCTTCTACCATTACAACCACCAGGGCAGCACCCTGGCGCTGACGGACAATCGCGGCGAGACGGTGGCAGCCTATGCCTACACACCGTTTGGCGAGGTCACCACGCGGGCGCCGCAGGGCTTTGACAATCCCTTCACCTTTGTGGGCGCCTATGGCGTGATAGACGAGGCGGCATTCGCCGGCAGCGGGCTCTTCACCATGCAGCATCGCATGTACGACGCCGCGACCGGGCGCTTCCTGCAGAAGGATCCGCTGGGGGCGTTCGAGGAGCTGCACCTCTACCAGTACGCGGGGAACAACCCGCTCAACCGCATTGACCCGTGGGGCCTCGCCTATATGCCGCCGGGGCAGACGCCGCAGCCCATCGCCACGCCGGGCAGCAGCTTGCTGAGCTGGTTGCCCGGTTGGGGACCCACAACCGCGGCAGTGAATACCACGCTAGGCGTGTATCTGACCGTCAATGCCGGGTTGACGATTTCGACCGGCGGCGGTTGGCTGGCGTATCTGGCGCTGGCTTTGGGCGCCGGGCGGGTGGTAGGCACAATCAAGCGCGCCTACGACGGCGAGTACGGGCACGATTACAACCCCGAGAACATTCCCGCCGATATGGTTGATCCCACCAAGACGGGTCGCAATGTGAAGAGCTGGGCAGGCGAGAAGTGGGAGCAGTTCATTGATTGGGGCGGGCGCAAGATGGGGCAGCTCGAGCAGGGCATCACGGATTGTTACCGGATGCCGTGGTAGCGGCGCGAGGAGGAGGCAAGCCATGAACGTGCGTTACACCTATGATGCGCTGGGCCGGTTGGTCGCTGCCGTGTACGATGGCGACCAGGGCGGTCAGCAGATTGGCGGGCAGGAAATCGCCATCAGCTATGATGGCGTGGGGAATCCGGTAACGGTGGTGGTCAAAGCGGCGCAGACGCCGGGACCGGCAATACCGGTCCAGGCGCAGACGCCGGGACCGGCGCTGCCGGTGCAGACGCCAGGACCCGCGCCAGTTCGGGCGGCGCCGGGAATCCCGCAACCGGCGGCGCCGGCGCAGCGCCCACCCTCCGCCCCGACTCAGGTCGCGCCGATGCCGCAGCTGACGCCGCAACCACCGGCGCCGGCGCGCGCCCGCGTGGGGCGGCTCACGGTCCGCAGCGGCGCGCTCGCGCCGCGCGAGTTCCTGATCGGCGAAGCGCTGGAGCTCGGGCGCGAACCGGATAACGACGCGATGCTGCCCGACCCGAAGGTCTCGCGCCATCACGCCCGCATCCGACGCGACGGAGAGCGCTATGAGCTGGCGGATTTGGGCAGCAGCAACGGCACTTTTGTAAATGGCGAGCGCATCGCGGCTCCAGCGCGGTTGGAAGATGGCGATGTGATATTGATTGGGGACGTGGAACTCATCTTTAGCCAACGGGATTGACCTGGAATCAACTGACCCGGTGAAAGGGTGCGCTGGGTGCGGGGCAGACCCGCGCTTGGCAAAGAGATACCCATAAAGGAGAATGGTCTGATGCGGAAACCCTTGCTCACTTTGCTGGCGCTGTGCCTGCTGGTAGCCTGTAACCGTGGGGCGGCGCCCCGGGAAGTGGTAATCTACACCTCGGTGGACCAGACGCACGCGGAACCGGTGCTGCGCGCCTTCGAGGAGGAGACCGGCATCCGTGTCAAGGCGGTCTACGATGTGGAAGCGACGAAGACGGTGGGACTCGTGCAACGCCTGCTCGCCGAACGCAACCGCCCGCAGGCGGATGTGTTCTGGAGCGGCGAGTTCGCGCAGACGATACATTTAATGGAAGAGGGTGTGCTCGCTCAGGGGGATTATGCCGGCGCCGGGTTGCCCGAGGGCTATGTGGACCCGGAGGGCTACTGGGCAGCCTTCGGCGGGCGGGGGCGCGTGATCCTCATCAAC
>JAKJAC010000305.1:4436-4871 GCA_022707705.1 Chloroflexota bacterium
CCGATTTGGTGACGCCTGAGACCGCGCCCGATTCAATTCTCGACCTGCTCTCGGAGAGCTTCCCGCCGGAGCAGGTGGGGCTGGCGAACCCGCTCTTCGGCACCACCTCCACCGAGGCGGCGGCGCTCCACGCGCTGTGGGGCAAGGATGCGGCGCAGGACTTTTACAGCGGGTTGGTCCGGCGCGGGGTGCAGGTGCTCGATGGCAACTCGGTGGTGCGCGACCGGGTGGCGAGCGGGCAGCTGGCGTGGGGACTCACGGATACGGATGATGCTTGCGGGGCGATTCAACGCGGCGCGCCCGTGCAGGTCATTTTCCCGGACCAAAACGGATTCGGTTCGCTGCTCATCCCCAATACGGTGGCGCTCATCGCGGGGGGTCCGCACCCCGCAGAGGGGCAGGCACTGGCGGATTTCCTGCTAAGCGCCAGGACCG
>JAKJAC010000306.1:0-4513 GCA_022707705.1 Chloroflexota bacterium
TCATCGTGTCCTCAAGATAGCGATCTCACATGCCGTGAAGATCGGTTGATTGTGGAGCGCTTTCCCGCACCCACCACATAGATTACGCCCAGAACCGTTAAGCATCACCATCTCTGCCCTCCGCCCAAACGCGGAGGCGGTTTGGGCGATTACAGCTTCGGCTAATTACAGTTTGGAGGGCAAATTCAGAATGAAGGGAAGCCTCAAGGCTGGGTTAATCGTTGGATTCGTGCAGCTGTTGATCAATGTGGGGCTATCTTTCCTCGGCGCTTATATCTGCTGTGGCTTTTGTCCGCTCCCATGGCTTTTGTGGTTTCTTGGCGGCGCCTTTGCGGGCTGGTTATCCATTGATTTCTCGAAGGATATGCCGGAGAAACCGGTTCGGAGCGGCGCCTTTGCTGGATTTCTTTCGGCGCTGGGATGTTTGCTGGGATTGCTGCTGCCAATTGGCGGGTCTGTGCTGCTAGATATGATTCCGGGCTTTGAAGATATGATCGTTGTGGAGACTCCGCCAGGTATCCCCGGGGTGCCGAATATGGAGGCTGAAAACTTGATTGGCTCCATTTTGATGCTAGTGTTGGGGCTGGTCGTGGTCGCAGCCTGGCTTTTGCTGTCTGTTCTGCTGACAACCGCTGCAGGAGCTGCGGCGGCGAAGTATCACAGTGAGGTCAAGGGCGGTTCCAGGGCGGCAGGCGGAGGTGCGGCATAACCCCATGACAACGCTATTGGAACACGCGCAGACCGCTTGGGCTTCCGGCGACAGAGAAACCGCGCTCCAGCTGTTAACTGAAATCGTAAAGACCGACCATGCCAATGATGCCGCCTGGCGCTTACTGCATACCATCACGGCTCAAACCCAGAAAGTGGAGTTCATGCCTGTGCCGCAAGCATTGCGCTGGATTGAGCGCCTGGTTGCAGAGAAGCGCGTGGTTGAAGTGAACATAGATGCGTTTCTCGGTGGATGAAGAAGCGCACATTTTCGAACTATACTGGCAAGGTAGTAGTCATTGGGTATTCAGCTTTGATAGTATTCAGAAGAGCGCTACGCTGTTTTGTCCTGAAGCAGAGGAGGGTGCGCGCTGGTTTCGTATTCCTTTGAAGCAAGTGCGTGGATTTTCGGGGCAATCAACGGCGGCGGGGAGCTTGGAGTTACTGCTGGAGCGTGAAGGAAGCGAGGTCTATTTGGAGACAACGGCGGATCTCGTTGGGGGAAATCGGTGGTTGGCTGGAGCGAACGAGTTATTGGCGCTTCACAAAAACAAGGAACTACTATGACCGAAGATTGGCAGACGCCCGAACGCCACTCTTTGCGGAAGACCATCTTGCTACATCTAGCTCCCGGTATTCCCTACACTCTGGCGTTCCTGCCCGCAGCTTGGCTCGTGAATCGCGCCGGCGGCTCGACCTACCTGGCGCTTCTTCTCAGTGTTCCGGTGCTACTGGTCTTTGAAGGCGGAGTTCTGATCGTCGAACGCAAACGGCTCAACTGGAGTTGGCGCTCTATCATCGTCCCGCGCGGAGACCGCACCGATTTGCTCCTGGATATCCTGCTGAGCGTCGCGGCGCTCTACGTCACCGCCCAGGCGGCGAGCGCGCTCGCCAGTCCCGTTCGGTCGGTCCTCCTGAGCGCCATGGCAAACTGGCTACCATCCTGGGCCATTTTCAGTAGCCTCCCGGTGGGCATTTCACCTACCGCACTCTGGTTGGGCCTGTTCCTCTCGGGCTTCGCCGCTTCGACCGTCGAGGAACTGTATTATCGCGCTTTTCTCCTGCCACGGATTCCGGTTTCCGGGCGTTGGGCTCCCGCAGTCAACGCCGCCCTTCATTCGCTCTCTCATTTCTACACTCCCTGGAACTACCTGAGTTTCTTCCTGGCTTTTCTGCCACTGGCTTACTATGTTCGACTTAGGGGCAACCTGTTGCCGTCAATCATCACGCACATCCTCTTCAATTCCGTCGGGGTCATCCTTTTGCTGGCGGGGTTGCAGCTTCCGTTCAATTGAGGCAGGAGTTTCGCCCGTGGTTGCTGTGGCAACAGGTTGCTACAGCAACCCGTTCCCACAGCGGCAAGGTTGCGTAGTAACCCATTCGCACAGCGGGTGCAGAAGTCCGCCGAACTGCTACGAATCGAATGCCCATTGAGGTGATTTGGGCTATAATCGCCTTTTGAAGGCTCTATACCAGGTCCTTCGCGCGGCTTACGCTTGCTACCAATCTTTCCCGACATCATCAAATCAAAGGAGTGCAGGAATTGGAGCCACTACGGATAGTTTTGCCCTTCCTGGGGTACCTCGTGGTCGGGATTGTTCTCTTCATCGGGTTGCGCAAGCATGCCCTTGCCGCAACCGTGGTCGCCATCGTCCTCGGGGTACTCGCGAGTGGTCTGCTGCTGGGAATCCTCAACGAGGTGTTTTTGCCCGAGGCGGGGATGTTCCAAGCGCTCATCATCGCGCTCCTCGCAGCACTCGCCGCTGCGCTCGCCCTGCGCTGCCTGTTGGAAGGCCCCCGCCGTCCCCTCAATTGGATTGCGTTGATCCTTTCCTTGCCGCCCTTGCTGTTCCTGATTATCTTCGGTTTGGGCGAACTCCTCGGTCCTGCCCACTGAGATCGGACCGTGGCATACAATCCCCGGGCGGCAACGTGATGATAGAAAAACAACGGCATAACCTGCGCCTCACCATTCATCAACCCGCAATCCCCAATCCGCAATTGACGTAGAGCATCTACCTCTGCGCTAGCTCGGTTTCCTCGTAGGCTTTGATGACCTTCATCGCGTCCATCCCTACGGGGACGCCGTGGCTGAGGCAATGATAATCCCACACGGCGCCGGCGGGCATAGCCTTCAATTCCTCCTGGAGAGCCAGGCGGCTGGAGAAGTCGCCCTCGGCTTCGTAGCGGGCAAGCAGCGCGCGCGGCTCCAACAGGGCGTTGAGCAGCGCCCGCAGCGTGTTGCGCGCGCCAATCGCCCATGCCGCCAGGCGGTTGATGCTGGCGTCGAAGTAATCCAGCCCGATTGCCACCCGGTCCAACGCTTCCGCCCGCACGAGCTCTTGCGCGATGGCTTGCAGGTCGTCGGTGAAGGTGACTACGTGATCGCTGTCCCAGCGGACGCCGCGGCTGACGTGCAGCAGCAGCCCATCGAGAAAGAGCAGTAGCGAGGAAATCTTGTCTGCGATGCTCTCGGTGGGGTGGAAATGGCCGCTGTCGAGCGTGAGCCACATCCTGCGGCTCACGGCGTAGGCGGTATAGAACTCCATCGAGCCGGTGACGTAGCTCTCCGAACCGATGCCGAAGAGCTTAGGCTCCACACTATCCACGTTGTGGGGCAGGCGCTCGGCGAAGACGCGATCGAGCGCCTCCAGCAGCCGGCGGCGGGGCGCGCCGCGGTCGGCGGGGCTATCCTTATAGCCATCGGGGATCCAGAGATTGGTCACGGCGGGGGTTCCGAGCTCGCGCCCGAAGTAGTCGCCAATGCGGCGGCTAGCGCTGCAGTGCTCGATCCAGTACTGGCGGATGCCGGGGTCGCGGTGCGAAAGGGTGAAGCCATCCGCAGCCAATCGGTGCGAGAAGCAGGTAGGGTTGAAGTCCAGGCCGTGGCTGTTCTCCCTGGCCCACGCCACCCATCCGGCAAAGTGCTGCGGCTCGATGGCATTGCGCTCCACGGGGCGGTCCACTTCCAGGTAGATGGCGTGCAGGCTCAGGCGGTGTGAGCCGGGCAGCAGGCGATAGACGACATCCAGGTCGCGCCGAAGCTCCGCAGGCGTGCGGGCTTTGCCGGGATAGTTGCCCGTGGTGGCAATGCCGCCGGTCAGTTCGCCGCCGGGGTTCTCGAAACCGCCGACATCATCCCCCTGCCAGCAGTGCAGCGAGAGCGCGATGCGTCCCAGCTGCTGCAGCGCGGCGTCCGTATCCACGCCCAGCGCGGCATAGCGCTCGCGAGCCAGTTCGTAAGCCGGTTGAATTTGACGGGCTGAGGCTGACATGTTAGAAGATCTCCTGTTGGATGCTGAAAGCCGCACAGATGGCGCGGATTTCTGCGACGCTCAAGCCTTCGGCAGGCTCGCCCAGGCTCAGGTTGAGGCATTCGTAGCGGGCGGCGGTCTCTGCGTATTCCACGCGGTCGGCGGCGCGCTTGACGGAGATATCGGAGCGGGCCATGACGCCGTGCTTGGCCCAGAGCACGACGCGGTGCCGGCGCAGAGCTGCGACGTTGCGGGCCATCAACGCCTGGGATCCTGGCACCTCGAAGGGCAGGAAGCCGATGCCCTCGGGCAGGTTGACGATGGTCTCGGGTTGCCAGCGTAGCAGGTGCGTGTTGAGGGCAGTTGTGTCCTGGTAGCGCGGGATGTGGCTCAGGTAGGTGAGGTGCACGGGCTGCGCGTGAATTACGGCGTGGAAATCGCCGTCGCTGCCGCCGCTGGCGCACAGCTGGTCGTAGTGTACTGCCAGGTGCGAGTTGAACTCGCTCGTCACGCGCTCGAAGCGACGTTCGGGCGCGGTGTGGCAGCGCGCC
>JAKJAC010000306.1:4569-4870 GCA_022707705.1 Chloroflexota bacterium
TGAGGGTCGCGCCCGCCAGCTCGGGCACAGGCTGGGGTAGGGCGATTTCGGCGACGAGCGGAAAGCGCGGACGCAGGTCCATGGGCTGGCGCAGGCAGATGGAGATGTTGCCGGCGGCGCCCTCGCTGGCTTCGATGGCGGCCAGATGGCGCCCGGCTTCGCCGATCATCTCCAGGTAATCATCCAGGGTAGGATTGAGTGCTAAAGTCACGTTCAAGTCCTTTCAACCGGTTGTACTCAACCGCTGTAGTGTTCCTCAAGGGTAGCCCCGTCGACGAGCGACAGCAGCATGGCGTAACCC
>JAKJAC010000307.1 GCA_022707705.1 Chloroflexota bacterium
GCCGCCGGAAACCCTGACGCTGCTCCAAGAAGGGCGGGGACGGGTAATCATTGCCTCGTCACGGGAGGACGAGCAATCCTTTGCGGGAAAACCCTACAGCGTCTTCACGCTGGCATTGATCGAGGCGCTGGCAGGCGTGGGTGTAGCGAAGAAGGATGGCTTCGTCCGTGTGGCGGATCTGGCGCTCCATGCGCGTGAGGTCGTACCGGGGCGCACCAAAGGCAAGCAGCATCCGATTTTGCATTTCGAGCATGCGGATAACTACGTCATTGCCTATTATGCCGGGGGTGACGTACAGCCCAAAGGCCTGCCCTTTGCGACAGAAGCGGTGGAGATTGAGCCGGAGCCAGGCGCATGGCAGAGTCAGGTTGGCGGCTCTGGCGCACAGGCGCTGGGCGATCATGCCACTGCGTTGGGAAAGGGTGCGGCGCGAATAGGCGGCAGCGTCGGCGGGGATGTGGTGACGGGCAACAAGACCGCCGCGCCCGCTTTCGATCAGCGTGGGCAACACGTACAAGAGCAGACCAACGTCGCGGGCGATTTGATCAAGAAATAACTGAAGACGGATAACCGTCCGTGTAGCCGCGAAATCCATTTCGCGTTCCGGGAGCGCGTGATGGCGAAATCTCGCCTGGGGAGGAGTCTATGAAAACATGCCCACAATGTAACACACAGCTGCCTGATGAAGCCCGCTTCTGCCTGGCGTGCGGCGCTGCGCAGAGCGGCGCGGCAACATCCGCCGCTGTCCGCGATGGCGCAATTGCTCAGGGCGCGGGCGCCACGGCGCTGGGCGCGGGAGCGGTGCAGGCGCATGATGTTGGTGGGGATGTGGTGACGGGAACCAAGACCGAGACCCATTACCACGGCACAACCGGCCCCGACCCCGCCGAACTGGAAGCGGCCTATCTCCATCACCTGCTGGAGACTGCCGGGCAGCTCTCCCTGAGCGGCATTGACCCCAAAGTCGCCAGTGAGGCCGAAGCGCGGCTGGAATTGAGTGCGGTCTACACAGCGCTCTTGACCCTCACGCCGGAAGAGTGCGAACGGCTGAACACCAAACGCGATTGCCCCCCAGAGGCGTTGGAGCGGGGCGCGGGCAAGCGCCTCTCCGTGGTGGCGCAACTGGAGCGTCACCCACGCCTGGTGTTGCTGGGCGAGCCTGGCAGCGGCAAGAGCACGTTCGTGAGCTTCGTGGCGCTCTGCCTGGCGGGCGAGCGGTTGGGTCGTGCGGATATCAATCTGGGCCGGCTCACCGAGCCGCTACCCAGAGAAGAGAATGACACGAGAAACCCTGCGCCGCAACCCTGGACGCATGGCGCGCTACTGCCCGTGCGGGTGGTGCTGCGCGACTTCGCCGCACGCGGGTTGCCGCCCGCTGGCGAGCGAGCCACGGCAAAACATCTATGGGACTTCATCGTTGCGGAATTGGAAGCCGCGGCCCTGGACGCGTACGCCCCACATCTGGCACAGACTTTACAGCGGGAGGGTGGACTGCTCCTGCTCGATGGCCTGGATGAGGTACCCGAAGCCGCGCGGCGGCGCGAGCAACTCAAGCAGGCCGTGGAGGACTTCGCGGCGACCTTCCGCAAGGTGCGGGTGTTGGTCACCAGCCGTACCTACGCCTACCAGCAGCAGGAATGGCGGTTGCGTGATTTCGCCGAGGCCGTACTGGCTCCCTTCACGCCAGGGCAGATCGCGCACTTTGTAGCGCGGTGGTATCAATACATCGCGCGCTTGCGCGGTCTGCATTCCGCCGATGCAGAAGGTCGGGCGGAACTCCTGCGGCGGGCCATCTTCGCCAGCGACCGGTTGCAAGCCCTGGCGGAACGCCCGCTGCTGCTCACCTTGATGGCTTCCCTGCACGCCTGGCGCGGCGGGAGTCTGCCGGAAAAGCGCGAAGAACTGTATGCCGACACGGTAGATTTGCTGCTCGATTGGTGGGAGCGTCCCAAGGTGGTGCGTGAAAAAGACCAGGTTATCGTGCAGCAGCCCAGTCTGGCGGAGTGGCTGAAGATCGAGCGCGATGCCGTGCGCACGCTGCTGGAGCAGCTGGCTTTTGCGGCGCACGCGGGGCAACCGGACCTGGTGGGTACGGCGGACATCCCCGAAGGCGACTTGCTAAGCGGCTTGCTGCGTTTGAGCCGTAACCCCGAGGTGAAGCCGGCGCGGTTGGTAGAATATCTAAGCCAGCGAGCGGGGCTGCTTCTGCCACGCGGTGAGGGCGTGTATACCTTCCCGCACCGGACGTTTCAGGAGTATCTGGCAGCGTGTCATCTGACCGATCACGAGTATCCGGACAAAGTGGCAGAACTGGCGCGGGACGAGCCGAATCGCTGGCGTGAAGCCGCGCTGCTGGCTGGGGCTAAGGCGGCGCGGGGCACAGCCTCGGCCGTGTGGTCATTGGTAGAAGCGCTCTGCTATAAGGATTTTGCACCCGGGGCAACCTTACCAGAAGCAGACGCCTACGGCGCGCTGTTGGCGGGGCAGGCATTAGTCGAAAACGCCGCGCTGGGAGAGATCAGCCCGCGCAACCAACCAAAGGCGCGGCGCGTGCAAGTACACCTGGCCCGTTTACTGGAAACGGGGGGCCTCAATGCCGTGGAACGGGTGCAAGCCGGGGTCTTGCTGGCACATTTGGGCGACCCGCGCCCCGGAGTGGGGTTGGGGGTGAACGGGCTACCGGCTCTGGTATGGTGTGAAATTCCCGCCGGGCCGTTCCTGATGGGCAGCAGCGATGATGACGAGGCTGCTTGGGGTGACGAAAAACCGCAGCATACGGTTAAGATCCCGATGTCGTACTACATCAGCCGTTATCCGGTGACGCAGACACAGTACGCGGCTTTTGTGAAAGCGGGTGGTTACACAGAGCGGCGCTATTGGACTGACGCCGGTTGGCAACGCAAGGAACGTGAAGATTGGGCTGGCCCAGAGTGCTACGGCACACCGTTCGATCTACCGAACCATCCAGTGGTTGGGGTGAGCTGGTATGAGGCAGTGGCTTTTTGCCGGTGGCTGGAAGAACAGTTGAAAGCTGTGAATTCAAAGTTTCAGGTTTGGAAAGCAGATCAGCTGACAACCATAAGCGTGTCGCCTGGGGCCTTCAATGTGCGACTTCCCGGTGAGCCAGAGTGGGAAAAAGCGGCGCGAGGCGAGGATGGGCGACGGTATCCCTGGGGAAATGATATGGATGCTGAGCAGGTGAACTATGAGGGCACGGGCATCGGCGCAACCAGCGCTGTAGGGGCATTTCCGGGTGGAGCGAGTCTTTACGGCGTGTTGGATCTGAGCGGCAATGTGTGGGAGTGGTGTAGAACTAAATGGGAAGGTAACTACAGGCAGTACCAAAATGATGTTGATCCCGCAGGTGATGCGCGCCGGGTGGTGCGGGGCGGGGCGTTCGGCAGTAATGATTGGGGCGTCCGGTGCGCCTACCGCAACTGCGGGCTTCCTTACGACCGCAGCGGGGGTCAGGGTTTTCGGGTGGTGCTGTCCCTATCCACTCCGGACTCTGTCTCTCTGGACTCTGATGCTCTGGGTCTCTGAACTCTGAGGGGGGTTTGTCCCCGGCTTCGCTGGGGAGGCTTCGCGCGGGGGAGCCTTCCCCCCAACATCTCCCCGCGAAGCGGGTCGCTGCAAATGCGTTTTTGGGAGAAATGACTCATGCGATATGTTGACGTGAGTTTGGCCGATTTTCGCGGAGGCAGCTACAGATGAGCCAGGCAGCGGATCCCATGGTCATCTTCACCCGCACGTTTGATTTTCTGACGTGGCTGGTGCCGATGACCAATCATTTTCCCCGCGCGCAACGGTTCACCGTCACCCAGCGACTGCTCGATGCCGCGCTCGACCTGCGCGAGCACATGGAAATCGCCAATCTCCGCAAAGGGCAGGCGCGGCTGAGACTGACTGCACACCCCGGCGCACATCCTCGCCCGGTGGCCGAAGGTATCCCCTTCCTCGGATTTATCCTCTACCCGGACCGCCGCCGACTCAAGCGGCGGAAGGGCATTCACTTCCGCCAGCGCTTTATCGCGCGCGTGCGGCAGTATCAGGCGGGCGAGATTTCGCTGGACGATCTCACCGCATCAGTGCGGGGCTGGATTAACCATGTGCGCCATGCCAACACTAAGGGATTGCGCAAAGCCATGCTTCGCAGTATCATCATTACACCACCCCAGGAGGTCAGGCATGACCGACGTTGAACGCGTGCAAACCGAGTTAGCCAAAATCGAGCAAGCCATTGCGGCAGTGCGTGCCGCATTAAGTGGACCAGCATTAGAGGTCACATTAGCGTCATTGTTAGAGCAGCGCGCCACATTGCTGGCGCAAGTTCATGACGGCGCTAGCGCTCAGGGTGCAGGCGCCAAAGCGGTGGGGGCGCAGGGGATGCTGATCGAGGGTTCGGTCAATGGCGACGTCCTGGGACCAAACGCGCAGAAGATCGTCAACCTCGACCCCGCGCAGGCTGCCGCAGAGCGCGCGCGCGAGCGCTACCTGCGGCGGGTGCAGCAGCAGTGCAATGTGCTGCCCCTGGCGGCGATGGGCGGTGACGAAGGCGTGGGCGAGGAACTCTCGCTCGAAAAGGTCTATGTGGCGCTGGATACGACCACGCGCGCGACGCTAACTAAGGCAGAGAAAAAAGAGCGTTTCGGTCGGGAGGATCGCCCCCTCACGGCGCTGGAAGCGGCGGTACAGGCGCCGCGCCTCGCGTTGCTCGGAGATCCGGGCGGAGGCAAATCTACCTTCCTGCGGCAACTGACGAGCTGGGTCGCCAAAGCCCAGCTGGGGCAGAGCGACAATCCGCCGCCCGGCGACCTGGGTACGTTGTTGCCTATCTTCGTCACCCTGCGCGATCTCAC
>JAKJAC010000308.1 GCA_022707705.1 Chloroflexota bacterium
CCGCCACGACAAGCCCTTGCCGCGCGCCGTGTTGATGTAGTCCTTGTGCAGTTCCTCGAACATTGCTGCCCGCGTCACCCGGCTCAGGGTAGCCCAGTGTGCCAGGCTGAGTGTGAAGACCGGCAATACTAGATGGCGCAGTGCATCGAGGGTGATATCCGGGCGCCCGTTGAGCAAACCATCCAGCACCAGCAAACCGGTGAAGGTTCTGAATTCAGCCGATTTCACCAGCAATTCGCTAGACATGCTCAACCGCCCCATCGGGAACCAGCGCAAGCCTACGTAGAAGATCGCCAGCAGCATCAGCCCCAGGATGAACGGCGGGATGGATGTGCCGACAAAGGCGAGCAGGCGAAAACCGTGATCGGGCGCGCGCCCGCGCCGCCACGCTGCCATAGCGCCGCTCAGAATGCCGAAGGGGATGAACACCAAGACCGACCACAACGTCAGTTCCGCCGTCACCGGAGTGCGACGGAGCAGCGCGGTCAGCACATCATCGCGCAGCGCGGGGCTCCAACCCCAGTCGCCGCGCAGCAATTTGGCTAACCACCGCACATATTGCACGGGGTAGGGGTCATCCAAGCCGTGGTCTTCGATGATGCCGCGGAGCATCGAGTAGGATACGCCGTAATCGGTCCGCGGGAGGTAGAGCGTTGCCCGCGCCTCGACCGGCGCCAGCATCAGCACGCCGTAGAGCACCGCGGTGATCACCACGAACGTGATTACCATCAATACCACCCGCCGCACCAAAAACCTCAACACCGACATGAACGCCCTCCGGGGGAGACGGCAGCAAGGTAGGGACCAGACAGCCGAACCTTCCTTGCGCACATCTATCATACCCCCAAATACCCTAAACGCTCAATCCAGGCCAATGAGCTCTTGACAGAAATCTCTTTCAGTTGTAGAATACTCTGTAGTACAGAGTTCTCTATAGGAGTGCGCTATGAATATCTCGCCCGTCGAAGCCGAAGAAGCGCTTGCAGCCATCCAGACTGTGGCGCAGAAGACCCGCCGTTCCATCGCCAGCGGCGGCGCTACCGTTACCCTCGTTGTCACCGGCGCCATCTGGCTGATCGGCTTCATCGTCACCCAATTCTGGCCCGCCATCAGCCCCTACGTCTGGATTGCGCTGAGCGTCCTGGGCAGCATCATCAGCGTCTTCTGGGGATCCCGGCTCGGCGCGCGCGTGCACAGCCCTGCCATGAATGCTACTGCCCGGCGCATGGCTCTTTTCTGGCTCTTCCTCATCTTTTTCGGCGGCTCTGCCATTGCTATCGCCGCTCCGCTCGATGGGCGACAGGTCACCGCGCTTATTTTGCTGTTCGCGCTCCTGGGGCATCTGGCGATGGGTTTATTGCTCTCTTTCTCTTCTGTCTGGTGGCCCCTGCCCATCGCCGCCTTGGTGCTCATCTGCTACTTCTTCCTGCCGGCTTATTTCTACCTGGGGATGGGGTTGCTCGGCGGCGGTACGATGATTGCCCTTGGCCTCATCATTCATTTCCGGTGGTAAGCCATGGCTGATCTCAACGAACTCATTCACCAGCCGGTGCGCCTGCGCATCATGGCGGTCCTGGCCACCCTGGAGGCCGGCGATGAGGTGGACTTCATCTACCTGCGCCAGCTGCTCGATGTGACCGACGGCAACCTGGGCGCGCACCTGCGCAAACTTGAGGAAGCCGGCTATATTTTGGTCAACAAGACCTTTGTGGAGCGCAAGCCCCGCACCTACGTCTCCGCCTCTCCTGAGGGGCGCCGCGTCTTTCAGGAGCATGTGGCGGCATTGCAAGCCATATTAACGCAAAAATGAGGGAGCTATGAACACCGTTGTGCATGTGGAAAGTTTGAGGAAGACCTACGGCGCCACCGTCGCCGTGGAGGATCTCTCGTTCGACGTTCGCGAGGGCGAAATCTTCGGGATGGTGGGTCCCAATGGTGCCGGCAAAAGCACCACCATCGAATGCGTCGAAGGTCTGCGCCGCCCGGATCGGGGAACGCTGCAGGTCCTGGGCCTGGACCCGCAACGCGAAAGCCGCCAGTTGCGCGAACGCACCGGCATCCAGCTGCAGCAATCCAACCTGCCGGATAGGATGAAGGTCTGGGAAGCGCTCGATCTCTACGCCGCTTTCTACCCGCACCCGGCTGATTGGCGCGAGTTGCTCACACGCCTGGGGTTGGAGGAGAAGCGTGATACCGCTTTTGCCCACCTCTCCGGCGGGCAGAAGCAGCGCCTCTTTATTGCCCTGGCTTTGCTCCCGGACCCGCAGCTCGTGTTCCTGGATGAGCTGACCACCGGACTCGACCCGCAGGCGCGCCACGCCATCTGGGACCTCGTGCGCGATGTTCGCGGGCGGGGCAAGACCGTCTTCCTCACCACCCATTTTATGGAAGAGGCAGAGCGCTTGTGCGACCGGGTTGCCATCCTCGATCACGGGCGGATTGTCGCGCTCGATACTCCCGCGGCTCTCATTCACGCCTTTGGGACGGGTGAGCGCATCGTCTTCGATATCACGGGCGGGTTGCCGGCAAGTTTCGCCGCGGCGCTGCCTGCCGGCGCTACCTGCGAAATCCACGAGGGGCGGGTTACCATCACCGGGCGCGCCGGCAACCACGAGGATCCGGCAAACGGCTCGGCAAATTGCCCGGCATCCTTGGTGAGCGCCGTCGTTGCTCTGCTCACCGCGCAGCAAATCCCCTTCCGCGACCTGCGCAGCGAGCAACCTTCCCTGGAAGATGTTTTCCTGAGCCTGACCGGTCGTCAGCTACGTGAGTGAGGTGTGCCATGAAAAGCCTATTGAAAATGAGTTGGATGGAAGCGAAGCTGTTTTTGCGTGAGCCGGCGAGCGCCTTCTTTACGCTCGTCTTTCCTTTGATCTACCTTTTCTTATACGGCGCCATTTCCGGCAACGAGCCTACGCCGATGTACGGGGGGCAGCGCACCATCGAGGTCGCCATTCCTTCTCTCACCGCGGTGATCATCGCCATGGCGGGTTTGATGTCGAACACGATGACCATGGCGACGTACCGGGAGAAAGGCATTTTGCGGCGCCTGCGAACCACGCCCGTCAGCCCGTTGGTGGTCCTGGTCGCGCAGGTTATCGTCACCTTCGTGATGACCTTGCTGGGGATGGTGTTGCTCGTTGTTGCGGGCAGGCTTGTCTTCGGCGTGCGCTTCACGGGCAACGTCTTTAGCCTTCTAGCGGGCTTCACCCTGGGCAGCCTGAGTTTCTTCAGCATCGGCTTCATCCTTGCCGGAATCATGCCCACCGTGCGCACCGCTTGGGTCGCTGCCATGGTGATTGTCTATCCGATGTTGCTGCTCTCCGGCGCCTTCTTCGCGGTTGAAGTGCTGCCACCCTTCGTCCAAAAGATCTCCAGCTTCATCCCCCTCACTTACATCGTCAATCTCCTGCGGGGTCTGTGGTCTGGCGAACCCTGGAGCAGTCACCTGCGAGATGTCGCCGTCCTGGTTGGCATGCTCGTCCTCGGCGTCGGTCTCGCCGCCAAGACGTTCCGTTGGGAATAGGCATGGGGCGCTCATAAGCGCTGGTTGGGCGGCGAAAAGGCAGGTCGTCTCGGTAGGGGATAATTGACAAAATGGTGGGCTGTGGTATGATGCACATCGTTCAGGGGGCGTAGTGTAGTGGTTAACATGTCGGCCTGTCAAGCCGAAGACCGCGGGTTCAAGTCCCGTCGCTCCCGTCGGTGGTAAATTTGCACTAACAGAAGACAGCGTGAAGGCAGTGCGATTTGCCAGGTTACCGAGAGCCACCCTATACGGTTGAGGGACCGGGGTGGCTCTTTTGCGTTCCAGGCAAATACGCGTATGTACTTGCTAAGGTGCAATATCTGCATATAGTTTACTATTACAATGGCAATCTGTCAAGACCCTTTGCCGGGTTTTCTGGCCCCCAATATCCAGCTCCTGTCCACTTAACTCACCCGTAGAACCCCCCGATTGCCCGAAGCACTATCACATTGATCCTAACCGCGCCAGTGTCCCGCCGTTTTCCCCTATGCTCGCCCCAACATTTAGCGCCAAGGATCATTCAACAGCAGCTGCCTGCTTTCCACCCCGCTTCTTGCGCGGGACAGCGTTCTTGATTGCCGTCACTTCTGCCAGCGTGAACTCCGAACCTAACAGGGTCCCCGGCCCCTGGCTTGCCATAGCCGCTTCCAATTGCGCCAGGCCCCGCTGGTAATCCGCATCCGCCAGCAATTGCAGCAAGCCTGGCCGCTGACGTACCAACGCCACCGCAGTTTCCAGACTGATAGCCTGGTAGAACGTGGTCTCCCGAACTGTCGCCGTCAAACTTGCCTGCTGCAGCTGCTTGAAAATCTGTTGGACGTTCCAATACGCCTCTTGCACATAAGTCCACAATGCCGGAAACACCGTGAATAGCCAATGGCTCGGCATCGAAGCTGGTACGACATCAACCCAATGCCAGGTTCCCTGATCTGCCAACACTGTTGCTACTTGCTGCACCAATTCCATGCGATTGGGATGCGCTTGCACCCACAGTGTAGTATCCAGGAACACTGCCGTCTCAGCGTCCTGCGCCAGCGCCGTTTCCAGCGAAGCCTCGAGCAAGGTGACTTCCGGCCATTTACGCCCATCCAACTGTACGGACGGCAAACCCGGGTGCGGCACCGCAATCGCCTTGCCACCACTCAGTTCTGCCTCGCGCCGCAATTTCAGGGCCGCACTCAGCGCGGGGCTGATCCGACTACCAGCTGCCGGTTCCCAGGGCCACACGGGAATGAAAGGCAATTCTGGCGCTGTTGCAGGCAGACAGGTCAAGGGTGGTAAAGTCGGGTAGGGCAGGTTCGCGGAGAGCTCA
>JAKJAC010000309.1 GCA_022707705.1 Chloroflexota bacterium
CATTGGAGGGACTTTACCTATCCAACAACCAACTGAGCGGCGCAATCCCACCCCAGATCGGTAACCTTGCCGCATTGCGGAGTCTCAACCTGTCCGACAACCAGCTGAGCGGCGCGATTCCGCCTCAGATTGGCAACCTGACTGCGCTGACAAACCTCTACCTGCACAGCAACCAGCTTAGCGGTGCGATCCCACCCGAGATCGGAAACTTGACTGCATTGCAGGGGCTATACCTTCTCGTCAACCAGCTGAGCGGCGCAATCCCACCCGATATTGGTGACTTAACTGCATTACGGTATCTCTACCTGGACAGCAACCAGCTGAGCGGCGCGATTCCACCCCAGATCGGAAACTTAACTGCATTGCAGAGACTCTCCCTTTACAACAACCAGCTGAGCGGCCCTATCCCATCGGAGATCGGAAGTCTCGCTGCATTACGTTCCCTCTACCTACACAACAATCCATTGAGTGGCGAAGTGCCCGCGGCATTCACGCCGTTAACTCTTGAACGTCTCACCTTCTACGACACCAATTGGTGCGTTCCCCCAACGGGCGCTGTCCCCGCGTGGCTCGGAACTATCCGCTCTCTCTATGGTACAGGCCTAATCTGTGGCGAAGAATTGGGTAGTCTTAGCGGTGTTGTCAGTCTCGCGAGTAGAACTCCTGCATCTGGCGTACAGGTCAACCTTTATCGTTCTCTCGAGAGTGATCAGTGGCGTCATCTTGATACCGTTCAAACCGCCGGTGATGGAGCATACCTGTTCACTGATTTGGGCCAGGGACTTGGTATTGACTACCGCGTGCAGTTCGAAGATCCAGCACAACGTCTGTTGTCACAATATTATGACGGCCAACCCACTATTCAGATGGCAACACTCATTGCCATCACGCCTGGTGTACCGCGTACCGGCATTGATGCGGTCTTGGTGGAAGCAAAGTTTGTGTTCCTGCCGCTGGTATTGCGGCAGCAGTAAGGAGTAGCGAGGCTGGGCAGGGGCTCGCAGTAAGCACGATACCGCGCTTGCCGCATGGGGGGCGCGGTATCGCTATGTCTGGGCGTGTCGCAACCGGGAATGCGGGGGTGAAAGCAGGAAAGCCAGTTCAGAGAAAATAAACAGGTGCCATTTTGCACCGTCTCAAATTATGCTACACTCAATATGTCGGGACAGTAGTGCGAGCTACTAGAGGGAAACCCGCGGTGAATGGGAGGCATTCGATGCTCGGATCAGGACAACTTCTGCAACATGGGCGTTACCGGATTGATGCCTTACTGGGTCAGGGCGGCATGGGTGCGGTCTATCGCGCCTGGGATGCCAGCCTGGAAATGCCGGTGGCCATCAAAGAAAACCTGGATACTTCAGCCGAGGCACAGAAGCAGTTCTCCCGCGAGGCGCGGCTCTTGGCGCAACTCTCGCACCCACACTTGCCGCGGGTTATAGATTATTTCTTCATCCCTCAGCAGGGCCAGTACCTGGTGATGGACTACATCGCCGGTGAAGATCTGGAATCCATGGTGCAGCGCCTGGGTCCGCTGCCGGAAGCTTATGTTCTGCCATGGCTGATGCAGATTTGTGATGCGCTAAACTACTTACACAGCCAACCGGCGCCCATCATCCACCGCGACGTCAAACCTGCCAATATCAAAATCCGCCCGGATGGGCAAGCGATGTTGGTGGATTTCGGCATCGCCAAGATTTACGACCCGGTGCTATCTACGACCATCGGCGCCAAAGCCATCACTCCGGGATACAATCCCCCGGAGCAATACGGCGACGGGAACACGGATGCGAGATCCGATGTCTATGCGCTGGGGGCGACGCTCTACCATGTCTTGACCGGGCAGCGCCCGCCGGAAAGCGTCCGGCGGATGGTGGAGGCAATCCCCTTGCCCACGCCGCGGCAGCTCAATCCGCGGATTAGCCCGCTGGTGGAGCAGAGCATCCTGCGCGCAACGGAGGTAGCCACGAGCCAGCGCTTTCAGAGCGTCGCGGCATTGCGCGCGGCATTGAGCGGCACTGGAGCGCCGGTAACGCCAGGAGTGACACGGGTGACAGGGGGAAACGCTGCGCCCGCCCCTCAACCGCGCTGGTTCATACCGGCGCTGGTCATCGGAGTGATTGCGCTGCTAGCCCTGACAGGTCTCGGGCTGAGCGCGTTGCTCAAAGGGGGAGGGCGGGAAGCAGTCGCGACGCCAGCGGCGCCTTCGGCAACACCCGTCGTCGCGGCAGTAGTGAAAGCCACACTCGCGCCAGAAGCCACGCCCACCAGCCCTCTCTCAGCCACGCTTGCCATTGCGCCGGTACCGGAAATCACGCTCACACTAGAAACGACAAGCCCGCCCCTGGCTACGCCTTTACCCACCGCGACGTCAGTACCGAGGGCGACCTCCACCCCCGCCTGCCCACCCGTGAGCGGCACGTTTGCCGGGGCGTGGGCGACGGTGCAGGGTGAGATCGGCTGTGCGCAGGGAAACGCCTACAGCGGTTTGATCGCCGAGGAGAATTTCGAGCGCGGCAAGATGTTCTGGCGTGAGCCTGTGGATTACGCTCAAGCGCTAGTGCTTTTCAATAATGGCACGTGGCGCATCTTCCAGCACTCACCGTATGTGGAAGGCAGCCCTGACTTCACCTGCCCCGATGCGAACACACCGGCGCAGTGCCCGCCCACACCACGGCGGGGTTTTGGCATGATGTGGTGCAACATCAGTGAAATCCGCAGCGGCTTGGGCAATGCCACCGACTGTGAACGCGGTTACCAGGGCACGATGCAGACCTTCGACCGCGGCTTCATGGTCCGCAGCGACTCCGGAGCTACCTACGTGTTCTACAACGATGGCAGCTGGGCGCGGCGGTGAAGCAAATGACCGGTGACCTCCGTCAGCCGTCCGCGGGCGGCGGTCAATCCCTATAGAGAAGGGCTTGCAATGACGACAAACACTGAACTTCTTGATGAGTTCTTCGCTGCCGGGAAGATTCACGTGCAGCGCGGGGCGCTGTTCGCGCGCGTCCCCCACCCTATGCCGGCGGATTTCGATTTTCACCGCGTGGAGGGGATGCTGCTGGGCTTAGCCACCGGCGAGCTGATCCCGTAGACACCTGGGCGCTGTAGCGCTATGCACGGTTGTAGAGAGAAAGTTGGGCGCACGGATGCCAATAGAGTGGTACCGTGTGCTCTGGGGTGCCATTATGGCGCATCACTATTCACATCCGTGAGGTCCAGAGTTCGAGTCTCTGCTCGCCCACCTGAACTGCAGGGAATCAGTCAGCCCCCTACCGGTGCGTAGGGGGCTGATGTTTTAGAAATCATGCACCTCACGGAATCTGCGCTTCAGCCAGCAAGATGCCGGAGAACAACACCACGTATTCTAAGCCAGATATTTCACCCAGCATTCGGTGTTATGCACCTTACAAAAGCCGATAGCCTGGTAAAACGGCTGGTCCGAACCGACATACGCCACAGTCGCTCCTAAAGCCCCACAGCGCCGGATACCCTCCAGCACAGCAGATTTGCCCAAACCCAGGCGGCGATAAGCCGGGTCGGTCGCCACAGGCTCAACGTAGGCGAATTTGCCGTTAGGCTCGTAGAACATGCCGCAGAAGGCAACGAAATTCCCATCCGGGGCAACCACGGCAATCTTCAAGTCGCGCCGCGCCTTGGGCGTATCGAACATGCGACGACGGCTCTCGAGCTCCTCATCCGTCATGGGCACGTCATCCCCATGGTCGAAGCCCCGCCACAACACACGGTGGACCTTTGCCCAATCACACTCCTCTGCCAGGCTGGTCAGGCGGAAGCCCGCAGCTAAGGGAGCCGGCGGGAAGGGGTCGGGGATATCAAAACCGTACATGGGACGCGTTTCCTCAGGTTCCCTGGTGTAGCCACGTGACTGCAGCAACGCCAGAAATTCCGGGTCGTTATCGTTGGCGTAAGCGCACAAATACGGTCGTCCATCCCGACGCGAAATCCCGTGCAGATTGACTTCGGCATAATCCAGCATCTCGACGCGCAAATGGCGAAAGGCAGGGTGAAACTGGAAGAAAGCCTCGCCTAGATGCCATTCGTAGTGAACCACTGCCACGATTGCCCCTGCCTCCTCCCAAATCCCGAACCTATCCATATTGGCAACATCCAACGCCGGGTGGAAGTGCATATACTCCCAAGCCGGTTCGATCCAGTTGCCATCACGATTTCCGGGTTGATAGCGTAACTTTTGTGCAAATAGAGGCCGAAATGACGAAAACGGCCCGAAAAATGAACTTTTACAACTGACAATAACGCGACTATGCTTATGGCATATCTCTGGGGAAGTGTGCCATGAGCCAATACCAAGAAGCAACCTTGACCCATCACGCATTACTGCTGGCCTGGGGGCAGTTTGCCCAGTGCATCGAGTTGGTCGCCAAGCTTGAAGCGGTAGCGCTGAGCCAGAAAACCGTGGATCATTCGCCACAACGCAAGGTGCTCGAGTTTTTCGTAGCGATTTTGGGTGGTTGGGCGCATCTCAAGGACCTCAGCTATGCGGCACACCCACTGGATCAGGATCAGGCTGTAGCGCAAGCCTGGGGGCAAACGGGATGGGCGGATCACAGTGGTGTCAGTCGCACGCTTACCGCCTTGACGCAGACTGAAGCGGAGGAGCTTGTCGCGGTCCTGACCCAAGTGAGTCAGCCCTTCATCGATCAAGAGGTGCTTCTGGCGCTGCGAGCGCAGGGTAAGCTCGTATATGACGGAGATCTGACCGGACGACCAGTGTCGAATACCAGCACTACCTACCCCGATGTCGCGTATGGGCATATGAGCAACGCCATCCATTTGGGGTATCAGGCTGC
>JAKJAC010000030.1:0-4374 GCA_022707705.1 Chloroflexota bacterium
AGAGCAGCGACAACAGCGTGTGTTGGAAGCCATGTGGCGGCAGGCGAAACAAGCCAATCTGCTGGAAGCTGCACCGGCGTTGGCGCAAGAGCTCGGGGGTTTGTATCAGACCGACCTGGGTATGGGCAATATCCTTGAATTGGCAGTGACTGCGGCGCGGCTCAGCCCTGTGGACGTGCGTACCTATAACCTCGGGCGCGCGCAGGTCACTCCCTACACCACTCCTGAAGGCGGAGCGGTCTTCCTGCCGGTCTGGGAGGAGATCGAGCCTGTATTGCAGAATGTGCTCGCTAAGCCGGCGAGTAGTCGGGCGTTGCAGGCAGCAACTCCCATCGAGGTCTGGAATGGCTCTGGGCATGAGGGTTGGGAACATTTGGCTGCCGATTGGCTGGTGCACGCGGGCTATGAACCACACATAGCTCCTGCGGATGGGTTATATCCGCAGACACGCCTGATCTTCTTTGGCGATAACACCAAGGGTAGTGGCTTGAACTGGGTGCAGAGTTTCTTCCGTGTACGTGAGGAGAATGTGTTGCTGAGCCCTGATCCTGGTGCGCCGGTCAAAATGCGGCTTATCCTGGGCGAGGACTATGTCTCTTGCCGGTGAGTCGCGCCGGGCATAATATGCCGGGGGTGGAGCTGGGCGCCGCTGGCGCCAGGCTGCTGAAGCTCTTAATCGACCTTCCACACAAAAAGTGATGTGGGCGCGGCGCCGGGTACGGCGTTGGCGCGCCCACATCACTGTAATTGAACCCCTTGCGGACGAGATTACTTTTGCACCATGGGCGGCGTGCTATCCGTGGCGTTGCTCAACTTCTCGCGAATCTGCGTTCGCAACACCTCTGCCATGGGAGAACGTTGTCGCTCAGCCCCGGTCACAAGCGGTGACCCTAGTTTCTCGGAGAGCAACATTGCCATCAACCCTTCGATGAGGCTATTGGTGCCGCCGCCTTCCCCGCCTCCGAGCACCACCCGAGGTACCACATCCACGCCCGCGTTCTGAATGGCTTCAGCAAAGCGGGTGAGTACCTGTTGCGTTACCTGGAATTGCGGTCCACCATAGGCTTGCACTTGCTCTTCGATGGCGATAGCCTGCCCGACACCGACACGGGCTACCTTTTCTGCCTCGGCTTCAGCCAGGGCGCGGATTTGCGCTGCTTGTTGGAGAGCACGCTGATATTCGGCTCGACCTTCGTTGGTCTGCACTGTGATGTTGATCTCTGATTGCGTGACCTGTCGTTGTTGCTCGGCGCGGGCTTGCGCTTCGCGCAATTCGCGTTCCTTGACGGCAGCCAGTTCTTGCCGGTCGTAGGTCTCGATTTGTTCCACCGCGACCTGCCGCGCGCGCAACTGCATCAGAATGGTTTCGATCTGTTTATCATCAGGTGAAGCCTCTGGCGTTCCGATCAGCACTTCCTCCAGTTCCAGGTTGTAGTGCATGAAGCGTTCTTTCATCTCCTGACTGGAAACCTGTTGGATTGCGCTACGGTCCTGGATGAGCTGGATCAGCGTGCGTGTCTGCCCGATGTTCTTGAAGTATGCTGAGACCATCGGGTCCAACGTCTGCTCTACCAATCGCTTGACATCGCCAAAGCGCTGGATAATCAGCGGCGCCTTCTGATAATCAATGTGGACGACGACCGACAGGGGCAGTGAAGGCTCGAAGGCGTCCTTGGTGATTAGGGAGACTTCTTTCAGGTTTTCATCAAACCGGTGCGTGCCCATTTCGCTACGAATCCACTTGATGATGATATTCGTAGTGGGCACCGTGATGACTTTGCCGGCGAAGGTGTTAAAGGCATATTTGCCAGGAAGCAACGGTTCACTCCAAACACCACGTTGTCCCCTACGAACCAGCTCACCATGGCGGTATTCTGTTCCGGAGAGATCCTCGCCAGTTTCGCCAGTGTAGGAAACGACGACCCCGACGTTGCCGACTTCCACAATTGTCTTCGGGATCATTTCCACTGTGGCAAACAACCGGTTGAGGTAATACGTACCTTCTACCAGCACCTGGAGCTGTCGCCCTCGCAAGCCGCGGGCATTGAGAAAGTGATCGGGCGCCTGGAAGTTGTTGTGATAGGTTCCCGGATTGTTTGGATCATCGCCCACAATGGGGGCGATGATTTCGCCTTGCGGCAGCGAAGGACCATCATGCACCGTGACGATGCCAGTAAGGTCGTCGGAGTCTTTGATTACCACGGGGCGGAATCCATCTCGCTCGGCGATGACCTGTGCCATGTTGTGAATAATGGCATCTTCGGCGCGGTTCAGAGGCAGGTAGTAGATGCGCTCCTGCGTGATTACGACGAATTGCGCCAGGTTGATGGCATACGTGCCTTCGCGGAGAATTTGCCGCTGCGGTCCCCGTTGTCCGCCGCTGCGCAGGAAGTGCTCCACATTCTGGAAATCATTCGCGGTGACATTGCTGGCGAGGGTCTGTGTTGCCGGCAATGGTATGCCATCGCGGGCAAAGACGTAGCCGATGCGCCCCTGCGTGATGGTAACCAGTGGTTCGATGTGGATCCGGTACTGGATGGCGAAGAGATAGTGCAGACCACCGCGCAACACGTGCGGTTGATAACCCGCTTCGCCGTTCAACGCGATGAAGCCCTGTTTCAGCGAGCCTTTCGCGCTCCAGCGTTTTTCGATAACGCCGATCCGGTTGTTAGGGATGTAGCGAATGCCTGCTAGCAGGTAAAGTATCACCGCTGCGACGAAAAACCAAAACAAGACGGACAGAATCTGTTCTAGCATATACCCTCCTTTGAGTTTTCGGCTCTTTTTCCATGCACACCTGTTTTGCGTTGTCTCCGTGTGCTCTGTGTAATCTCTCCAGGTGCCACACAGAGAGAACCAGGAGACTACCTTTGCGCTCAATAGGCCGCCGCGCTTGCGCGGCAGCTCGCCGGTTCATCTGGTCGGTCTCCCTTTAGCTTTCCGTGGTGAAATCTTGGTTTGCAGGCAAGGTGTTTGGGCTTTCCTGGTGTTGAATCGGGGTTGTAGCACACGATTACCACGGTGCTTCAATGGGGGACCGGAACAGAATCTCGACGCAAGTAAGTGCGCGGGGTTCAGCCAGCCGATAACATCAGTATACTACCATTGGTTGGACTGTCAAAAATAGTAAGTGCGCAGACTTCCATCGCAAGGCGCAAATTCCGGCCTGAAGCCCGTTAGGAGTAGTGTTTTTGGCTGCCACGCTGCTCGCGGCAGCCAAAAACACTCTATGAAATTACGAGCAATTCACTGAATGAGGAGGTTGGTCAGGGTTTTGCTTTTTTGGTTTTAGCGTTCCGTCCAGTTGATGACGAAGCGGTTAATGTACCAGTTCAGGAAACCACTGAATCTCCACCAGAGCAACCGCTGAATGCCGGGTTGCCGGAGGCTGAAAAGCACTTTTGCGGTAAAGGTGCGCGTTCGAAGGGCTTTCCCTAAGGAATGTCCTAACACGCGCTTGCGGTAATCACTGAAGCTGAAATCCTCGCGCGCGAAAGCATCCACAACCGCGTTGGCTGCAATTTCTCCATAGCCCAGCGCCGGGCTGATACCCTCACCGAAAGCGGCATCCACCCCGGCGGCGTCGCCTGCCAGCAGGATTCCAGGCGCGGAAAAGGTAGCGCGGGCATCGAACCAGCGAATGGGGTGCGCCTGTAAGGTGTAATCCTCAGGCGTATAGCCGTAGCGCGCCATGAATTCGTTGAGTGTATTCGGTAGATCGCCCTTATCGCCTCTGGTGTCCACGCGGCTATCGTAAATGCCCCAGCAGCGACGTGGCGCACCGCCTTCCTGTGTAGGGAAATCCCACACGTAACCTTGAATATCGTAGGGTAGGCATCCAAACTCAAAATAGGCTTCATCTGGAAGATGCGGGGGATGATCTCTGGGCGCATCGCCGTTGCTCGGGTGCACCAATACTTCCAGCAGGCGCGCAACATTGCGCGCCGATTCGGGCTGCACTGCCCGGCGCACTACACTGTTTGCGCCATCTGCACCGACGACAGCCCGTGCATAGAAGTCGCCGCGGTCGGTTTCGACAATCACGCCATTCCCATCATGACGCACCGAGAGCACCTTTGTCTCTTCTTGTAGCATCAGTCCGCGCTCGCGCGCCTTTGACGCCAACCAGGCATCGAACTCATGCCGCCGAATGACATAGAAGGCGTAGTCCCGATTGTTTGCAGTCATCCGCATACCACGTCCCTGGAAGGTGAAATTCGCCCACGGGACTTTGATATGAGGTACTTCGGTGACATCGAGGCCCAGGAGCTCCAGGCGGACCACCGAATCTGGCAATAACCCTCCGGCGCAGAGTTTGGGGCGGGGATGTCGGGCTCTCTCAAGAATGAGTGTGCGCTGTGCCAGTTCAGGGGC
>JAKJAC010000030.1:4384-29281 GCA_022707705.1 Chloroflexota bacterium
TTGTACCAGGTGTAAGCCAGTAGCCAACCCTGCCGGTCCTGAGCCTACAATGATGAGATCGCGTTGTGGCATCTGCGGCATAACATCACCTCGAATTAATCTGAATCTAATTATAGCACTTTATTTAGTCTCAGTCCAGTCTTTTTTGGAATCTTTTTTACGCAACAGGCGTGGTGAATACCCCACCACGCCTGTTGTGCATGCTATCTGTGATATAGCGCTTATCTGACGACCACGCTGACCAGTTTCCGCCCGGCGACGATGACCTTGAGCACCTGTTGTCCTTCGGTGTAGCGACGCACGTTGACTTCCGCCAGCGCCGCGGCTTTGACCGTGGCCTCGTCTGCATTTGCTGCTACGACGATCTTGCCGCGTACCTTGCCATTCACCTGCACCGGAATCTCGATTTCATCTACTGCGAGCATCGCTTCATCCCAGCTCGGCCATGTCTGCATGTGTACGCTATAGGGCTTGCCGATTGCCTCCCATAATTCCTCCGCCAGGTGTGGCGTGATAGGCGCCAGCAGGAGCAGCAGATGGCTGATGGCAGTGTCCCATACCGGTGACTCCCAAGCCGCATCTTTGGCTTTGCCCAGCGCGTTGGTGAATTCCATGAGGCGCGCGATGATGGTGTTGAAGCTGAAGCTTTCCAGGTCTTGCGTCACCGCCTTGATTGCAGTGTGCATCGCCCGCTGCAGCTCCCGCTCGGTCGCCGCATCCAGCGGAACCCGGTTGCGTGGCGCATCCATCACGAGCGCCCACACGCGGTTGACCCAACGCACCACACCCTCAATGCCCTTGCTATCCCAGGGACCACCTTGATCCCAGCGCCAGCCAAACATCAGATAAGCGCGCACGGTGTCCGCGCCATAGGTCGCCACCAGTGTGTCAGGTGCGACAACATTCTTCTTGCTCTTCGACATCTTCTCGACTTCCAGATGATAGAGGATGTCGTTGAGCCCACCCAGACTTTCCTTTCCGGGAATGATGATTTCCAGCCCTTCCGGAACGTGTACGACGACTAGCTCGTCACCCGCCTGCACCTTGAGGCTTACATCATCACGATCCATCACCTCGCCGCAGACACGCGACTCGCTCTTTCCAATAGAGGGCCAGTTTTGGCGTTGGTCAAATGGCGTGACCGCAATGTGGTGCGCCTGGAAAGCATTGCCTTCCCACGACCCGCTCACTTCAACGCAGTCGCCGTCGCGCGGCTCGCCCAGGATGATGCCTTGATAGCGATATTGCAGCATCGGCTCGTCGAAATTCAGCAGTCCGGCGTCGCGCAGTGCCTTCGTGAAGAAGCGGGTGTACATCAGGTGCATTACCGCATGTTCCGCACCGCCCGTGTAGGAATCCACCGGAGCCCAGTATGCCAGTTCTGCCGGATCCCAGGGGGTGTCGTTGCCGGTCACGGAATCGCCCTCGCGATAGTAGGGGCTCAGGTATGCATACTGGTACCACGATGAGCACATGAATGTGTCCATTGTGTCGGTCTCACGCCGCGCGGGTCCGCCGCATTTCGGGCACGTGGTGTGCAGGAAACCCTTGTGGTAGAGCAGCGCATTCTCCCCTGTCTTCGGGATTTCGGCATCGGCAGGCAGCAGCACGGGCAGGTCTTCATAGCGCACGGGAACAATACCGCAGCTGTCGCAGTAGATCATCGGAATCGGCGCGCCCCAATAGCGCTGCCGGCTGATCAGCCAGTCGCGCAGCTTGTAGTTGACGGCAGCTTTCCCGCGTCCCTGCTCTGCGAGCCAGGCGATGACCTGAGATTTGGCGACATCTCCCGGTGTCCCGCTGAAAGGTCCTGAATTGATCATCGTTCCGTACTCGTGGTGGAATAGCACGTCGGTGTAGAACGGCAGCGAGCTCAGCATCTCCATACAGGTGCGATTCGGGGTGACGGGGGGGAAGATGGCTTTGCAGCGTGCGAGAATCGCAGCATCGGTTTCCACCGAATTCAGCTCGCACACCTCAGATTTTTCTCCATCGGTGAAGATGAAAGCCCAGCGTGCGCCTACTACTTCGTTCCAGTTGTTGGGCAGCAGAAACTTCTGCATTAGCGCGATGTAGATCTCGATCTGTGTGTCACCCCGCAGGGTGACGAACAGCCCCTCACCCATATCGCCCACCGGTGTGGCGACAAATTCGATACCGGCAGTTTCCAGTTCCGTGCGGAAGCCTTCTCGTACCGAACCGGGGAAAGTAAAACTCTTGGCTAAGCCATCTGGTCGGGCGATCACGGGAATGATGGGCAGACCGAACTTGACTGCAAACGCGAAGTCGCGCTCGTCATGCGCGGGCACAGCCATGATGGCGCCGGTGCCATAGGTCATCATGACATAATCCGCAATCCATACCGGTATGCGCGCGCCGTTCACGGGGTTGATTGCATAGGCGCCCGTAAAGACGCCGGTCTTCTCCTTATCCGTTGCCAGGCGCTCGATTTCGTTCTGACGCGCAGCCTGCTGCTTGTAGGACGCTACGGCTTCGCGGCTTTCCGCTTTGGTGATGCGCTCCACGAGCGGATGCTCTGGCGCGAGCACCATAAACGTGGCACCCCACAGAGTGTCGGGGCGCGTGGTAAAGACGACCAGCTCACCCTCGCCTTCGGCGGCATCCGCAGGCAGGTCCTCCGCTGCGATGCTGAAGGTAACTTCGGCGCCCTCGCTGCGCCCAATCCAGTTGGTTTGCAGCAGGCGTATCTTGTCGGGCCAATCAATCTTCGAGAAATCCAGCAGCTCATCCGCGTATTTCGTGATGCGGAAGAACCATTGCTCCAGGTCTTTCTTGATTACCTGCGCGCCGCAGCGCTCGCAGATGTGCTCCTCACCCACCACTTGCTCGCGGGCTAAGGTCGTTTTGCAGCTGGGGCAATAATCCACCGGTGATTTCTTCCGATACGCCAGCCCCATTTCGTAGAGCTTGAGGAAGAACCATTCTGTCCAGCGGTAATAACCGGGCAGGCAGGAGACTGCCTCACGCTGCCAGTCAAACATCGTTCCCATGGTGTGCATCTGCTGCCGCATATTCGCCACATTGCGCAGCGTCCACGTTCCTGGGTGGATACCGCGTTGAATAGCGGCATTCTCGGCGGGTAAACCGAAGGCATCGAAACCCATCGGGAAGAGCACATTGTAGCCCTGCATCCGCTTGAAACGCGCGCGCGCATCACTGGGCGTCATCGCGTACCAGTGACCGATGTGAAGGTCGCCGCTGGGGTAGGGGAGCATGGTGAGCGCGTAGAACTTGGGTTTATCGGTATCAATCACCGAGCGGTAGAGCGCATCTGCCTCCCAGCGTTTCTGCCACTTTGGTTCGATTTCTTGCGGACGGTAGGGCGTGATCATGATTGTGCCTCCTGAAAATGATACTGGGTCATGGGTACCAGGTCGTTTGACTAAAGGATGGTAATGCCTTGTGTTCTACGACCTCACTATCCATGCCCGCAACTGGTAACAGCCAACAAAAAGCCCCTGCTGCGCGGCAGGGGCTTGAACTCCAGTGAATTAGTGTGCAAGTGCCGCGCGCCAATACCTGTTGGTAAGTGCCAACAGCGCAAGAGCGAGTAGCGCAAATAACGGTTTCACGGCACAGCCTCTTATCAATCAGATAAAGTTATTTTACCACGGAACAGGTTTTTTTCAACCACTAAAATAGTATGGGGTGCATTCCACGACGGGGGCGGAAATCGTTTCGAAGTTGGCAATATGGGCAAGATGTGCTTTACTTGAGTTAGCCTTGTTTTCATGGATGACTCATTTGCCTGAGCTTCATTGGTCTGGAATTCTTAGCCCCAGGGTGCGAAGCTGTGCCATGTCGTGAAGTTGAGCGCCCCTGGTGGGATTGCCAGGTCCGGTGCTAGAAACCTCTGGCTAGACGCTGAAAGGAGTAACGATGAAACGCTTAGCAGGATCCAGATGGAGTGTGATCGCTTTTCTGTTGGCGTTGAGCCTGGCATGTACTCTGCCGCTCACCCCATCTCCAACAACGCCTTCTGAGCCTTCCATGACACCTTCCGCTACCTTCCGCCCTGTGTGTACACCGCCGCTGTGTCGTGAGGACGAAGTCTTCTATTGTCCTGATGAATGTCCTGGGGGTTGTGGGACGACTTGTGCAACCCCGACGCCAACCACTGAACCAGAACCCTGGGAGATTCCGGTGCTCTCTGTGGTTTTCACCCAGGAGGGGGCGCTGTGGTGGGCAGTTGGTTACAATGCGCCGCGCCCGCTCACCTCGGGTTACCAGGATTCTGAGCCTCAAATTTCCCCTGATGGACGCCAGGTGCTTTTTTACCGCGACGTTTCTCCAGGACCTTCGGGATTGGAACGTTTCGAGCTGTGGGTGATTCGCCTGGAGGAGGGCGCGGTGGCGCAGCGCCTGGTTGCTGCTACCGACCTCCCCGGCGTCATGGGTACCACACCCGATAGCCCGGATTCAGTTTTGCTCGACCGGTTGCCCCGGGGGATCGCCTGGTTTGCCGATGGGCGCCGCGCTGCGTTTACCACGTTCATCCAGGGTGGCTATGGCTTGGATACCCGCCTTGATTTGTGGGTTGTGGATGTTGAGACGGGGGCGCTTACACGTTTGCTCCCCGATGGCGAGGGCGGTAGTTTTGCCTTTTCGCCGGATGGTACGGCGCTCCTGGTCGCCAGTCCCGAAGCCGTGGCGCTGCTCGATGCTGATGGGCGCAATCGCCGAGACCTTGTGCGCTTTCCATTCGTGAACACTGCCAGTGAATACGCTTATATCCCGCAACCCTTGTGGGCGCCTGATGGCAGCTACGGGATGGTCGCCATTACGTCACCGGAACCCTGGGATGAGGGCGCATTCTGTTCGCTATGGCGCTTGCCACGTTCAGGGGGTGCTGTGCAGATTGGCGCCTTGCCGTATGCGTGCCTGTTCAACACGATGGAGGATCGCCTTTGGTCTCCGGATCGCACCTGGTTGGTGCATGTCACAGACTATGGCGGCGATCTGCTGCTTGCCAATGCGGATGGCACTGCGGCGGATGTTTACGCTGAGGGCGCCGGCGAATTTCTGGGCTGGTCACCCGATAGCCGCTACTTCGTCTTCGCGCAGTGGGATGCGGCACGGATGATGTTGGGCGGTCCCGGCGTGGAGCTGGCGCCATTTGTGGATCCTGAGGAGACGGGGCAGATTATCGCGTTGCAGTGGGCAGATGCTACGAACTATGGTTTCCTCGCCGCGGATGAGACTTATGAGAAAACGCTTTGGGTGGGGGAGCTCGGTGGTGAGCTGCGTATCATCGCTGCGGACGTGGACGGTTTTGCCGTGCACCGCTAAATCCCGCGGCGCACGATCTCTGTTTGGTGCTGCCTAGAGATCCTTTAGCCGCAGGATATACTCGCGCAAATCCGGAAGCAGGGCTTCGTAGTCATAATAATAGAAATCTGCGCCGCCACCCAGGGTAAAAATCGCCGTGCCGATGACGTAATCATCTTCCACGAGCTTGGAGTCATACCAGGCAAGCTCGCTGAGCCATTGCCGCTGCCATGTTAAGCTGGGTGTGGCGCCCGTGATGCCTGGGTCTAGACCGCATTCCGTGATTGCCAGGGGGATGACCTCGCCGCGTGGAATCAGGAAATCGCGGTAGAGATGGCGATAACGTCCGGCAAGAATGCCGCGCTCAGGATCATAGGCGGGCTGCCCCGGCAGACTTCCGCCCCAGTTGAGCCGCAGGAAGGGCCAATCGTATTCATGCAGCGCCAGGATGTGCCCTCCCTGGACGGCGCGGGCAAAGATGCCGGTTTCGACGATGGCGGACCAATCTGCCCATTCCGGGACCCCGGCGGAGTACGAGAACAACGCCAGACGGTATCCTTGGGCTTCCGCAATGTCCATCGCCGCCCAGTAGAAGCGCGCCAACCAGATGTGCCCCTCGATGTTCCCCGGGTTGACTTCGTTGAGGACCTCCCAATAATCCACAACATCCCGTTCGTGCTGCCAGGCTTGCATGTGCTGCTGCATCACGCGCTCAGCCGCGTGAGCCGGTTCGCCCCAGATATCTACAGCTTCCATATAGGGCCAACGTCCGATGGTGACGGTGGCGGGCGAGATCGATTTCACCTCCCGCAGCACGCCGAAATTGCCCAATGCTTTCATGAGCCGGATTTGTCCCCCGGCTTCGGTCACACCGCGCACAAAGGGGAATGCTCCATTGGGACTGACGGTGTGCAATCCCAACTTCGAGGGCTTGTTGGGGTAGACCCAGGGCATCTCGGTGGGCGTAGGGCTGGGCGTCTCGGTCGGGAGCGGCGTCGCGGTTGGCGTCGGGGTTCCGGTAGGGTAAGGTGAGGGCGAAGCGGTCGGTGAGGGCGTGGGGTTTTTCGCCTCCGGTGTCCATGCCGTGGGGGTGGGCAATAAGGGTGCTTCTTGATTGGGGCGCACGCAGCTGGCAAGCGCTCCTCCCGCAAGAGCGAGAAGTCCTTTCAGGAATGCACGCCGGTCGAGGTGTACGCGCGCAAAAGCTGTTGGTTCGGAATGTGGGTGAAGTGATTTCATGCACTTCACTCTACCAGTAGACCCCCATACGTCAAGGCGAGAACTGCTATTACTATCACTGGGCGGTGAAATCTTGGGTCAAAGCTTGTTCAAGGGCGAGTTATTCAGAGACGCACTGTGCGCGACCCTGAATAACTCTCAACTCAAGCGACGCTCCTCATCCACAAGAGTGCCGAACGATGGCTTACGCCTGCGCTCCCGCTGTCATTGGAGGCAACATAAACGTGCCATCTTCCTGTGGGGGGAACGCGAGCACCTGCGTGACTGCCTCCAGACTGAGAGGTCCGTAGATATGCGGGAACTTTTGGCCCGTATCATAGCAATCTTCATAACGAATCTCCGCTTGCAGCAGCGCTTCCTCGATGCAGAGCAGCACCAATCCCTCATGCCCGCGGAATCTGGCGTCGGCGACCTCCAACACCTGCTCGGGTGTAGAGCAGTGGATAAAGCCCTCCAGTGCCAGAGTGTCTGCCTGGAAACTGCCTGCCAGACGCGCTGCGTCCCAGGTTTCCTGTTGTGTGATATGTATAATCATGGTTATAGGTTCCTTTCATGGTTGTGGATTTAGGCGCCACAGCCGGGCTGCGATATAAAAAGCCTGTCTCAACCCGTCAGAATTTGTGCGGCAAATTAAGTCTAGTGATTAGTCTTACCGTCTCCAGGCTGTAACAGTTCAGCGTTCTCCCGTTTTGCACAACGAAGAGCGGCTTCAGTCAGCCATCTACGTTTTGCGATGGAAATCTGAACAGTCACTCCAGGACTGGCATTGTCGCAAACACGATTATAATAGCGTTTGCGTAATTTTGAATACCAACCTATTTGAGGAGTGCATTGAGACCGTTGCTTAAGGCGTTGTCCCATCTGCAGCATTGGGCGCATCATGCCGATGTCTTTGTGACTCGGGATGTGCATCCCTCCTACCGGCGCGGTATGCAGGTCTTCTGGTGGTATGGGGTGCTGATTGCGCTGGCAGCTGCCTTTGTGGATAGCTATGTCACACTCTACGTGCTGGCATTGGGCGCGACGAAACTGCAGATTGGCACGCTGGCTTCGATTGCCAGTTTCCTTGCCATGCTGGCGCCGCTCATCGGCGCACAATGGACGGCGCGATTGGGCAAACGTAAGCCCGTGTTTATGCTCTCACTCTCTTTGCAGTTCCTGATGTTGCTACTGGCGCTTCTTGCACCTTTTGTGATTTCGGGACCTGCGCTCATCGCCGCGCTCATTGGGATTATGGCGCTGCGCTCCGGGGTGAGCAGCGTCGGCACCCCCGCTTGGACTTCGTTAGCCGGGGATATCGTCCCACTGGAGCGCCGTGGGCGTTATTTCTCCTCTCGCAAGACGATTATGTCCATCGTCACCATGCTCACTGTACCGGTCGCTGGTCAGATCATTGACCGCGGGGGCGCGCCGGGCGGATACCAGCTTGCTTTTGGTATTGCTGTGGGGGTGGCAATCGCGGCGGTCTTCCTTTACGGGCGCATCCCTGAGCCCGATTCCGGGGAGGACCGGCGCCCCGAGAAGATCTGGACCGCTTTCAGCCGGGCATTCCTTGCCAATCCCCTGTTTCTGCGTTACACGGTGTTGCTCGCGTTCTGGAATCTCTCCGTACAGCTGGCATCACCGTATCTGAGTGTTTTCCAGATTGAGAACCTGAAATCCAGCCCTGGAATTATCGGGATCCTGGGCACGGTCTCCGCACTGACCGATGTGGTGGGACGGCAGGTTTTCGGGCGTCTGGTGGACCGCCGTGGCGCACGTTGGGCTTTTGCCCTCTGTGCCTTGCTGATTCCGCTGCTGCCCCTCATGTGGATTCCGATGACCAAACCCTGGCATGCCGTGTTTGTAATGATCCCTAACGGTTTCCTGTGGGCAGGCTTCGATGTCTCCAACTTCAACTTGCAGCTGGAGCTCTCGGAGACCAAACACCGCACGCAGGCGATCGCGGCACACTCTAGCCTGAACTCGCTTGCGAATGTTCTGGGACCCCTGCTCGGTGCGCAGTTGATTGAGACGCTGGGCTACGCCTGGGATTTTGTGGCTTCGGGGGTGGGGCGCATTGTTGCTGCGGGCTTGTTGATCCTGCTGCTGAAGCCCTTCGTTAAGTCTGCATCTGCTATTCCGGTGTCCGCGGCAGCTGCACCTGCGTCACCGGCAGAGAGTAATGACTGAGGTGCACTCTGGTTGCCTGATTAGTCCTCTGTTGCATCCGGCGTTTCGTGCCCACGGAGGGCGCGAATCCGGATTCCCTCGTTATCAATCTCAAAGCGGCGTCGCCCCTGTGTATTGACCACCGTTTCGACGTCCCCACGCCCCGCCCACCGGAAGTTGGGCAGCCCTTTAAGGATGCGCAGCACCTGATCCAGGTTGGCGTAGTCCTCCTCATCCAGGGGAATGGGAAAGCGCGCCGAGCGGTGATACAACAGCAGTGATAGAAACTTGCTCAACTTGACCAGGCGCGGAGAAAGTCCGGTATTCTCCTGGGCTGTTTCATGGTTTTCCATAGGTCTCTTCTCCACGCGCCGTTCCTAATCGTATCAGGTTGGCGCGAATCTGCTCGCGCTCTCGCCGGTTGAAGGTCGCCAGAAAGCGCTCCACTTTATCCCTGCGGGCGTCATCCTTCCGTGGGCACTCCAGTTCCGGCGGGAACTCCCACCCGCAGGCGCGCGCGTAGCGGCGGATTTCTGCTTCGGTCACGTAAATCAGCGGACGAATGAGTGTGAGTTGCCCCCCAAAATACTCGCGGTAAGGCGCAAGGCTCTCTATCTGCCCTTTGTGGAGGATGCTCAGCAGTGTGGTGATGGCGGCATCATCAGCGTGATGCCCATAGGCGACCTTGTTACAGCCGTGTCGTACGGCGGCGCGGAAGAGCGCTTTGCGGCGCAGCTGCGTGCAGCGGAAGCAATCCAGAGGTAGGGATTCGGTCGCGGGCAGCTCCAGCGACGTGATCTCAAAAGGGATATTCAGCGTCTGAAACCAGGTTTCGAGCGCGGGTCGTTGGTCCGGTAGACCCGCGCTCGCGGTCTCTACGTGAATTGCCACCAGCTCGTAATTGCCATTGCCGGAAAGCGCTTCGCCGCGCGCCAGCAGCTCGAGCAGCACGCGGCTATCCTTCCCGCCGGAGACTCCCACAGCAATGCGGTCCCCCGGCGTGATGAGTGCGAACTCGCGCACCGCACGCCTTACGGAGCGCATCAAGTAATGGGCGATGCTCTCTGGTGTCGCCATGGTAATCGGCCTAAGAGAAGATGGTCAAGCGAAAAGGCGCTCACTTGCCTTCTTGCTGTTTCGCTTACTCGCTCAGTCGCTTGCCGTATTGCTGGGCGTAATATTCCTTGTACAAGGCTCCGCTCTTGATGGGACGCCACCAGTGCTCGTTCTCTGCGTACCAGCGCACCGTCTTTTCCACGGCTTGGGCGCAGCTATGCCGGCTTTCCCAGCCCAGCGCGCGGAGCTTGCTCACGTCTAGCGCATAACGACGGTCATGTCCGGCGCGGTCTTCTACGTGCTTGATGAGGCTCTCCGGCTTTCCCAAAGTCGCCAGCACCAGTTTCGTCATCTCGATGTTCGTCATCTCCTCGCCGGTGCCCACATTGTAGATTTGGCCCAATGCGCCCCTGTGCAGCACCATGTCAATGCCCTCGCAGTGGTCCAGTACGTATTGATAATCGCGCATCTGCAAGCCATCACCATATACAGGCAAGGCTTGGTTATCAATGGCGTTGGTGGCAAAGAGCGGCACGACCTTTTCTGGATACTGGTATGGACCGACGTTGTTGGAGCCCCGTGTGATGGTCACGGGCAATTTCCACGATTCCCAATAGGCCAGCACCATCAAATCACCGCTGGTCTTGCTTGCGGCGTAGGGGCTGCGTGGCTCCAGTTGGTCCTTCTCGGTGGAACGTCCCGTGAGCACCTGCCCGTAGACCTCGTCGGTGCTGATTTGGTGATAGCGCTCCAGGTTGAATTTCTTCGCGGCTTCGAGCAGCACAAATGTGCCGTAGACATCCGTCTGGATAAAGGAACCGGGTTCCATGAGGGAGCGGTCTACGTGGGTCTCGGCGGCAAAATTGACGATTGTGTCAATCGCGTAGGTTTGCACGGCACTATCCACCGCCGCCATGTTGCAGATATCACCCTGGACAAATGTATAACGCCCGGCAAAGGCTTCAGCCACATCTTCCAGGTTCTCCATCCGTCCGGCGTAGGTGAGCTTGTCGTAGACCAGGATGAAGGTATCCGGATATTTTCCCAGCATATAGCGGACGAAATTGGAGCCGATGAATCCAGCTCCACCGGTGACCATCAAACGGCGCATAGGTTATCTCCTTGCAGGTCTGGTTTCTGGTTGCGCTGTACCTGTTTGCTCTTATCTGATTTCTCACAACCAGCAACCAGGATTGTACCATGAAGCCCATACCATGCCAGCATTTGGGGTGCATTTCACGTGAGGGTGGCAATCTCAAACGCCCCTACAGGGCGTGCTCGATAGATGGGTTTTTGCGGCGTGGCGCAGCCACGCCGCAAAAACCCGCTCAAAGGAAAGGCATTTGCCTGATAGCCGCCTCACCGTTGCCCCAAAGTTGACACGCACCCAGCATTTGTGTGAAAACGGGCTTCACCTATAATTCTTACAGGAGAAGACCTCTGACTATGTGTGGCGGTTTTCTGAGCTCATTTTTGGGTACCTTCGCATGCACTTTTCATCATAGTGAGGAGACAATGTCGCAAAAACTCCATCTCAGGCTGCTGATAACGATATGGTTCTTGGGCATTTTGTTGTTCGGGAGTAGCGCGAGTCTTGTCAGGGCTGATGAACCTGTTTTCGATCAGTTTGTGTACGTGCCTTTGGTGTTCAGGCCGTTACCATCGGCGGATCTTGCGTTGAGCATTACCAGCTTGCCCAGACCCTACGTTGCCGGCGCGGCAATCATTTACACGGTGACGGTTTCCAACATTGGTCCGGCGACCTCACCCGCTATGACGCTCACGCGAACCTTACCCGAGGCTTTGCTCAATCCCATTTTCATGCCCAGTGCCGGTGTCTTTGACCCGGTAACGGGTGTGTGGCAGGGTGTGGCGCTTGTTGCCGGCGACCACGCAACGCTCACCATTGTAGCCACGGTTGACCAGGCTTTTACAGGGTCATTGCGCACCGTGGTTGCCGTTCTTCCCGGTGGGGTTTATGACCCCAATTCGACCAACAATCAAGCGGCGGACGTGAACCCCATTCCACCTCCCATCACTGATGCTCTGTTGAATCCTGGTTTTGAAGGCATCACCGAACCTGGCGGGATAACACATGATACCTTCGATGGCAGTGTGTGGGATAACATCATGACGCCCGAGGGCTGGGTCACCTGGTGGGAAGAAGAGACGGGAGGGCGGGGACGTCCAGAGGTGATGCCGATTCCGTTCGAGGGCTATTTCGTGACGCCAGTGCCTCGAGTCCGCAGTGGACATTGGGCGTTGAAGTTCTTCACGTTCTGGCGCCCCCATCGCGGCGGGGTGTACCAGACGGTGGCGAATCTTCCTGCAGGTTCACGGGCGATGCTTAGCGCTTATGCGCACGCATGGTCATGCAATCGAGATGATACTGGTGCTCTCTCATGCGGGGACGACCCCTACCAGTTTGGTTTCAAGGTAGGTATCGACCCGACTGGTGGTTCGAACCCCTGGTCCAGCAATGTTATCTGGAGCGACATGGCTTATATCTACGATGTCTTTGGCCTTGTGGGTCCTGTGGAAGCGACGGTTGGGCAAGAGGGTCGCATCACGGTTTTCCTGCTTTCTGAAGCCAAATGGGGTAACAAGCATGAAGATGCTTACTGGGATGATGTTTCGCTGGTCATCACCCCGTAGGCGCTGGCGCAGTGTTCTTAGCGCCCTTTTTGCTCAAAGAACAGATGGAGCGGGCATAGCCCGCTCCATTTCTGTCATCAGCAATAGTCTCTAGTTGCCTGATTTCGGGAGTGCAGCGCTATCCCCTGCTGACGGCGATGAGCAATCGCTCCCCTTCGACGGAATCCTCAAGTGTCTTGTCGCCCGTGGGCGTCTCTGCTGCTTCAATCGCATCTGCCAGCACTTCGGCGGCGATGGCATCGCGGAAAGCCACAATGGCTTCCGCCAGTTGCCCCGCTGTGTGGTATTGCACGGTAATCCGGTCGGTGAGCTCATAATCCGCCTGCTTGCGTAGGTCCTGCACCCGGCGGATGATCTCCCGTGCCAATCCTTCCTGCTCCAGCGCTGGCGTGAGCGCCGTATCGAGCGCCACGACCAACCCGCCCTCACCGGCGACGCCGAAGCCCTCGCGGGCTTGCGTCTGCACCAGCACCTCATCAGGGTGGAGTTCCGCAGCGCTGCCATCTTCCAGCGTGAGCTGTAGGGCTTCTCCGGCGTGGAGTTGCGCCACCGCACGCGGGGCATGGAGGGCATTGAGCGCCTTCCGCACCAGCGGGAAGCGCTGCCCAAATTTCGGACCCAGTACCTTGTTGAGCGGGAGCAGCTGGTAATTCACCAGTTCACCCTCCTCATGTACAAAGGCGACTTCCTTCACGTTCAGCTCGTCGGCGAGCAGATCGAGTAATCTGCTGAGCACCTCGCGACGGCGTGGGTCGGCGGCGATGAGCGCGCGCGCCAGCGGTTGCCGCACTTTGAGGTTGCCTGTTGCGCGAACCGAGTGCCCCAGCGTTGCTGCTTGCCGTACCGCAGTCATGGCATCCACCAACACCTGCTCTGGCGCACTCAACGGTTCCGCTGTGGGGAACAAACAATGATGGATGCTTTCCGGCGCCGTTTCATCTACCGCGCGCACGAGATTTTGATACATCACCTCGGTGAGGAAGGGCATGACCGGAGCGAGCAGCTTTGCAAAGGTCACGAGCACGGTGTAGAGCGTCTCATAAGCCGCTTGCTTGTCTGCATCGGCTTCGGCGCTGGCACCCTGTTTGCTCCAGAACCGGCGACGACTGCGTCGCACGTACCAGTTGCTCACATCATCGAGAAAGGCTTCCGCAGGCTGCGCCACGTTGAGCGGAATGTAGCTCTCGTAACCCGCTGTTATCGTGGCGACGGTTTCGCGCAGGCGGGCGATAATCCATTTATCGAGCACAGTCGGGGCAGCAGCTGTCGTCCACGGCGCCCAGATATTCGGCTCGCCTTCAAGCAGCGCGGCGGGATTGTCCAGCAGCTCCACCGAAGGCGTCCAGTTATCAATCCGCGCGTAATTCACAAAGAAGGCGTAGACGTTCCACAATGGGATGACAAAGCGGCGTCGCACTTCATCCGCGCCCTTGTAACCGAAGAGCAGATTCTGATCTAGTTTCTGGTTCAGGTACATCCAGCGCATTGTATCCACACCCATCTGCTCCGCGGCGTCATCGAACCAGATGGCGTTGCCCCAGGATTTGTGCATCTGCCGCCCATCTTCGGCGAATAGCAGGGCATAGCCATGCACAATCTTGGCGGGGGGAATCTGCTCAAAGACGGTGCTCATCGTGATGAGGCTGTAGAACCAGTTGCGGAATTGACCCGGGAAGGATTCGCTGATCCAGGCGGCGGGCACCCACTTCTGCCAGTATTCGCGGTCGGTGCGATAGCGCACGGTGGAGTAGGCGACGCTCCCCGCATCAAGCCACGGGTTGCCCACATCCTTGACGCGCGTCATGTGACCGCCGCATTTGGGGCACGCGAGTTTGACGGCGTCCACATACGGGCGGTGCGGCGTATGTCCCTTGAGGGAGTCCCAACCCTCTACAGCGCGCGCGTGCAGCTCCTCCATATCGCCGACGACCTCGAAATGCTCGCAGTGTGGATTGTCACAGACCCAAATCGGCAATGCCAGACCCCAGTAGCGCTTCTTTGAGATCATCCAGTCGTGCATATTGCGCAGCCAATCTAGTTCGCGCTCGTGTCCGAATTCGGGAATCCACGTAATCTGGTCAGCCACGTCCATAATCTGATAGCGCAGGCTCGCGGCTTTTTCCTCCGGCGTTAGCGCTTCGCGGGGCTTGTCGTAGAGCGGTCCCATGCTGATGAACCACTCATCCACCAACCGGAAGACTAGCGGCGTGCCGCAGCGCCAGCACAGCGGGTAGCGGTGCGTATAGGGATCGAAGCGATAGAGGCGCCCCTTGCTCTCCAGGTCATGGAAGATAGCGTGCGCTACCTCGTGAACATCGCGCCCGGTGAGCCAACCAAAGCCCTCGAGGAATAGCCCCTCTTCTGTGATGGGCGCGGGTGCGGGCAAACCGAGGTCCCTGCCTAAGCTGAAGTCCTCTGCGCCACATCCGGGAGCGATGTGGACGATGCCCGTGCCCTCTTCTTCACCGACCTCGTCCCAGGGGATGATGCGGTGCGCAGCGGGTACGCCCATCTCGACAATCGCAGGTAGCTCGTCGAAGGGTCCATCGTATGCCCAACCGAGCAGCTCCTCACCCTTGAGCCGCGCCAGCACCTCGTATTTCCCTTTGAGCACCGTCTTGAGTGTGCCTTCAGCCAGATAGTAGGTCCAACCATCGCGCTCCGACTTCACTTTGACGTAGGTGAGCGCCGGACCGACCGCTGCGGCGACATTGCTCGTGAGCGTCCACGGCGTGGTCGTCCACACCAACAACGCCTCCTGCTCGCGCCCGCGTAGGGGGAAGCGCACCACCACCGCATCGTGCGTGAGCTCTTGATAGCCGTCGGTCACAATCTCGTGCTGGCTGATGGCAGTGGCGCAGCGAGAACACCAGGGCATCACATCGTGGCCCTTGTAAAGCCAGCCCTTCTCCCATACCTTCTTGAGGAAGGTCCAGATGGTGGTGTTGTTCTCCGTGGCGAAGGTGAAATACGAACCGCCGATTTCCGGCATGCCCAGGCGCCCCACGAGTTGCTCTGCTGTATCCGTGACAGGTCCCTCAGGTCCTGCGTAGGTGACGGGCTGTTGCGGGTCGGCTTGCAGGCTATCGGCAAGCCCGCGCAATGCATTGGGGTCATTCCAGTCCATCCAATAACCCAGACGGATGGATTGCTCAGTCTGCCGGGCAGCTTGTCGCAACACGCGGGCTTTGCAGTCAATCACGAAATTGGCGAGACCGTGTGCTTCGATATCCCGCTTGGATTTGAAGCCCTTTTCCTTTTCGACCTCGACTTCCACCCAGAGCCCCTGGCAGTCAAAGCCGTTCTGGTAGCGCTCCTGATAGCCGCGCATCGCCCAAAACCGCTGCCACAGATCTTTATACGAGCGTCCCCAGGCGTGATGGACACCCATCGGGTTGTTTGCCGTGATGGGACCATCAATGAACGACCAGCGCGGACCTCCTGCACGTAACGCGCGCAACTTCGCGAACGCATTCACGCGCTTCCAGAACTCCAGGACCTCGTGCTCTTGCGCAATAAAGTTGATCTGACTTGATACCGGATTGAATCCCATTTTCGACCTCCACCTTCTAACCTGTCGCCCTGTGTCTGCAACCTGTCTTTTACGGCTGCAACTCCAGGACCAGGCGTTTGTTGATTTTGCCCTTGCTCTTGTAATCTACAATCCGCAGCGCGCCGACCTCGCTTGTGTTCGCGACATGCGTGCCGCCATCAGCCTGCAAATCCAGCCCCGTGAGCTCTACCGTGCGCACTTCCGCTATGCCCGGAGGGAGCAAATTGATCTTCGTGCGAATCAGGTCTGGAATTTGGAATGCCTCCTCACGGGGCAGAATCTGTACCCGCACGGGATGTGCTGCCACGACCTCGGCGTTGATGCGGGCTTCGATTTCCTGCACCAAATCCTTGTGCATCTGCTCGAACTCGAAATCCATGCGTCCCAACAGTGGTTCCATGTTCCCGCCCGTGACGGAAGCGCCGTAATCCCGCCATATTACACCGCAGAGGATGTGCATTGCCGTATGTGTGCGCATGAGTGCATAGCGCCGCACCCAATCCAGCTGCCCGGTCACGCGCGTTCCCACCGCGAGCGCCGCGCCCTCGAGGGTATGCCAGACCTGCCCCGTCTCTCGGTCCTTGGCAACGCTTGTCACCCTCCAGGCGCCGCCACCGGTTTCCAGATAGCCCGTGTCGCAGGGTTGCCCGCCGCCGCCGGGATAGAACGCCGTGCGGTCCAACGCCACGCCGCTCTCTGTTACCTCGGTCACCACCGCTTCGAAACGCTGCACATAGCTATCGGTTGGATAGAGCAATGCCGTCATGGCTCTCCTTTCCTTCTATGACCCGTGATTGTTGCCGGGCTTTCTCAGTCACCGGTCCTCGGCTTCCCGACCCCGGTTATTTCCAAACAAAAACGCTCCCATCCCCCACAGGGACGGGAGCGCCAAACGCTCTCGCGGTACCACCCTGATTGATCCGCTTTAGCGGACCCCCTCAGCCCCACAGCCCGCAGATTGCCCCGCGACGATGGGCGACCCTGCTAACGGTGGGTCTCCGGGTCATCTTACTTGCGCTGTTCTGCGTTTCAGATGCCGGCTCCGGAGTGATTTTCGACACGGTTCCGTGCGCCCGGCTTCCACCTTCCCGGACTCGCTGTCGCGTTTCCCCGTGTTTACTCGTCTCCATCAACGCCTTTAATCATCATTAAACCATAAGAAACCGGGAAGTCAAGCGAGTGGAAAGCAGTCCACGACTCAGTTCTCGAATCCCAATCCCCGCTCCCGCAAGCTCACGAAGCGATTTTGCCCCACCACGACGTGGTCCAGCACATCCACCTCCACCAGCTTTCCCGCCTCGACCAGTCGCCGGGTTAGTGAGATATCCTCCGGCGAGGGTCCCGGGTCGCCGCTGGGATGGTTGTGCGCGACGATAATGGCGGCGCAGTTGCGCCGTATCGCCCCGCGGAAAACCTCTGCGATCCGCACCAGTGAGGTATTGAGACTGCCTTTGTAAAGCACTTCCCGGTCGGTGACCCGGTTGCGGGTATCCAGGTAGAGCACCACAAAGTGTTCTTGCTCCTGATGTCCGATGAGGGGGATGAGGATGTTGGCGGCATCCTGCGGTGCGCGAATCTGAAAGCGTTCCTCGGGTGCTTCTGCCATTAGCCGGCGCCCCAGTTCCAGTGCCGCAAGGAGCTGCGCCGCCTTTGCCGGACCGAGACCGCGCGTTTGCTCGAGCTGCGCTAGTTCCAGGCGTGAAATTCCCGCCAAACCGCCATGTGTCGCGAGCAGACCGCTCGCTAGCGCCACCACATTCTCGCCCTTCACCCCTGTGCGCAGGATGATGGCGAGCAATTCGGAGGTCGAGAGCGCTTGCGGTCCTACATGCGCCAACCGCTCGCGCGGGCGTTCCTCTTCCGGCATTTCTTTGACGGTGATGTAGGGCATAGGCACCTCCTTGAAAAGGTCTTGCGATTTCATTGTGTCACAAGGTGAATTGTACCCAAATGGGGTAATTCAACAACTGCACCGAGTATACGGCAGGTTTTTGGTTGAAACCGAGAGAGGTTCTGCAATAGGCAACCGTTAATTTATCCTATACCCTGCGCTCTTGCTTGTCTTGTGGGGAATGGTATAATCCGTGCTTGTGTTCACTTGACGATCGGCAACCTGTCCGGTCGCATTATTCAAATTGAAATTGGAGCTTGCGATGATTGATCAACTCCTGGAACTTCTGCCGACGATTGTGACCGGTTTGGTGGTCGCCATCGCCGTTTTCGTGACCAGCTTGTGGTTGGGCATGGTGCTGTGGACCTTCCGCGATATTCGCGCGCGGACGCGTGATATCCTGGTGCAGTTCATGGCTACCCTGATGGTGGCTTTGCTGACTCTGCCTGGGCTGATTATCTATTTCCTCATCCGCCCGCGCGAGACGCTCGCGGAAGCCTACGAACGCGCCCTCGAACAGGAGGCGCTGCTCCAGGCCATTGAGGAACCGGAAGTGTGCGGTTCCTGCGGCGCCAAAGTGCGCGCTGAATTCCTGTATTGCCCGCACTGCCACACGCAGATGAAGAAAGCTTGCACCAGCTGCCATCAACCGCTGCAATTGGATTGGAACCTCTGTCCCTATTGCGGAACGCCTCAGCATTCGCAGGTCGTTGAGCCAGTGCTCGCTCCCAGCGAAGACTGAATCCCTGATCTATGATGAAACAAATTAGCGCCGCGGCCCTGCCGCGGCGCTAATCTCTTTTCCCAACCCTCTTTTGCTGCTATGCTGCCTGCAATAGGGCGTCGTATTAGCTCTTCAAATCTTCTTTCCGCACCGTATGCACTTTGAGCATATTCGTGACGCCATGCACCTCGAAAGGAATGCCCGCTGTGAGCACGACTTCGTCGTCTACTTTTGCGTACCCCAATCGCACCGCCGCCTGGATCATCGTTTGAATCATGGAATCCGTATCGTGGAAAGGCTCGACCAATGCGGGAATGACTCCCCAAACCAGCTGTAACCGCCGCGCTGTCTGCTCAAAGGGGGTGGCGGCAATCAAGGGACATCTCGGGCGATGCCTTGCCACGGTTCGCGCGGTGCGCCCTGACTCGGTGGACGTGAGGATGGCTTTGGCGCCGCATTCCTCAGCGATTTCCACCGTCGCCCGGCTTATGGAACGCGATATCAGGCGCGGTGTCGGTAAGGTCTCGCCGCCACCTGTGAGATTGAGCAGCTGATTGTATGGGAACGAGGTAGAGGCTTCTACACTCTCGGAAATGCGCGCCATCATGCGTACTGCTTCCACCGGATACTTGCCAACCGAAGTCTCGCCGGAGAGCATCACCGCATCACTGCCATCAATGATGGCATTGGCGACATCTGATGCCTCTGCTCGCGTAGGGCGTGGGTTATCTATCATGGATTGCAGCATCTGGGTGGCGGTGATAACGGGCTTGCCCAGGCGGTTGCACAGGCGGATGATTTCTTTTTGCGCCAGCGGCACGCGCTCCGGCGCTGTTTCCACGCCCAGGTCACCGCGTGCGACCATCACCGCATCCGCTGCCCGCACGATGGTTTCCAAATCCTGGAGCGCTTCGGGTTTTTCAATCTTGGCGACGATGGCGGGAATGCGATGGGGATTCTCGCCCGGGAGGCGCTCGTTGCCAGCTCGCACAAGCGCTTTGAGATGCGCGCGCAGCTCGTCCACATCCTTCGCGCTGCGCACAAATGAGAGCGCCAGGTAATCCAGCTCCAGTTCGAGTGCGACAGCAGCATCTTCACAGTCTTTCTCGGTCATAGCGGTAAGTTTGAGCGCGACGCCCGGCAGATTCACGCCCTTATTCGAGCTGAGCATCCCTCCTACCTTGACCCGGCAGCGCGCCGCAGGCGGCATCACCGCCAGTACTTCCAATTCCAAAGTGCCATCATCCAGCAGAATGTGATCCCCGATGCGTAAGTCGAGGATGATATCGGGGTGCGGGAAGGGAATCTCGTGTTGCGGATCGGCGATGGGTCCAGAGGTGAGGATGATTTCGCGCCCCTCTTCAAGAGGCACACCCCCCTCTGGCAATTTCCCTACCCGGATTTTGGGTCCTTGTAGGTCGCCCATGAGCGCCACGAAGCGATTCTCTTCGTGCGCCACGCGGCGGATTAACTCAGCCATCTGGTGTTTCCCCTCAGCGCCGCCATGGGAGAAATTTAGCCGTGCGACCGTCATCCCTGCGCGGATCATCGCGCGGATGACTTCTGGTGACTCCGTTGCCGGACCTAAAGTGCAGACAATTTTCGTTAGGGGCATGGAATGACTCCTTTCGATGCAGTTTGCGTCCCGGATAATCCTATTCTACAAGGGAACGTAGGAAACGCCAGAGCCCAGAGCGGAGCAGCAATTCCCAATATGAAGCCTTTGACGTAAAGGTTCAGCCGTTCCCCCGCTTGCACCAACAAGAGGGACCAAAGTCGCGATGGCGAGTTGCGCCTTGCGGTGGCAGGCAAGCCACCGCAAGGTAGCATGCTTGCCGATGAAAATCTCGACATGCACCAGGTGTGACCGCCCGGCACACCCAAGCTCTCTGCCCCCGGCACCCGCTGCTTCTTTCGGTGAGTTTCGGTGAATTTCGGTGTTCGGTTTGGCGGTTTTTCGATCACCGAAATCACCGATTTTACGGAGAAGTCTGGAGCCCGAACTCTGCGCCCGGCGCTGGAAATCTGAAGCGTTACGGTCCAACAGCGTCTTGACACGGTCGCATATCTGACCGTTGGTAAAAAATTTGCGATAATGATGCAGTAATGATTTTTATCTTTTAATCGCAGAGACCGGTTGCTGAAGTTTAAGAAACAGGAGCGGCCTGGGCGAGAGAACGTAGCCGCGGCATCCTGCCGCGCTCTGCCTGCCCTCTCTCCCGTCCCGTAGTTCAAACAAATATACACCAGGTCACGCCGAATTTATCTGTGCAGACAAACTGTAACGGGCTATAATCGCATTTATCTAGTGGTGAGCAGGTGATTGCTTCCACTTTCAGCACTTCATAAGCTGTTTTGACATTTTCTTCGCCACCTTCACCAAAGTGAAGGCAAAACATCATTGTATTACCGGGCGCTATAGCCTCTGCAATTTCAGACACAGCAATTACCTGACCGTAAGCGTTCAGCTCAGCGTGCATATAGCCGCCATGTCCGTCATCATAAGTACCTAAAATCTCTGCGCTAAATGCCTTGTGGTAAAAATCCACCGCTTCAACACTTCCTTTTACGAACACCTGCATCATAGACCTAAACATGGTTTTCTACTTCCATTATGCGCATTTAGAATACAGGAACCTGGGGGTGGGGAACGCTCAGTCTGCGGGCTGCGCGAGCAGCTCGGCGACGACGGTTTCGAGTTGGAGCGTCTTGCCGTGTTGCAATCCGGCTTCGATGACGTCCGGCGGAACCTGTTCGCGCAGTCGCGCCAACGCTTGATGGATGATGGTCTGGGTATCCGTCTGCAGCGCCGGGTGCTGGGCAACCATCCCCAACACGGTCAACGCGAGCTGTGACTGCCCGGTGCTGGTGAGCGCCAAAGCCCATCCGGCAAGGCTTTCCAGCGCATAGGGGATGGCGCGAATCTGGAGGGCGAGTTGGAGGGCTTCGCGGTAGCAGGCAACCGCGCTGGAAACATCGTCGAGGGCGGCGGCGACATGCCCCAGGTTGCCGGTCATCAATACAATGTTGATTTTGCTGCCGATTTCCTGGTGAATGACCAGCGCAGCCTGATAATACTGGCGCGCCAGTTCCGGTAAGCCCTGCCAGCGTGCCGTCTCGCCCAGGTTGCCCAGCGCGATAGCCTCAGTCAAGCGGTTGCCGCCGCGACGGGAAAGCTCCAGGCTCTCCTCAAATAGCGTGCGCGCCTGTTCGTACGCTTGCAGCAGGCATTTTACCGTACCCAAGCCGTTGAGGGCGGTGATTAACCGGTGTTGGTCGCCGCCAGCGCGCGCCAGGGTCTGCGCTTCCAGGAAAGAGACTTCAGCGGTCTGATAGGCGCCTTGCCGTATCTCGAGCCAGCCCAGGTTGTAGAGGATTTTCGCTATGGCGGTGTTGTCGGCATTTTGACGCGCAATGGCTAAGCTCGTCTCCAAATGCGCCTGAGCGCCTTCCGGGTCACCTTCGATGCTGGCGATAATGCCCATGAGGGATAGCGCTTCACCGTAAGTGTCAGTCTGGGCCAGCGTTTGCGCCAGCGCTGCTGCCTGCTCCAGGACCTGGCGCGCGGTCTGGTAATCGCCCATGTAGAGCTGCGCGTTTCCAAGCTTGCACAACAACCGCACGCGCTCCGGGGTGTTCTCCGGCGCCAGGGCTAACGCGCGTTGAAAGAACTCCAACGCCTCTTTGAACGCGCTGACCCAGAGCGCATAGGAGCCCGCCCGCGAAAGATAGCGGGCGGCTTGTTGGGCTTCTCCGGCGCGTTCCAGATGTCCGGCGATCAGGCTGATGGTCTCGTTGATACGCTCGCCGGCATGGACTTCCAACCAACGCGCCACCTGCGCGTGATAATCGCGCCGGACCTTCAGGAGCACGGTCTCGTAGGTCACATCGCGGAGCAAGGCATGTTTGAAGCGATACTCTTGCGTGCCGGCAAAGGCGGATGGTTCATGCTTGAAAAGCAGCCCGCGCCTGAGGAGCGCTTCCAGGGTGGGCTGAATCTGCGCCACGGGCGCCTGCCCCAGCTCGGCAACGGTGGCGTCCCAAAAATGGCGCCCCACCACCGCGGCGCGTTGCAGCATTTCTCTTTCGAGGTGCGTCAGACTATCGAGGCGCGCCTGTAGCAGTCCCACGAGTGTGGAGGGAATGTGGAATCGTTGCAGGCTATCCAGGTCAACCTGCCACGCGCCGGGTTTTTCTGGATGACCCACGATGACTTTGGCGGTCAGCAGCACTTTGACCAGTTCTTCGGCGTAAAAGGGGTTGCCTTCCGCGTTGCTCACGATGGCGCGCCGCAGAGCCTCTGGAATTGCCGGTAACCGTTGCAGCAGCGCTTCCACCAGGGCATCGCTGGCTTCGGGCGAAAGGGTTTCGAGCGCGATAAGCTGCCAGGCTTGGGGCGGGGTGCGCCAGGCGGGGCGGCGCTCAAAAAGGGTGGGACGCGCGAGACCCACCAGCAGAAGCTGCCCGGTCGGGAGCGCGGCGCGCAGTCGCTCCAGCATATCGAGAGAGCTATCGTCAGCCCAATGCAGGTCTTCCATGAAAATCACCAGCGGTTGCGCCTGTGCGCTGGCGCGGATGGTGTTGGTGAAGTAGCTCTGCGCCAGTTTGCCGAAATCCGGGCTTTCGAGCAGATTTTGAACGGCAGGACTGCTTGAAAAATCGAAACCCATCCAATGGCCCACCAGGTCGGCGCGGTCCGGCGTCAGAAAAGCGCTCATGCCGGTGCGGAATTTGGTCAAGGCGATGGCGGGCGAATCGTTTTCCAGAATGCTGTAACTGCCGGCGTAGAGCGCGCGCAGGATGCCATAGGGGATGCTCTGTGAAATGGGCGCAGCGCGGCCCTTGAAGAGCGCGAACGGGCGCGTCTGGCGGTGCAGCCATTGCTCGAATTCGTAAAGCAAGCGGCTCTTGCCGATGCCGGCATCGCCGGTGATGAGCACCCACGCGGGAGTCGCGGTGGCGGCGGTGGCGCTGAAAGCCTCCTGCAAAGCCCGCAGTTCTGCATCGCGCCCCACCATGCGCGTTTCAATGCCGGCGACGCCGCGAGACTCCATACGGAAGGCGGGCGTTTTGGCGCGCTCGACGGTGTAGACGTTCACCGGGTCGATCTTGCCCTTCACGGTTAGCGGCGACAGGGGACGGAGCTCGAAGCTGCCGCGCACCTGGTCATAGGTATTCTGAGCAATCAGGATGCCGCCGACCGGAGCAGCGCCCTCCAGACGCGACGCCAGATTGACCGTATCGCCCATGGCGGTGAATTCGCGCGTCGAGCCGATTTCGCCCAGCAGCACCGGACCCGTGTTGATCCCGATGCGCATTTGCAGGGCGAAGCCAGTATCCTGGTGATAGTCAGCCAGCGCGGCTTGCAGGGCTAAGGCGGCATGAAGGGCTTGTTCCGCATCATCCTCGCGGGTTTGTTCGGCGCCCCACAGAGCCATCACGGCATCGCCGATGTGTTTATCAATCCTGCCGTGATGTGCGGTGATGGCGGCATCCAACCGTTGCCACAGCGCATTCATCATCTCCGTGACTTCTTCGGCGTCGAGCGCCTCGCCCAACGCCGTGAAGCCTGAGACATCCGCAAACAGCACCGTGACCTGCTTGCGCTGAGGGCTATGCGCGGCTTGCGCCTGCAGCGCCGCGAGCTTTTCGCGCATGGAGGCGAGCGCCGTATCCACGACGGCGTCGCCCAGCAATGCGCGCTGCGCCTCCAGCGCGGCGATGGATTGTTGCAGTTGTTCGATTTCGGTCATGGCTTCATCCTGCGGCGCTCGAACCGGTTCCTGCGAAAAACGCTTTGCATCACCGGTCCCGGTTGAGCGTCAAACCCACGGTGGGATGGCATGCCTGAGTATAGCATGGTTCCTGGAAAGGTAGCATTTGGAGTCACTCTCCAGTAACCAAGCCGTCGCGGCTGAGGATGCCGCGACGGCGGCATCTTGCCGGGAGAGGTTCCCTTTCTTGTCGGGCTATTGGGGAGCGCTCCTGCGCTTCCAAATACCACCATGGCGCGCAGCGCCTCACGTGCAACAGGATTCTGCAAAGGCGCGGACGTCGCGCTCGTAGGCGGGGTTTTCCTGGTCATTGCCATGCCCGTAGCCCGGATAGAGCGCCAGCTGGCTGTTGGGAATCAGCGCCGCCATCTCGCGCTGAATGTCTGCGGGGACAATCTGGTCTTCCATGCCGCCCGTGACCAGCGTGGGGCAGGTCAGCGCCGGCAGCAGCTGCCGGTTATCGAAATCCAGCAGCTCCTGCAGCACGTGAGTGATTCTGAGGGGGTCTTGGGGCGGCGGTGATAGCCAGCGCAACACCGGTTTGAGCAGGCGGTACCGGCGGACT
>JAKJAC010000310.1:0-292 GCA_022707705.1 Chloroflexota bacterium
GGGATCTGTGCAATCTACGTGGTCACGTTCGCACGTTCGCACGTTCCCACGTCTCTTCCCCCATCCGTGAAATTCGTGGCAGAAAATCTTTCTCTCCAATCAGCGTTTACCTGCGTTCATCTGCGTCCAAATCCTTCTCCGCTCTGCGTCGCTGCGCCTCTGCGTTAAAATCTCCCTCTCTCCATTCGTGAAATTCGTGAAATTCGTGGCAAAAATCTCTCCGTTTACCCCGCCTGCCGCAGCTGCCGCACATCCGCGTGGGGCGGCAAGCCGAACAGCCGCTTGTACTCCC
>JAKJAC010000310.1:342-4819 GCA_022707705.1 Chloroflexota bacterium
GCGTCGAGGTCCTCGCTCAGCATCAACCGCCGCGCCTCCTGCAAGCGCAGCTGCTTCTGGAACTGCAACGGGCTCATCGCCGTCACCGCCTTGAAGTGATGGTGGAAGCTCGACACGCTCATCCCCAGGTCCTGCGCAATCTCCTCGATGCGCAGCGGTTGGTCGAACTCGCGGCTGAGCCGCTCGATGGCGCGGGCGATGCGGTGCGCATTCCCCCCTTGCAGCGCGATATAGCGCAACCGGTCGCCCTGCTCGCCGAGGAGCAGGCGGTAGATGATTTCGCGCGTGATTGACGGCGCGAGGAACGGCGCGTCGGCAGGCGTCTCCACCAGGCGCACTAAGCGCACTACCGCTTCCAGCAGCGCGCTTTCCAGCGGGCTGACGTTGAGCGCCCGCACATCGCCTTGCGCGCGCGCCGCCAGATGCCCCACCTCGCCCATCACCGTGCTCACCAGCGCCGGATCCAGGTGCAGCGTCAGGCTGAGATAGGGCTGCTCCGGCGAGGCTTCGAGCACCCGCGTCGCCAGCGGCAGCTCCGCCGCCACCAGCAGATAGCGCATCGAATCGTATTGGTAGCGCTCATCGCCGAGGAAGACCTCTTTGCTGCCCTGCGCGATGACGCAGAACATCGGGCGGGAGATGCTGTGCGCAGGCTCCGTCGGGGCGAGCGCGCGGTTGAGGTACAAGCCCTTGAGCGCCTCCGTTCTCCTGCTCTTGGCTGTGGCGCGCGTGATGCGCTCCACCAGCTCTTCCCTGAGCGCCTGCATCTGTCGCAGGCTGTGTTCCGGTCCCATTTCCTGAGGGTTCATCCCCATCGTCTGGCTCCTTTTCCGCGGTGTTGGGGCTGCGCTTCCGTGCGGCGCCACCGGCAAAACCCCAGCCAAAACTTCACCGCCGCGCGCTACCTTGATTATAGCATGCCCTTGCCCAAATTTGGTCATTCCTACCCGGTTTTTGCAGAATCATTCAATAAATAGCGAGAATTATCCTACACTCCTGCGCCTGGCTGTGTTACAATACAATTGCATTCGCCTGGGCCGTTACTTCAGCCCTGCGCTTTATCACTTTTTAAGGAGCACCCTATGCAAACACGAAGCCTTGGAACCCTGGAAGTCTCAGCCCTCGGGCTGGGCTGTATGCGCATGAGCTTCGGCGATACGCCCACCGATAAGCAGGAGATGCTCGCCTTCCTCCACGCTGCCGTCGAGCGCGGCGTCACCTTCTTCGATACCGCCGAAGTCTACGGACCCTTCACCAACGAGGAGCTGGTGGGCGAGGCGCTCGAGCCGTTCCGCGGGCGCGTCGTCATCGCTACCAAATTCGGCTTCAAGCACGATCCCGTCAGCGGGCCAAGCCCGCGGGTAGGCCTCGATAGCCGCCCTGAGCAAATCAAGCGCGTCGCCGAGGCTTCGCTCAAGCGCCTGCGCGTGGAGACGCTCGACCTCTTCTACCAGCACCGCCCCGACCCCGACGTGCCTATGGAGGAGGTCGCCGGCGCTGTGAAGGAGCTCATCCAGGCGGGCAAGGTGCGGCACTTCGGGCTTTCCGAAGCCAGCGCCGAGCAGATTCGCCGCGCGCACGCCGTCCAACCCGTCACCGCCCTGCAGAGCGAGTATTCGCTCTGGTGGACCGCCATCGAAACCAACGGTGTGCTGGCGACCTGTGAGGAGCTCGGCATCGGTCTGGTGCCCTACAGCCCCCTCGGGCGCGGCTTCCTCACCGGCAAGATTGACGAGACCACCGTCTTCGACCCCTCCGACATTCGCAGTCGCAACCCGCGCTTCACCGCTGAAGCCATTCGCGCCAACCGCGCCGTCATCGAGCTGCTGGAGCGGATTGCCGCACAGCATGGCGGCACCCCCGCGCAGGTTGCCCTCGCGTGGTTGCTCGCGCAAAAGCCGTGGATCGTGCCCATTCCCGGCACCCGCAAGCTCCACCGTCTCGATGAGAACCTCGGCGCGCTCGCCCTCACTCTCACGCCCGCAGACCTGGACGCCATCGCCGCAGCCATGGCGCGCATCACCGTCATCGGCGACCGCTATTAAGGTATAAGCCATTGGAATTGCGGCTCATGAACTTTCAAAACTGACGGGCAAATAGCATCATAGGTCAACGGCGTGCCAATCTGCATAGGAAACCTTTCCCTCTTTTCGGTTTTTTGGCGACGCGGGTACCCCGCGTCGCCAAAAAACCTCTAATTATGCCCGCTCATTTTCTTGAACTTCATTCGCCGCTCTTGGCTTTAACCAGCAGGAGAGCGCCGCACAGCCACAGAACCCGCTTGGGCGGCTAACTCGGAAATCATAGTAAGAAAGGACTGAATCCGTATGGAAATTGACTCAACCCTTACCCTTGAACAAGAACTCATCGCCCTCTCGCGCGAGAAGTGGCGCTGGATGGCAGAACGCGATGGCGACGCCCTCGACGCTCTCTTCCATGAAAAGGCGGTGTTTGTCCACATGGGCGGCGCCTGGGGTAAAGCACAGGAACTCGATATCATCAACAGCGGCGGCATCCACTACAAGCAGGCGGAAGTCCATGCAGTATCGGTGGCGCTCATCGATTCAACCGCCATCGTGCTCAACCGGATTACGCTCCTGGCCGTGGTGGGCGGCAATGAGGTCACCAATCCTTTCGAGGTCACCGAGGTGTATGTGCAGCAAGAGGGGAGCTGGAAGCTGGCGGCGCTCTCGTTCACCCGGCTACTCACGCCAGAGCAACCCCATTAACCCCAAAAGGTCAAGGAGAATATGATGCAAACTGTAAAACTGAACAACGGCGTCGAGATCCCGATTCTAGGCTTCGGTGTATTCCAGATCACGGACCCGGCTGATTGTGAGCGCACCGTGGCTGACGCGATTCAGACCGGATATTGCCATATCGACACGGCTGCATCTTACCAGAACGAAGAGGCAGTCGGCAAGGGAATCCGGCGCAGCGGCGTTGCCAGAGAAGACCTGTTTATCACCACCAAGCTTTGGATTCAAAGCCAGGGTTATGCGGGCACAATGAGAACCTTCGAGAATTCCTTGAAGCGCCTGCAGCTGGAATTCATTGACTTGTATCTGATTCACCAACCCTTCGGCGATGTTTATGGCGAATGGCGGGCGATGGAAGAACTGTATGAACAAGGAAAAGTCAGAGCCATTGGGGTTTCGAACTTCGCGCCTGACCGCATCATGGATTTGATGGTCCACAACCGCATCGCGCCTGCGGTCAATCAGATTGAAGTCAACCCTTTCCACCAGCAGATTGACACGCAGAAATTCCTACAGGATAATACCGTTCAGGTTGAGGCGTGGGCGCCATTTGCGGAGGGCAGAAATCACATTTTCCAAAACGAACTCCTGCTCTCCATCGCCGCGAACCACAACAAAAGCGTCGCTCAGGTGATTCTCCGCTGGGTGGTGCAAAGAGGCATTATTGCGCTCGCCAAAACCACCAGCAAGGCGAGGATGGTGGAGAATATCAGCGTGTTTGATTTTGAATTGAGCGCGGAAGAGCTGGCGGCGATTGCCACGCTCGACACCAAAACCAGCAGTTTCTTTGACCATCGCGATCCGGCAATGGTGAAATGGCTGGGCGAACGCAAGCTAGAAGTCTAGTGAATGAGCATCTCACGCTCTAGCAACCCATCCCTTTATAGAAAAGGAGCATCCATGCCTGCATCACCCGTTTATTTTGCCACCTTCAAAACCACCTTCCGCGAGAATCTGCTGCAAAAGCTGCACCGCTTGATGCAGCGGGCGGGCTTCGAGCGCATTGATTTCGCCAACAAATACGCCGCCATCAAGATTCACTTCGGCGAATACGGCAATCTCGCTTTCTTGCGACCCAATTACGCCAAAGTTGTCGCCGATTATGTGAAAGAACTCGGCGGCAAGCCCTTTCTGACCGACTGCAACACCCTCTATGTCGGCAGTCGCAAGAACGCGCTCGACCATCTGGATACAGCGTATGCTAATGGCTTCTCGCCGCTGCAAACGGGCTGTCATGTGATTATCGCCGATGGCTTGAAGGGCACGGCTGAGACGCTGGTCCCCGTCAATGGCGAGGTGATTAAAGAGGCGCGGATTGGGCAGGCGATTATGGATGCCGATATCCTCATTTCTCTGACCCACTTCAAGGGCCACGAGCTGACCGGCTTCGGCGGCGCGGTCAAGAATCTGGGCATGGGCTCCGGCTCTCGCACCGGCAAGATGGATCAGCACGCCGAGGGCAAGCCGCAGGTGGTCACCGAGAAGTGCATCGGCTGCGGCGCCTGTGTGCGCATCTGCGCCCACGATGGACCCTCGATTACCAATGGCAAGGCTTTCATCGACCACGCCAAATGCGTGGGCTGCGGGCGCTGTCTCGCCGTTTGCCCCGTGGATGCCATCGAACCGGGTTCGGGCGCGTCGGTGCTGATGCTCAACCGCAAGATAGCGGAATACAGCCTCGCCGTCTGCCAGAACCGCCCGTGCTTCCATATCTCCCT
>JAKJAC010000311.1 GCA_022707705.1 Chloroflexota bacterium
TCGTGGAGGCGGATGGCGCGCCCGTCGGGTGGCTCACCCTCGACCGCATCCGCGCTGCGACGCGGGTCGTGGAATCCGCATGAGCTACATCTTCTCGAATCCTGGCGTCGTACTGAGCCTGCTGGCGCAGCACGTGTTCATGACGGCGACGGCGCTGCTCATCTCCGTGGCGCTGGCGCTGCCGTTGAGCGCGCTTGCCTATCGCCATCCTCGCTTCAACACCGCTTTGATGGGCGCGCTCGGCGTCTTCTACACCATCCCCAGCATCGCCTTCATCATCCTCCTGGTGCCGCTTCTGGGCCTCAATGCCCGGGCGGTAATTGTAGCGCTTGTCGTCTACACGCAGGTCATCCTTGTGCGCAACTTCGTCGCCGGGCTGCAGGGCGTCCCCGCTGCCATCCTCGAGGCGGCGCGCGGCATGGGCATGAGCACCTGGCAGATTTGGGCGCGCGTGCAGCTGCCGCTGGCGTTGCCCGTCATGCTCGCGGGGGTGCGCATCGCCGTGGTCGTGGCGGTGGCTATCGGCACCGTCGGCGCCAAATTCGGCGCGGGCGGTTTGGGGAAATTGCTCTTCGATGGCATCTCGCAGCCCGGGCGCTACGATAAGATTTGGGCGGGCGCCCTGACCGTCGCTGCTCTGGCGCTCACCCTCAACTGGGGCTTGCAAGCCCTCGAAGCGCGCCTCGATGTCGAGCGCCGCGCCGCGCGCGAACCACGCCCTGCCTGCTAGGGCAACCCTTCAGCAGCTTACCCTGGAGTCACCCATGCAAATCCCACTCGAAATCCAACCCAAACGCCAGACCGGCATCCTCATCTTCGCCGTCGTCTTCCTCCTCGCGCTGGGAGGCGGCGCCATCTGGGCGCTGTGTCGCTTCATCTTCCCGCAGTTCGAGGGCGCCTTGCTGAGTTTCCGGGTCCACGTCATCGTCATCCTCGCCGTCGTGCCGCTCACCGCCATCTACTGGCTTGTCCGGCACGCCACCCAAAAGGGTCCCGCGCTCATCATTGACCAACGCGGCATCACCGACCATTCCAACGTGCTCAACGCCGGTTTTGTCCCCTGGAAGGACATCATTGCTATCCGCGAAGCCACCAACCTCTTCAAGCACCGCCTCATCGTCGTCGAAGTCCGCAACCCGGATACCATCATCGGCAGAGCGACCAAACTCCAGGCTAGCCTCCGCGCCCAACACGCCCACTTCGGCTCGCCCGTCGTCATCACCGCCAGCAAACTCGACTGCGACCCCGATGCCCTCCTCGCTCTCCTCACTGAGCGCCTCGCCGCCCGCAACGCCCGCGACCTTTCGTAGCCGCGCTCTCCCAATCGCGTTCTTTCTGGGGGACCGAAGACCGAAGACCGGGGACCGGCGCTGGGGAAGGCTTCCAAATCGCGCTCTTTCTCCGTTCCATCCCACAACCCTCTCCCATCACCACAACCCCACTCGTGACCAATGTACCGCAAACTTCACGCCGCGAAACCGCGCAGCCTCGCATCCCCCCTCTAGATTATCCCTTCCTACAGGCTTCGCCAGGGTTAATTGGGCTGCAAATTACCTTGACACATATCAACTATTGTCTATACTCACTCCCGGTAAACATCTTCATTTCATGTTGAGGGCGCTATGCTTGTTCAACCAACACTTCGAAAGACTGCTCCGGTGATGATCTGTTCCATTTTGGCTCTGTTATTTCTATGGGCGATCCTGGTGCCTGCACACGCTGTGAAGGCTGCCGGTCCCTGGTACGTAGCCCCCAGCGGCAGCGATGCTAATGATTGCCAGTCGCCGCTGTCGCCATGTGTGACCATCAATGCTGCACTGGCTTTATCGACTTCAGGCGATACTATCTATGTGGCTACAGGCGTTTACACCGCCACCTCTGGCGAACACGTTGTCTTTGTCAATAAGAGTGTTGTCCTATCAGGTGGATGGAGCTCCGATTTCAGCCGCCAAGACGGCATGACGACGCTGGATGGACAAGGAGCGCGGCGGGGGATGATGGTGGAGGGGGAGGAAAACCATGTCTCCGTGGAGCGCTTCATTGTCACCCATGGTTTGGCGACACATGGTGCCGGTATCTACAACAGTGCAGCCTTAACGCTGACTCAGGTGTGGGTTCATAACAACATCGCTGGGCACGCGGGCTGGACTGGCGGAGGCGGCGGTGGTGGCATTGCCAACTGGTCCGGCGGTGTTCTGGTGTTGAACCAATCCACGGTGAGCGACAACCATATCCTGGGCGGTTTTTCCGGTGCGGGCGTCCTCTGTTTCGGCAATGCCTCGATCAACAACAGCACCCTCAGTGGCAACGGTGGAGTTGAAAGCCTCTACGTCTCCATTCCCTTAGGTCGGGTCGACTTCAACAACAGTACGTTGGTCTGTAGTAGCTCGGGTTTCTGCGGGATCAAAAGAGCACACGGATCTGTCTATGTCAAAAACAGTGTACTGCGCGCCAGCAGTGGAGTACTATGCAATACCTATAGTGGTAGGTTGGGCTCCTCAGGATATAACATCGTCAGCGATGAGAGCTGCTTTCTGGAGCTCACCGATCAGTTGACCGATCCGCTGCTGACCCCGTTGCAGCACCATAATGGGTGGATGCCTTCTCATGCACCTCAGAAACTCAGCCCGGCTACCAATGCGGCTGATCCTGCCGGGTGTACTGACTCCTTGGGTCAGCCCTTCTTGTTCGATCAACACGGCACGCAACGCTTGGATCGTTGTGATATCGGCGCAGTCGAGGCATCCTATGCCACCTACCTCTCGCTCAGCGGCGTCACACTGCCGGGTCACGTGGTGACGCAGAAGGTGACTCTGCAGAACGTGGTGCAGACGGGTACGTTTGCCGGCGTTGTGATCACAGATATCTTGCCTGCGGGCCTGACCTATCAACCGGAAACTCTTACCTTTAGCAATGGTAGCGGTGCTGTGGTGAGCAATACGCTTACCTGGAGCGGCGACATTTTCGCCCACACGGATACCCAGATCACGTTCAGGGCGCTAATCAGCCCGACCCTACCGGTGGGCGACCGCATCACCAGTACCGTGATGGGATTGTGGCAGGGAGTGCGGTCGCACGCGCAAGCTAGTTTTGATGCCAGGGCGTTCCAATATGTCCCGTTCTGCCTGCGCTATCATTGCGAGAATTACTTTGACGATTTCAGCCTGCCCACCAGCGGTTGGCCCATTGTGGATACTTCAGCAGCGCGTTATGGATATGTCAACGGCGAATATCGCATCTTGAGCAAAGCACTAAGCTTTTTCCTGGTTCGTGCGCCTACCTGCACCCGCGAAAATTACGTGGTAGAAGCTGATGTGCGCTGGGAGGGTTCACGGGGTGGCACGATTGGTTTGCTCTTTGGAATAAGGGGCAACTTTGATCAATTCTATCTTTTTGATATCAACGTGGATAACAGTTGGTATCGTTTGCTCCGTGCGAACGCTGATGGTTCGGTAACGACATTGGTCGATTGGACTGGGACCTATCGTCTTTCCGATAGCACTAAGCTCAAAGCGGTGTTCAATAAGGGGCAGATAACGTTGTTCATCAACTCCAGTGTGGAAGAGAATCTCTATGATAGCACGATCGCGGGGTTTACGGGGGTAGGCATTGTTTCTAGTCCGTATGGTAATAACCCCACCTCTGATGCACGCTTCGATAATTTCCGTGTCACCATGCTGCCCTCTGCTACCGCTGGCATTCTGGAGACGCAATTGCCTGGTACCTCGCTGGAGGGGATAAGCCGTTTGGAGGATTATCTGCTTTGGCAACCCGTCAGAGCGCGCTGAAGGCTGCTTTATCTCCAAACAGAGTAACTCGCAAGAGTCTGAGTCACGGGAGGCTATCGCGCACGGGTTGGATTCGTTGCATTGGGCGTTCCACGGCTTGTCTTGCCCCTACCTGCACGGCTCGCGGATCTAATGGATTCTCCGCGAGGTTATTGACATGAAAACCTGACAGGTCTTCTGGACCTGTCAGGTTCCTTATTTTCAGCACCTACGCGATCTGGAAATCGCGGCTACGATGCGCCGCCACGCAGATAGGTGGGTCGCACCCAGGGGAGTGGCTGCGAGCGGGGCTGTGCGTGCATGGGGAGGGCGACCGCAAGCCGGGTGCGCGCCGCAGGTGCAACCCACCTCACGGCGTCTCGTTTGGCAGCTACTCCAGCTCCCCAAGCGCCTCCGCGCTGATGCGCGTCAGCCCGCTCTCCGTCCCAAACCACAGCGCGCCATCCGGCGTCTGCAGCATCGCCTTGATTTCTGCCCCGGAGAAGCCCCGCTCGGGCTCGAGCGCGAGCCATGCCCCATCCGCATACCGCGCCACGCCGTTGTACTCCGACCCAAACCACAGCGCGCCCTCGGCATCCTCGAAGAGCGAGCGCACCTTGGGACCCGCCAGCCCATCCTCTTCCGTGAAAGTCACCCACGGCGAACCCGGTTCGCCCGTTGCACCCGGCGCCAGGCGATTCGCGCCGCCCCGCGCCGCAAAGCCTACGCCGAACCACAGCGCGCCCTCGCGGTCCTCCAGAATCGCGTTCACCATCGGGTGCGCCAGCCCATCCTCCGTCCCGGCGCTATCCACAAACAGCACCGAAACCAGGTCACTCGCCAGCCCATCCACCCGCGTGAAGACACGGCACGCGCCTTCCGCGCAGCGCGCCAGCCCACGCTCCGCGCCAAACCACAGCGCGCCCGTGGATTCCTCCGCCAGCGCCAGCAGGCGTCCTTCCGGCAAGCCATCCTCAGCCGTCAGCGTGCGCCACGCTGTCCCATCGAAGGCGCTCGCGCCCCCCGCGTGG
>JAKJAC010000312.1 GCA_022707705.1 Chloroflexota bacterium
AGTTTTCAGAATTTAATCCGGTGATAGAGTGCGCTCTAGTAGCGCGAGCTTTTTTCAGCCGTCCCTACAGGACGGGATTTGTTACCACCATGGCTGTACAGGCGTTGAAGGGGCGCTAAGGCGCCCGACTGCCTACTGTCAGACGTCCCTACGGGACGAGGCCCGTCCTGTGGGGACGGGGCCCGTCCTGTGGGGACGGGGCCCGTCCTGTGGGGACGGGGGAGAGGGAAACTCCCAGGTTTTTTGGCGACGCGGGGTACCGCGGCGCGCGCAGCGCGTGCCAAAAAACCGAAAAGGGAGAGATTTCCGCCGCAAATTGGCACGCTATTGGTCTGGGACGCTATACCCCGGTTAATTTTCGGAAGTTCATCAGGGCAACGCCCACGTGTGCCGCATTTACCTTTATTCGATCTCGCATATACTGAGAGAATGCGGCAGGATGCCGCGGCTACAAACGCGGGAGATGCCGCGACTACGAGCGTGGCAGGATGCCGTGGCGCCACTATGCAGAGGAGGCAGGTATGGAGTACAGGTTCTTGGGCAGGACAGGGGTGCAGGTCTCACCGCTGTGTTTTGGGACGATGTCCTTCGGCGGGGAAGCGGATGAGGAGACTTCCGCGGCGATGTTCCACCGCTGCCGGGAGGTGGGCGTCAATTTCTTCGATTGCGCCGATGTCTACCAACACGGTCGCGCAGAGGAGATCCTCGGCAAGCTGATCGCGCCCTGCCGCGATGAGGTTGTGCTTACGAGCAAGGTCTATTTCCCGATGGGCGCCGGTGTGAACGCACGGGGCGCGACACGCTACCACATCCTGCGCGCCGTAGAGGGCAGCCTCAAACGGCTCGGCACGGACCGGATTGATGTCTATTTCATCCACCGCTTCGACGATTTCACGCCGCTGGAGGAGACGCTGCGGGCGCTGGATGATTTGGTGACGCAAGGCAAGATTCTCTACCCCGCGGCGAGCAATTTCGCCGCCTGGCAGGTGGCAAAAGCGCTGGGGATTTCCGCCAAGGCGGGATGGGCGCCGTTCGCGGTGCTCCAGCCGATGTACAATCTGGTGAAGCGGCAGGCGGAGGTGGAGCTTCTGCCAATGGCGCTCTCCGAGGGCTTGGGCGTGATTCCCTACAGCCCGCTCGGCGGGGGCTTGCTCAGCGGCAAATACGGCGTCGCCCGCCGCCCGGAGCAGGGACGCCTGGTCAGCAATACGATGTACCAGACCCGCTACCACGAGGGTTGGATGACGCAGGTGGCGGAGGATTTCACGGCGTTCGCGCAGGCGCGCGGCTATCACCCGGTAAGTCTGGCGGTGGCGTGGGTTGGCGGGCATCCCGCAGTCACCGCGCCGATCATCGGCGCGCGCAATCTGACGCAGCTGGAGGATTCGCTCGGCGCGCTCAAGGTGGCGATGACGCCGGAGCTGCGCGCGGAAATCGGCGCACTCTCGCCGGAACCCCCACCCGCGACCGACCGCAACGAAGAGCGGACGCAGTTCAATTACGGGAGCAGAAAGTAAGTTTTGAAAAGTGTTTTTCGACGCCGTGCGTTGCACGGCGTCGAAAAACACTCACAAAAATCTAGGAGCGTTTACGGTTGGATGAGATCGCGGCGGAACTGAAACATTTCCTGGAGTATTGGTTCGCGGGCTTCGAGCAGGGGCTGGAGGCGCTGGAGCCCCGAGCGCAGGCGGCGCTGCTGCACATGTGCGGGCGAGCGTGCGCGCAATCGTACACGGTGCCGCTCTTCCGCGAGGCGTGGCAGCAGAGCGGCGAGGACCTGGAGTGTTTCCTGCAGCGGCTCTCGCAGGGCGGCTTGAAAGCTCGCTACGAACGCCTGGATGCGACCACCCTCAAGGCGACCTACTTCAGCTGCGATTGCGATTTGGTGCGGCTAGGGCTGGTAAAATCGCCGGCGCTGTGCGAGTGCTCTGCGGCGAATCTCGGCGAAAACCTGGAACAAGCGCTTGGGATGCCCGTGAGCGTCGCTATCGAGGGCTCGATTCTGCGGGGCGGAAGCGAGTGCGTGTTTAGAGTGAGCCTGAAGCAGGAAGATGGATAATAAGGTGGGACGCACTTAGGGAGTGCATCCCACCTGGGAACTAAACGTGGGACGCAATTAGGCAGTGCGTCCCACCTGGGAGCTGGAAAGATATGAACACTGAAGAGAATCGTGTGCGGGGGATTCTGCGCCTGAACGCCTTCAGGTCGAAGGACCAGGGCGCCGGCGTGCTCTTCAACCCGGAGCGGGGCGTGGAGGGTCCGCGCGTGCCCGAAAGGTTGCTGCGGGATTACGCACTCGTCGAAGGCGCGGCGCTCGTGGGCGAGAGCGATGCCGCCGGGCGGGAGCTGGCGAAGCTCACGCAGGTCTGCGGGCAGGCGCCGGAGCGCTTCCGGGAACGGAGCCGTTTCGAGCAGCTGGTCCCCATCGCACCGCAGCAGCGCTTCAATTTCGGCGCGCTGGAAGAGCGGAGCTTGAGGCTCATTGACCTGATAGCGCCCATCGGCAAGGGAACGCGCGGGTTGATTGTGGCGCCGCCCAAGGCGGGCAAGACGCTGCTGATGGAGCAGCTGGCAAAGGGCATTCGCGCGGTCGAGCCTGGAGCGCGCATCCTGGTGCTGCTGATTGACGAGCGCCCCGAAGAGGTGACCTATTTCCGCCGCCAGGCGCAGGCAGAGGTCTACGCCAGCTCCAGCGACCAGCGCGTGGAGGAGCATATCGCGCTCGCGGAACTGATGCTCGCCCACATCCGCGCGGAGCTGGAATGCGGGAACGAGGTCGTGGTGCTGATTGATAGCCTCACACGGCTCGTGCGCGCCATCAACCGGCGCGGCGGCGGACCGGGGCGCACGCTTTCCGGCGGGTTGGAGGCGAGCGCGCTGGAGTTTCCGCGGCGCTTCTTTGGGCTGGCGCGCGCCATCGAGGGCGGCGGTTCGGTCACCCTGCTGGCGACGCTGCTGGTGGATACCGACTCACGCATGGACCAGGTGATTTACGAGGAATTCAAGAGCACGGGCAACTGCGAGATTGTGCTGCGGCGGGACCTGGCGGAGGCGCGACTCTATCCCGCGTTAGATTTGCGCGCGAGCAGCACGCGCGCGGAGGAAAAGCTGTTCGACCCGGAGGAGCTGCCGCGTATCCAGAAGTTGCGCCGGGTGCTGGCAAGCCGTCCGCCGCAGAGCGCCTTGCGGCAGGTATTGGAGCTGCTGGGGGAGTATCCGAATAATGGGGAGTTTCTGAAGGTGATTCGCTGAGGCGTTGCGCGCCCCGTCACGCCGTCGTCCGTCACCCTGAGCAGCCTGCCCTGAGCGAAGCCGAAGGAGCTCCGCCGCGCCGCCCGTCACCCTGAGCGAAACGCAGCGCAGCGGAGTGGAGTCGAAGGGTCTCCGCTCCTGAAGTGGTCGGCGCCCGAAGGTGGGAGATTCCTCACTCCGCTGCGCTCCGTTCGGAATGACGGAGGGAGGGGAGCGCTCCGTTTGGGGTGATGGAAGAAGAGGAGCGCTCCGTTCGGGATGATGGTGCTCAGTCGACGATGAAGACGCCGCCGTCACTGCGACCGAAGACTTCGGGGAAGTACATCTGATAGGCTACGGCGGGCATGACGCGGAACTCTCCGGCGACGCCGGCGCGCATGAGGTAGGTGTACTCATAGGTGCCGCGCGGCAAGTAAGCGGCAAAGAGCGTGACCTTCTCATCGCGCATCTCCGAATGCGAGAACGCCCACCAGCCCCACCCGTAGCGCCTGTACCACCCGGTCTCTTCCTCTATAGAGCGGTTGACCAGCGTGGGCGCCGAGCCCACCACACTGGTGGTCTTGAGGCTCACATCCACACCCTCGAAGCCCGCGGGCAGCGGGGATTCGACCACGACGTAGTGCAGGTCCGTGGGCGCGATGAGCGTGAGTTTGACCTGAATCAGGTCGCCGACCTGCGCCCGGTCCACGAGCGTCTGCGGGGCATCCACGGGCGTGAAGCTGCGCGCCACGACGATGCCGTGGTCCGCTGCCTGCACCTGCTCTGCGGGCAGGAAGTAGCGCAGCTGGGTGTTGTAGTAAAGCCTTCCGGGTCCGGGCTGACGCTCGATGACCAGGCGATTGGCCTGGTCCACGAGCAGCTCCGCCAGCGCCACCCGCAATTCCTGCACATCCGCCAGCGTCTCCGCGTTGACCGCGCCATCCAGACGCGGTTGCCCGTTCAGGTAGAGCTCGTAGCCGAAGTTGCCCTCCAGCTCGCCGGTCGCGCGCATGGCTTCGACAAACGCCAGCAGAACCCAGGCGGTGGTCTGCGTGGATTCCCAGTAGCCCTCGCGTTGCATGGCGATGAGCCAACGGATGCCGCCGGGCAGCGACGCGCTATCCGGTTGGAGCTGCGCGAACGCCCACAGCACAATCGCCGTGCTGCGCATATCCGTGCCCATGTTCCAGATATCGGGCTGCGCTTCCTCCCAGTGCGCTCCGGTGGCGCTGAGAACGGCGCTATCCGCGAGCGCGCTCAGCAAGGTCTGCACCCGGCTTTCCACCTCGGGCGCCAGCGCGCGCAGCGCCAGCGCCAGGAACGCCTGCCCGTACTGGTCCAGGAGGCGGCGGTATGAGAAGAGCTGGTTGGCGCGTCCCAACTCGCCCTCGCCCACTTCCTCGCCAAAGGTGCGCGTGGTTTCGCCCAGGACGTAGAGGATATACGCCAGGCGATTGGCAGTTCCGGCATCCGTATCCGCGGTGATGGAGGGCAGGTTCTCGCGAAGGTAAGCCACCGCGTTCGACATGACCCCTCTATCCACGGTGAAAC
>JAKJAC010000313.1 GCA_022707705.1 Chloroflexota bacterium
TGTTGGAGCAAGGCTTGAGCTGCTGGCTCAAGAAGCCGCTGGGTCTCGAGCAGCTGGCGCAAGCCGTAGCTGCCGCACTGCACTATCACACTTGCACAAGCGTCGGTGAACAATAGAGACTAAAGGCTGAAGATTGAACTGCCGGTTATGCACCGCGCGCAGCTGGCAAGCAATAGACGCATTTCAGGCAGGTTCGCGTCGCGAGAATACCGGGACCCCATCACAAAACCAACGATTGGCGTGGCGTTGCTACTCGGGGCTTCAGCGCAAGGGGTGGATTGCGGATGAGAAACCGATAGGGAGTGGCTGTTCAACCTCACCGCGCCTTGCATTTAAGGCAATCCTAACTATAATTAAACAATCATCAACAGCAAACCAGGTTAGTTCTTTCTGAAGGTGGGTTCAGGTAACAGATGAGGAGGGTCAAAACCAGCGAAGTAGATGCACCATTTTCCCAGAGTTGGCCATCGGACCGCTAGAAGTTCATTACGTAAAGGGAGGAAACCATGTTAAGAGACCAGGGAAAAACCCCGCCCCCAGGCAAAAAGCCATCGCAACCCCATCCACGCACCTATTGGATGCGCTTCGGCATCGCCGGCGCAGCGGCGCTGGCACTGATGGCGCTGCTGCTGTTGAGCAGTTTTGCGCATACCGGACGCGCGGCTACGGTGATGGCGCCCACCATCGCCAAGAGCAGCGTGACTTCGATTGTAGAGACCAACAACACCATTGGGCAAGCGGTTGCCGGTGAAATCGTCACCGTGACCGTGGAATTCACTGTCCCCTCTGGAGAGACCATTTACGATGCTTCACCGCGCGTGTTGCTCCAGGATGGCCTCCTTCCGCTGAGCTCTAACCCCGCATGGGCGGCGATGCACACGGGCACCACCACCGCCCTACGCGCGTATGAGACACTCGCGGCGCGCAATGGCGCCCTGGTGATCTTTCCCACCCAGGCAACGGTCACTGGTCCGACCACTTTAACACGCGTGGTGCGCGCAGTGCGGACGCAGTATCAATATGTGGGCAGCAACGAAATCGGCACCACCAATCTGCGGGCGCAAGCAGTGCTGCGCTATTGTGAAAGCAGCTCGGGTTGCCCCACCACGGTTACTGTCGCTGATGATACCACCAGCGCACAAGTGGGCGCGATTCTACCACAGGTCAATACCACCTATGAGACGGCTTATCTCGACGCCGACGGCGTGGGCGTGGGTGGAGGACAGGTACGGCTCACGTTCACCGCTACTGCCGCCACCGGACGCCCTGCCGCGCACGATATCGTCTACACCGCCACTCTAGGCTCAGGTCTGAGCTACAGCGCCTCCAGTGGTGGAAATGGCGCCGGCGCCGGCGCGGTGAGTAGTGGACCTAATGGGGTCACCTATGTTAAGTGGACTATCCCCATCAGCCTGGTGGCGCCCAATAGCTGGCAAGCGGTTGTAACGGCGACCTTACCCAGCGCCCTGGTCATCGGGCGCGAGTTCACAGCGCAGGGAACCGCCACCTACGAGACCTTCGACGGTGATATGGATAACGAGGGTGTGTATACGACGGCAGGGGCAGTGAACACCCTGCGTCCGGGCCTCTCTGTGGTGACCAAGAGCTCCAATCCGAGCAGCGGCGCGGTGACCATGGGCGACGAGGTGGTTTACACGGTCGTGTTCAAGCAGGGCGCGAACACCACGCTGCAGGCGCCACAAGTGGTGGATACCCAACCGCTGGGCTTCCACTATGTGCCAGATTCGCTGGTGGTGCAGAACGCCACGGTCAATTCGGTGACGACCGCGCAGGGCGTCGCCGAAGGTACGGGGACTGCAACCCGCTACTACGAAGCTCTCACCTGGGTAATGAATGACCTTCCGATCAGCACGCAGACCCGGATACTCACGGCAACTTACTCCGCGTTGAACACGGGGTTGGACTACAACGGGCTGCAAGTCTTCTATCTGGCAGCGGATATGCGCGCTACCAAGCCCAGCATTGTCTCTGCGAAAACCGGCGCCGTGCTCTCCTGGACGCCCCCCGAAGGTTCGACCTATAATGCGGCGACGCGCGCCAATGCGGGTGCGCTGGGGATCATCCAGCCCTTTATGGCGGACCATTTCAGCACGCTCCGCACGGATAGCGGACCCCGCGAGGTGGGGCAATTCCTCAGCTTCACGACGAAATTCCGCAACAATGGCTACAGCACCACCGGCATCACCGCGATTCCTGCCCACGAATTGCAGGTCTGCGATGCTCTGCCCGCAGGGCTGAGCTTCTCGCAAGACAACGGTTGTTTTGACTGGACCGACGCGCCCTGTGCTTTCGCCTCCACGCCCCCCGCACCAGGCGCTACCGGTGAGGTCTGCTGGACAATACCCAGCTTGCCCAAAGCGGATGCGACCGCTACGCACACCTACGAATTCCGCTACACGGTGCAGGTCACTGATGGCGCCTATCCCGGAAACCATACCAACCAGGCGCTCGTCAAGACCTACAGCAGCAAGTCAGGCGCCGTGACCGGGGAGCGCGTTTACAGCGAATTCCCGAACGGCCTGGCAACCGCAGTCTGCACGACCAACTGTCCCTTCACCATCCTGGGACTGGCGGCAGCGAAAGCCGCCACCCCCGATACCGTGGCGCCGGGCGAGTTCATCACCTACACCCTGGCTTACAGCGATACCAGCGTGGTCAACAACTATACCGGGCTGGTAATTGTGGATGCCTACGATTCACTGCTGACCTTCGTCTCCGCCAATCCTGCGCCCAGTAGCCACAATGCCGGAACGCGGGAGCTGACGTGGAATCTGGGGGCATTGACCCCCAACGGCAATGGGCAGATACAGCTGCGGATGCAGGTCTCGGCTGTGATTTCCGGGCGGTACATGCTCACCAACACCATGCACCTCGATAGCGACCAGACTGCACCGCGCACCTGGGTGAAGAACACGCCGATTGATGTGGCGGCGCTGCATGTGAGCATGAGCGGACCTGCCACAACTTACGCCAGCAACCCGGTCGCCCTCACCGTGGTCTACTCCAACACCGGTTCCTGGGGCAATGCGCCGGTCACACTCACCCTGGACTACGGTCCCTATCTCACCTTTGTCAGCGCGACCATCAACGGGGCGCCGGTCAGCCCGGTGAGCGGGGATAATGTGTTTGAGGATACGGTACCCAACGATGGGGTGAACAGAACCCTGGTCATCAACCTCACCACCAACGCACCCCTCCCGTACACCCTGGAAGAAATTCTCAGCAGTGTGGAGCTTGCCAGCGCCGGCGCACCCTCACAGACCGACGATTGGACGATGACCCTGGAACGGCCCGTCTTCGAATTTAGCAAGAGTGGACCGCCCTCGGCGCCCTACCTGGGTGGGACCATGCTCTACAATTTCCATGTCAAGAATACGGGCAATTTGACCGCCACCAACTTGGTGATTACCGATACCTGGGATACGGCGACGACCTTCCAAAGCGGCGTGGGCTGGACTTCCCATGGCTCGTATGCAAATTACACTATCGCCTCGCTGGCGCCGGGCCAAACTGCAACCATCAATCCGTTGAACGTCGAGGTGGATACTCAGAAGGATAGCTATCTGAATCAAGCAGACCTGCGAACCGACCAGACCAGCCTTCAGGAAACCGAACTCCTGATCTGGTCGCCGAGCATCGAGCTCTCGAAGACCGCCTATCCCGACCCGGCGTTCCCGGGACGCGTTCTGACCTATACGTTGACTTACACGAACGTGGGCGGCTTCACAGCCTCGCTCGCCGTCATCACGGATACGCTGCCGGCTGATTTCACCTACGGTGGACACACCGCCAGCGGCGCGGGATGTGCAGCTCCGGGATGGCAATTCTCCATTGCCGGACAAGTCGCGACCTGGGATTGTGTGACTCTGGCAGCTAATGCGATCGGGGAACTCCAAATCTGGGGCACCGTTGATTCCAATAGCGAAGGGACCGTGCTGGAGAACATGGCGGAGAGCGATGGCGCTGCGCCAATCCCCCGCCGCCCCATGGAAGCCCCCCTGCAAACGTTGGTGGCGCGCCCCTGGCTACGTGTAGATAAGGAGGGAGCGCCCACGCACCCGGTAGCGCCGGGTGACCGCATCACCTATACGCTGACCTACGAGAACTTCGGCACCTATCCGGCGTATGGCGTCGTGATCAAGGACCCGCTGCCGGCGCAGGTTACGTTCCACAGCTGCAGCAATGGCTGTACGGTCAATGCGGGCGTTGTGACCTGGAATATCGGCATGGTGCCCACGGATACGGTCGGCACAGTGGAGCTTACCGCCGTCGTCAAAGCCGGCACCGGTGGGCAGACCGCGGTCAATGCCAACTACACCATCGAGAACACCACGGTCTGGCAGAAGCTGCTGCCGAGCGAGACGGAGAACGGCGCCGCAGTCAACACGACGATTCTCAATCCGCAGCTCACGGTGACCAAAGCCGCTGCTCCGGGCGTCGTCCTGGCAGTTAATGATACCATCGTCTACACACTCACCTACCAGAACACCGGCGGCGGGTTCCTGCACGACGTCGTCATCGTTGACGAACTCGACATCCACACCGCGTTCTTGAGCGCCGGCGCCGGATGCACGCATACCGGCGATGCCGCCGGTGGAACGGTCACCTGCCAATTGGGAGACCTTGCCAACGGCGAGAGCCGAGAGGTTGAGATTCGCGTGCGCGTGCTGCCCGGATTGGCTGCAGGC
>JAKJAC010000314.1 GCA_022707705.1 Chloroflexota bacterium
CCGCCTCCAGCTCCGCCGCAAGCGCCACATGCGCCGGGTCCACCACATAACGCGGATAAGTCCAGCGGGTGAACGCCAGCAAAGTAGCGCGCGCCTGCGCCACCTCCAACCGGCGCAGCTGCGCCCCCGACTCCACGCGCGCATCGCATCGCTCACAACGCGCCGGTTTCTTCGTCATATTCAGCGGAAAGTCGTCCCAATTCCTTTGCAATGAATGCATCGAACCCTTCCCCAGGTATCGGCAACGGCTTACCGTGCTTCGCCAAAGCAATCCGTCCCGCAAAGCCCTCATCCACCACCGTCAGCAACGCCAGACACGCCTCGATACGATACTTCAGCGTCGCCTCAGGATTGGAAGCAACAGCGCGCAACCCCGCGATCGCATCCATACTCGCCAGCGCCAGCGCCCGCCGTCGCTCACTCGACACCCGAATCTCAACACTGAGCGTCTCCTGCTCGCGCCAAAGTAGCGCGCGCTTGAGCAGCAGCGTATACGCCTTCCGCACCTCCGGCTCATACTGCCAATAATCGTACCACGTCGAAGCGGCGCAGGTTTGAGGATCCGCGAAAACCTCGCTGACCTGCACCCCGTTCATCCGCGCCAGTACCAGACGCACCACCGTCAAACGCTTGCGCTCGGCGGACCTGCCGTCAATAGCCCCCAGCGCTGCGCGGCACGCATCGTCGAGAAAACCCACCGCGCTATCCTCCTCGACTCCCTCATATTTAAAGGAAGGAACAGCAATCGACTCGTGACCCATTTCATCCGCAACCATGAAAATCACCTCCGTGAAAGAAAAACGACACAAAAAAACGGGACTGCCCCTCAAAAGGGCAGCCCCGGCATCACGCCCTGTCAGACCAGCAATTATTATAGCACAAATCAACCATTTGTCAAATCACCATGGCTCTACGCCCGCAGAAACCCCTCCCTCATTTCGGTGATTTCGGTGTTCGGTTTTCCGCCATTCCGAACACCGAAATTCACCGATATTCACCGAAACTCACCGAAAACCCCTTGCGCCCACGCCTAAAAGAGGCTATACTGAAGGTGAGCCGTACTCCCCAAGCCCTTCGCCCCAGCGACCGCATGGTTCCAGCAGCAAGGCTCCTCACGGCGCCAGCAAAGGAGGACCGCTATGACCGTGAAATCGAGATTCACCGCGCTATCACTGCTGCTGCTCATTCTGCTGCCCGGCGCTCTCAACGTCTCCGCGGGCAGCCCCATCGGTGGACGCTTCCTCATCTACGACGATACGCTCGTCAACGAAGCTCTACCCGCGCTGGCGTACAATAGCCAGCGACACGAATTCCTGGTCGTGTGGGAAGCCGAGACTATCGCCACCAGCGCCCACGAAGTCTGGGGACGCCGCGTCTCCGCCTACGGAGCGCCGCTCAGTGCGGCGTTCCGCATCTCCGCGGAAGGCTCCGCACCCGATGTGGCTTACAACAGCGCCACAAACGAGTTTCTCGTCGTCTGGCACCATGACCGCGCGGTGCTCGGGCAGCGCATCACTGCGCTGGGCGCGCTCCAGGGCGCCGCGTTTTCTATCGCCACGGGGTTTTCGATAGTGCTCACCAGCTGCAATCAGCCCGCGGTAACGTACGCCTCCACCGCCAATCGCTACCTCGTCGTCTACCGCTTCCAAAACCTGCTCAACGGCGGCAGCGCGATCAAAGCCCGCAGCTATCTCGCGGATGGCAACCCTGAGGGCGCCAGCTTCGATATCACCGCCTACAACGAAAGCACCGACCCCGAGCAACCCGATGTAGCTTACAACCGCTCCCGGGATGAGGCGCTGGTCGCCTGGCAGGAGACTTATCCCTCTACTGGCGATCTCGACATTCTGGCGCGGCGCGTTGCGTTCACCGGCGGAGCTGCCCCGCTCGACGCCCCTTTCTACATTATCAGCACCACCACCGATGAGCTGCTGCCCGCCGTCGCCGCCATCCCTACCGCGCCGGACCAGGGACAGTACCTCATCACCTACCAGGTGGACCCCGACACGATCAACCATGATATTGCCGCCAGAGCCGTATCGGGAACCGGCGCGGTCGGCGCGCAATACGCACTGGCAAACACCGGTTGGAGCGAGCTCCGCCCCTCCGTCGCGGGTTGCGAGAGCAATCGCCAATTCTTCGTCACCTGGGTGTGGATTCCGGTGAGCACCCCAACCGCCATGATGCAGGTCCATGCACGCCCCCTGGCGCTCGATGGCGCGCCTTTGCTGCCCACCACCACCGTCACCGGCGGGCAGGTCTTCGATGCCGCCGTCGCTGCGGGCGCCGCCTGCAACCTGCTCATCGCCTTCGATGACAACGCCACCTTCGGCACCTTCAACCGCGGCATCTACGGGCAGCATTGGGGCGAGCGGGTGTATTTGCCGCTGGTGCTGCGGGGATCGTGAACACGTAGGAGCGTAAGAACGTGATAACGTCAGCACACTATTTGGGGTTTACCTTGCCTTTCTTATCAGCGTTTTCTGCGTTCATCGGCGTCCAAAAATCTCCCCCAACTGAGGGCGGACACACAGGTCTGCCCCAACGGAGATCCGCCCCTGCCCGCGCCCCATTTTCTCCATTCGTGATATTCGTGAAATTCGTGGCTAAATCTCCCGTCCCCCATCCCCTTGCATCTTCGCCAACCTGCGCCTATAATTAAATCAGTTCTGGCACTTCCCAACCGCAGAGGAGGCAATCACTATGCGTTGTCAGCAATGCGGAACCGAGAACACCCCGGATGCTCAGTGGTGCCGCCAGTGCGGCGCGCCCCTCCAGGCGCAACCCCCACCCGCGAACCCGGTCTGCGCCGTCTGTGGTACGCCGGCGCGAACGGGCGCGCGCTTCTGCTCCCGCTGCGGCACACCCTTTGCGGCGCCAGGGATGGCATTTCCGTCAGCGGCAGCGGCGCCGGGAATGGCGCCGCAAGGGACGGCATCGCCGTCAGGGGCGGCAACGCCGGGAACGGCGCCGCAAGGGATGACATTGCCGTCAGGGGCGGCGACGCCGGGAATGGCGCCGCATGGGACAACATCGCCGTCAGGGGCGGCGGCGCCGGGAACGGCATCGCAAGGAGCGGCGACACCGTCAGGGGCGGCATCGCCGGGAACAGCGTCGCAATCCTGGCAACCTACCGTGCCCGCGCCGCAGCAGCAGATCCCACCACCGCAGGTCCCGCTGCCGCCCTATGCTCCCTACCCACAACCCCTCGCGCCGCCTGCCCCCAAAATCACCAACCGCACCTGGTTCTGGATTGCTGTGCCGGTCGTGGGTCTTGCCATCGTCGTGGTCCTGGGTTGGGTGGTCTTCAACCGCCTGGCGCCGCTGTTCAGACCGGAGGCGACGCCCGTCGAAACCGAAGTCATCCAGCAACAGCCCGGGGAGACCCTGCCCACCGCCGAGCTGCCCCCGACAGCAATCGCTACCGCCGCCCCCACCCTCGAGGCGCCCCTCCAGACCACCGCAGCGCCCTCCGCAACCGTCGCCCTCACGCCTGCGCCCACCGGCACCCCCTGCCTGCCCGATGCCAAATACGTCGCCGACCTCACCATCCCGGATAACGAGAAAATCGCGCCCGGCGCGGCGTTTACCAAATCCTGGCGCGTGCGCTCGACCGGTTGCGCCGCCTGGTCCGCCGGCACGGAGCTGGTCTTTGTGGACGGCGAGCGCCTGGAAGCGCCCGCCAGCGTCGCCGTGCCCGCGACCGCGCCCGAAAGCACCGCCGATATCAGCGTTGACATGCGCGCTCCGACCGCGCCCGGTACCTACCGGAGCACCTGGCAGCTGCGCGGTCCCGATGGCGTCTTCTTCGGCGGGCGCATCTACGCCCAGATTGTCGTGCCCGGTCCGCTCACCATCTCCTTCGTCGCCGACCGCACCACGGTCAAGCAGGGGCAATGCGCCACGCTCTCCTGGCAGGTGGAGAACGCCGTCAGCATCCTGATCAACGGCAAGGAGGTCGCCGCGCAAGGCTCCAGCGTGGAATGCCCGCCCGCCACCACGGGCTTCGAGCTTGCCGCAAAGGATATCGAGGGCAACTGGAAGCGCGCCACGCTGATCATCAACGTCGAAACGGGCTATTGAGCGCGTTCGTGTCGATTCGTGACTAGAGTCATCAGGAGGCTTTCGATGTTCAAAACAGTCAGCCTCATCCTGGGCTTGCTCCTGCTCGCAGCGCTACTGCCGGGCTGCAACAGCCCCGCGGATGCCTTCGCCGCGCCGGGACTTGCCCGCATCACCCGCACCACCCGCAACAGCCCGCCACTCATCCACGTCGCCCAAGACCCAACCCTGGATGAATTCCTCTACCTGCCGCTCGTGCTGCGCGGGATGACCCTGACCCTGGTAGCCGACCGCACCTCCATCACGCCGGGGCAGTGCGTCACCCTCTCCTGGAGCGTTCAGGGCGCTGTGTCCGTCACCTTCAATGGGTCGCCCGTCGAAGCCACCGGCACCAGCATCCAGTGCCCGCTGCTCACCACCACCTACACCCTTGCAGCGGTAGATACACAGGGCGTCTGGAAAACGACTTCACTCACCATCGCGGTCACGTCTGGATATTGAGGTCGGGCGGTAAAAAGGCGCCTTCAGTCACCTTCTTAAAATTCGTGGTATTCTTTAATGGTCAGCTTGATCTTGAACACCTGTTGGGAATCATTCTGTCAATCCTGATAATCCTGTGAATCCTGTCTAAAAA
>JAKJAC010000315.1:0-257 GCA_022707705.1 Chloroflexota bacterium
CAGGAGGCTGCGCAGAACACGACCCCCGAAACTACGCCTGAGCAAACTGCTGTGGTTGAACCCGGCTCCTCTGAAGCAACCCCTGAGCCAACAACCGCTCCCGACGCGACGCCTGCGGCGCCTGTGGCTACCGAGCAACCTGCGGCAGAGACCCCCGTTGCCACCCCCGCAGCCACCCCGGTGACTGTGACCGAAGCACCGACTGAGGCTGCCACCCCAGTGACTACCACTCCCGGCACCCATGTGGTGCAGGCGGG
>JAKJAC010000315.1:267-4626 GCA_022707705.1 Chloroflexota bacterium
CGAAAACCTCTTCCGCATCGCTTTGCGCTACAACGTCTCCGTGGATGAACTGGCAAAGGCGAACAACATCACCAACGCCACCATTTACGTTGGGCAGGTATTGACCATCCCTGGCGGTACGACGGCGCCGGTGACACAGCCCACACCCGGGTCGGCTGATCCGGGCAGCGGTGCGACCGTGCATGTGGTCCAGCCGGGCGAGAACCTCTTCCGCATTGCCCTGCGCTATGGTCTGGACTACAACTATCTGGCGAGCTACAATGGCATTACCGATCCTAGCCGTGTCTTTGTGGGGCAGCAGATTAAGATTCCTGCGCGCTAAACCGTAGCCGCTGAGTCAACTTTCAGAATTTAGACAGTTTGGTTTTTGGGCGACGCGGAGCCACTGCGTCGCCCAAAACCTCTAGTTATGTCCATTGATTTCCACAAAGCGGTGACGTCAGGAACCGTGGCTACCATCTCAAGTCCGAGTAATGAACGCGTGCGACGGGTGCAGGCGCTGCTGCGCAGCACCCGTCGCCGTTTGCTTGAAGAGCTCCTGGTCGTCGAGGGTTTGCGTCTGGCAGGCGAGGCGGTGCTCTCGGGATTGCCGCTAACCTGGGCTTTCTTCACCCCTGATTTTGCGACCGGCGCCCGCGGCGCCGCATTGATTGCCGCGCTGACCGAGCGGCAGACCCCGACCTGGGAAGTGACGCCGCCCGTGATGGCGGCGCTTTCCGATACCGAAACCCCGCAGGGCATTGTCGTCGTCCTGCCGGTGCCCGTGCTGCAACCCCGCCCGGGCTTAGCCTTGATTTTGGATGGCATTCGCGACCCCGGCAATCTCGGGACCATCCTGCGCACGGCTTGGGCGGCGGGCGTGGGGCAGACCCTTGTCCTGCCGGGCTGTGTGGATTTCACCGCCCCCAAGGTGCTCCGCTCCGCGATGGGCGCGCATTTCCACGTCCCGGTGCGGCGTGTCAGCTGGGAGCAGGTGCGCCAGGAAATCCCCGAACCCGTGTGGCTTGCCGATGCTGATGCCGCTGCGGCGCCTTACGACCGTGTGGATTGGTCCGCTGCGGGCGGCTTGATTATTGGCGGGGAAGCCGAAGGCGCGGGCGCCGAGGCGCGGGAGCTCTCCGGCGTCCACCGCGCCACCATTCCCATGGCAGCAGGTGTGGAATCCCTCAACGCCGCGTTATCTGCGGCGGTCTTGCTCTTCGAGGCTGCGCGGCAGCGCGCCGCTGCCTGAGCCTACTCGCTTTGCGCCCCATAGATAAATCTGGGCGCGGCGCCGTAACTGGCGCTGTGTCCAGATTCATTGAAAAACAATCCTCTTCGCTTGACTGGTGAATGAAATTAAATTTTGGCGACGGGACAAAGTCCCGTCGCCAAAATTTAATAGAAAGAGAAACTTTCGAACGCTTTTAGACGATAGTCCCCTCACGGTTCAACCGGGTGACAAAAGCCGCCAGAATCTCCACGTGATCGAAAGCGAGCGGCGGCAGACCGTCCAACGCCCACCATCTCGCCGCCGCCGCATCATCTCCGGCGGCAACCGTGTGGGCGGTATTCGGCTCCAACCAGCTCCAAAAGACCACCGAGACCGTCCAGCCTCGCGGGTCGCGTCCTGGATTCCCAAAGGTTGCCAGCTGCTCCAGTGGAATGCCCCTCAAGCCCGTCTCTTCTTCGAGTTCGCGTCGCGCAGCTTGCTCCAGGGTTTCCCCTTCCTCCACAAACCCGCCCGGAAGCGCCCAGCAGCCCTCGAAAGGCGGGTGCCCGCGTTGAATCAGCAGCACCTCGGGCCCCTCGTTGCCGGCGCGCGCCGCCGTGACATCTACGGTGAGCATGGGGCGCGGATAGGCGTAACTATAGGGCATGATCGCCTACTTCGTGCGCTTCATCCAGAGCCCGGCAAGGCTCAGCAGCACGATGAGCAACGCGGGCAGGCACCCGCGCCGGCGGTACACCCCCTCGCCTTTGTCGCGTTTATCCCAACCTGAATCGTTGAGCGGTTGCTTGCTGCCCCAGGATACGGAGCGCTTGTGCACCGCCTTGCTGCCAGAGCTGGGGCTGGTTTTAACAGACGAGCGGGAACTGCTGCTGGACGTGTGCGGGCTGAGCGTGGACCTGAGACTGCCGCTCGAGTGCGACGTCCCCTTGCCCGCCTTGCTGCCGCCGGATGTGGGGGATTTGATGGGTTGTTTTGCCATGGGACTTATTCTCCTTCCGCAATCAGGGTTTCGAAGCGGTTAATATCCTCGCAGACCAGGTCGAGGCTACCCCGCCAGAATTCTGGGGTGCGAATGTCAATGCCAAAGCGTCCCGCGAGTGTGGCGGCGTCAGCCATGCCCGTCGCTGTCAACAGCGCATCGTAAGCCTCGCGGAAGGCATCCGGGTCCTGTTGGTAGCGGGCATACAATCCCAGGCTGAACAGGTGCCCGAACATATACGGGAAGTTGTAGAACGTGGCGCTGTAATAGTGCGGCTTGACCGCCCACATATACGGGTGCAGCGCTTCGGGATCGAGCCCGTCGCCGTAGGTCTGCTTCTGCGCATCGCTCATCAGCGTGCAGAGCTCTTCGGCGGAAAGTTCGCGCTCCTTGCGCTGTGCAAAGAGCGCCTGCTCGAACAGGAAGCGACTCGTGATATCCACAATCACCTGCGTCGAATGCTGCAATGAGGCTTCGAGGATGGCAATCTGTTCGCGGCGGTCTGCATGAGCTAAAGCGGCTTCGCGGACCACGGTCTCGCAGAAGGTGCTCGCGGTCTCGGCGAGCGTCATCGGCGTGCGGCGCTGCGTGAAGGTGCAGGGCGAGCGCTGCAGATTGTGGTAGGCGTGGCCCATCTCGTGCGCCAGCGTCGCCATGCCGGCGTAGGCGGGCTGGAAATTGGAGAGCACGCGCGATTCATCGCCGCGCACCCACATGCAGAAAGCCCCGCCGCGTTTGCCCGCGCGCGGTTCGGCGTCAATCCAGGCTTCTTCGAAGGCGCGCCGCGCCAGCCCGGCCATTTTCGCGGAAAACGCGCCGAATTGCGCCAGGACGAAGTCCCGCGCCTCGCCAAAATCCCACGGGCGCGAATCCGCATAGAGCGGCGCGAAGAGGTCGTACCACGTCAGGGTGGGGACGCCCAGCGCGCGCGCCTTGGCATACAGATACCGGCGCAGTTCGGGGAAGGCTTCCCGCGCGGTAGCCATCATCGCCTCAAGCGTGGTGGGGTCAATATTGTTGTTGTACAGCGCCACCTCGAGCGGGGATTCCCAACCGCGCTTTTCGGTGAGCGTCAGCATTTCCCCCTTGAGGCTGTTCATGGCGGCGGCAATCGGCACCGCGTTGCGCTTCCAACCGGCGAGCTCGGCCTCGTAAGCCGCTTGGCGCGTGCCCCGGTCGGCATCGTACGCCAGGTTGCGCACCGCCGTCATCGGCAGCGTCTTCGTCGCCCCTTTGACTTTCACTTCGACCATGATTTGCGAGCTGAAATTCTCGTAGAGCTTGTACCAGGCATTTGAGCCCGTGAGGCGCAGCTGTGCAGCGAGCGCCTCTTCCTCAGGCGACATCAGATGGCGCGCCTGAATCGCGATTTTCTCCAGTGCATAAGCGTGCGCTTGCGCCACCGGCGAGGCTGCGAGCAGCGCCTCGATATCCATCCCGCCCACCCAGGCTGTGAGCCGCGTATTGAGCACCGAGAAGCGCAGCATCTGTTGCTCCAAGCGACTGGCGCTGGCTTGCGCTAACGCATTGCGCGAATCGGTGGTCGTGAAGGCGGTGATATAGGCATCGAGCAGATGCAACTGGTCGCCCAGGGCATTGACCTGCTGCAGGATGGTCTCGAACAGCGCCACGCTCTCGGCGTTGATGGGTAAGGGCGTCTCGCGCAACATGATGGCGTTGGCATCGAAAGCCGCTGTCAAAGCATCCAGCGCCGTCACCACCGCCTGAAAGCCCGCCTCGAACTCAGCCGTGTCCAGCCCGGGGAAAATCGGAGTCATATCCCAATGGGGCAATGCAGTTTGGTTCATCGCTATCTCCTTAGGTAATTGTATCTAGCCCTTTTCCTTAGCGCCTGTGAGCGTGAATTGGCTACTCACGCCGTATACCCCGCAATTATCGCAGATAACGGCTAGATTGTTGATTCGAACGTGCCAGTGAAGCCTGCGTGGGGCTAAGTGCGCCACAATTGCCGCCAGGCTATCCGCCTCGATGCTCCCCAAAGCCAGCGTGATGTGGGGGAACCAGTTCTCCGGCAGGTAGTGACAGACGGGCTGCACGGCAATCGGCTGTAGCCGTTCGACTAAATGCGCCTGCAGCGCAGTCAGAGCCGCATCGCGCACGACTGGGATAGTCAGCACCGGTTGCGGTCCCGTGAAGACGCCCAACC
>JAKJAC010000316.1 GCA_022707705.1 Chloroflexota bacterium
TGTGCCCCGTCGCGGCATCGTATTGTTCGGGCGGGGCATATTCGGGTGTGCCCATGCCACGCACCACTACTTGCGTGCGCGGGTCCCTAGGATTCCATAGTTTCACAAGTCCAAAGTCAACGAGCACTGTGCGCCCATCGGGACGTAGGAGGATGTTTTGAGGTTTGATATCGCGGTGGACGATGCCCTGTTCATGGCAGTAGGCGAGCGCGTCCAGGAGCTGGGAAGTCCATTGTAATACTTGGGACTCGGGTAGGGGACCCTGGCGTGCGATATGGTCGGCGAGGCTTTCGCCTTCGATGAACTCCATGACCAGGTAGGCGTTGCCGCTCTCCTCGAAGAAATCGGTGACCCGCACCAGATGGGGGTGACTGAGGCGCGCGAGTGTGACTGCTTCCTGCTCGAATTGCTGCCGGAGTTGCGCCAACATCGCGGCATCCAAACCGGGTTGGGGAATGAGCTCTTTGACGGCGACAGAAACGTGGAGGCGGGTATCCCAGGCGCGGTAAACGGCACCCATGCCGCCTTCGCCCAAGCGGGCAGCGATACGGTAACGTTCTTGCAGCATCTGGCTGATGGTCAGTGGCATGATTTTTCCCTCCAGTCGTTGCGGCGCCGCACCGCTGGTGAAACTGGTTGCCGGCAAAGTTCAGGGCTGAAAAGCAGCCCGGCCCAAGTTGGCTGTCTGGCGACCACGATTTTCATGGTTGGAGTTGTGTCTAGAGTAGACCGCCATTCAGTCTGGACAGCATGATTGTGAGTAAAGAAGGTATCATGAAATGGGAGAAATGTCAATGCGCGCAGGGGGCTAAAACGCCACCAGGGCTGGTTACGGCGCCAGCCCTGGTGGAAATGCCCCCGGCAGGATTTGAACCTGCAACCGACGGATTCGAAGTCCGCTACGCTATCCAGTTGCGCTACGGGGGCGCATCTATGAAAAAGGCCGGGCACCTGGGGCCCAGCCTTGGGGTGGACGGTGGGACTTGAACCCACAGTTGCCTGAGTCACAGTCAGGAGCCTTAACCATTAGGCCACGCCCACCTCGAACGAGCAAATAGTACCACAAAAGAGGAAAAACACAAGCGAGATGAGTTTTTATGTGGTTTCGGTGGACGGGTTTCGCTCGTCCACCGAAACCAAAAGGGAAAAAAGATGCAGAGTCGCGCGACGGTATCAGGTGGTGGTGTTGCCGAAAGGCTTACCGATAGGAAGTAGAATATGCAAGGTGGTGCCATGCAGTTCTTTCTCATCGTAGCCGCTGCTCTCAGCCCAGATTTTGCCCTCATGGGCTTCGACAATGCCCTTGCTCACCGCAAGCCCTAATCCCAGACCGCCGCCTTTGAAGGCGGTTTTGCTCGAGCGATGGTAGGCAACATCCTCCAGCACGTAGAAGCGTCCGAAAATCCGGTTGAGTTCTTCGGGCGGAATGCCGACGCCTGTATCTTTGACCCAGACGTGGATGGTGTCCTCGATGACCTCACCATCAATCGTGATTGAGCCGCCATCGGGTGTGTATTTGATGGCATTGCTGATGACGTTCCAGAGCGCCTGGTGCAGGCGGCGGGGATCCCCTTCGAGGGTGGGGAGCTTGCGCAAGCCCGCGCCCAATTCAATGGCAACTTCACGCTTGCTGCCGAAACTGCGCAGGTTGTGTAATACCGATTGGACCGTGGAGTTGAGGAAGACTGGCTCATGCGCCAAATCGAGACGGTTGGCGTCAATTAGCGAAACGTTGAGGATGTCTTGAATTACCTGACTCAGGCGCTCTACGGCTTCGAAAACCCGGTGCATCAGGTGTTTGGGCGTGCCTTCTTGTTCGCTGGAGCCCGGGATTGAGCGGTCAGCCATGAGAATCTGCAGATAGCCATAGACGACGGTGAGAGGAGTCCGCAATTCGTGTCCAGCCAGGATGACGAAGTCGGATTTCATTTTCTCGACACGCTGCAGCTCGAGGTTGGCCTTCTCTAGTTCCCGCACCTTTTCTTCCAGCCGTTGCACGAGCCGTTGGTTGTATTCCAGCAGGTATTCGGCGCGCTGTTCGGCTGAGCCGACTTCTTCTTTCATGCCCACCAGAAACGAACGCACTTGATTGGGGAATTCGTCCACATCAATGGGTTTGGCGATGTAGCCATTGCATCCTGCAACGAGTGCGCGTTCGCGGTCGCCATCGAGGGTTGCCGCAGTCACGGCCACAATGGGCACTTTTTCAAGTCCCTTGATGGTGCGCAGGCGGGTGGTGACTTCATAACCATCTAGCGCGCCAATGTTGATATCCATCAGGATGAGGTCGGGTTTTTCGCGGGTAGCCATCTCAATGGCAGCGATACCGGAGTCAGCAATGACGACGTCAAAGTCCTCCGCCACGAGAATGCGTTGGACTAATCTCTGGCTAGCAGGAGTGTCTTCGACATACAGGATTTTGGTCATTGCTGCGCTCCTTATTGAATTACCGAGTAGAATTGCTGGCACCTAGCTCCGACATCGCACACTGTGATACGCGGGCGTCTAGACCTTATCCAGCAGCGCGTTGATGTCGTCGAGAAGGTCATCGTCCATGAACGAGCCTTTCTGAAGCAGCATCTTAATCTGGCCCTGCAAGCGTTGCCGTTCTTGTTGGGTGAGTTCCTTAGCGGTGACAACAATCACCGGCAAATCACGCAGCGCCTCATCTGCTTTGAGCGCGTCCAGCACGGCAAAGCCGTCCATGTCGGGCATCATCATGTCCAGAAGGATGAGATCAGGGCGGTGGCGGCGAATCAGCGCCATACCCTCGCGCCCATTGTGCGCTTCGGCAATCTGGAAGTCGCCGCGGGTTTGGAGAATGCGCCGGAGCAGGCGCGCGGCTTCCGGGTTATCTTCCATGATGACGATGGTTTTGACCCGCTCATCGAGCTGGTCGAGCGCACCCAGCAGGTCCTCCGTCGGCGGTTTGGGGGTGGGCGCCTCCCCAGCTACGTCCGATTCGGTAACTTCTTTGACCCAATCCGGTCCGAGCAGGAATTTCTCAACGGGGAAGGTGTGTCCAGAGCAGCAGACTACGATAATCTCGTCGCGCCGGATGACGCCTTTCCCGAGCAATTTGAACAATCCCGCGAAGGCTGCCGCCGCTGCAGGCTCCATGGAAAGCCCTTCCATCTTGGCGAGCACATGCGTGGCACGGAAGGTCTCGCTATCGGGAACGGATTCAAACGTCCCGCCCTCTCTTTTGGCAATCTTGTAGAGATAGCCGTAGGCGGGACCGGGAACGCCAGTGGCGATGGTAATCACCTGTGTGTCGGGGGATGTGACCGGCTCTGCCTCCGGGAGGTCCTTGCGAAACGAGTTGACCATGGGGGCGCAACCATCGGCTTGGATGAGCGCCATTTTCGGTATCCGGTCCACCAAGCCCATTTGGTAGAGTTCCTGGAACCCTTTCCAGAAGCCCACGGGACCCATGCCGCCACTCACCGCTTGAATATACCAATCAGGAGCGCGCCACGGGACGCCAGGTTTTGCAGGCCCGAGAACTTCTGCCAGTTGCTCAGCCACTTCGAAAGCCATTGTTTTCATGGCTTCACGGGTGCCAATGTTGCGGATGCCGCGATCGTCCATGATGCCTTTGTGTTGCGAGAATTGCGCCGCGACTTTTTTGGTGATGTCATAGGTGGCTGTGACTTTGACAACTTCGCTGCCATAGATGGCGATTTCGCGCATTTTCTCCGGGGGAACCAGACTGGGCAAGAAAGTCCAAAGTTTGATGCCTGCATGAGAAGAGTATGCAGAATAGGAAATCGCGACGTTGCCGGTTGAGGCAACCACCAACTCTGAGACGTTGGCTTCTTTCATCATCGAGATGACCAGCGCTGCCTGGCGGTCTTTGAAGGAATTGGTGGGGTTCTGGCGCTCGTCTTTGATGAAGAGATTGGGGGTACCCAGCATCATACCCAGGTTGTGCGCCGGCAGAAGCGGCGTGCCGCCCTCACCCATGCTGATCTGGTACTGGTCATCGAATAGCGGCAGCAGCTCTCGATAGCGCCACATCGTGGAAGGGCGGGTTTCGAGAATTTGGGGCCACCGAGAGCGGATGGCTGCGTAGTTGTAACGGGCCTCCATGAAGTCATGTCCACATCTGGGGCAGGGTGGGTGAGGTAGTTTGTACGGTTGTTGGTATCCACAGGCATAGCATTCAAGGGTGACTTCGGTTTTTAGGGCTGCCGGCACAATTCGCATGTCATTTGCTCCCAAGGTTATATGACCATCACCAATCATTCTGCATGCAGGCGGGTTCGCGTATCGAACGAGTTGCTGCTGGGAAAAGCATGTATTAAGGGTAGCACAACTTTCAATAACGACAAGTTAGGTTTCGGGTATACAACAGACTATTGGGGAAACCTCGAAGAGGTTCTGCAAGCTGGCGACGAGGGTTTTTGGGGGGCGCGTCTATGGTGGTTTCAGTTAGACTGCCGTATAATCGGTTTGCCTTTTTGCTAAAAAACTCGTATAATCAAGGCAGTCTTGCAGATTCTGGGGGAACAAAATGCCAGAGCAAAAAGAAGAGCAGAAACCAGCCCAGAGGCCCGAAGCCAATCTTGATACCCGTCGAATTC
>JAKJAC010000317.1 GCA_022707705.1 Chloroflexota bacterium
GCCGCGATTTCACCTGCATTTATCTGCGTTTATCAGCGTTAATCAGCGTCCTATCCTCTCCCCCCCTACCGCGGCGTCGCGTACAGCGTCAGCTCCAGCCCCACATGGTCGGATAGATGAGGCTCATACATCCAGGTCCCCGTTCGCGCAAACGGGCGCCTCCGGATGCGAGACACCTCCAGATTATAGCCATGAGCGGCGACCGGGCGCTGCACAAACACATAGTCAATCCGGTTGCCGGTAGCCTTCGACCACGGTTTATAGCTCTCCTCACAGTAGTAATCGCCCGGTTCAGGGTTCGGGAACCCGCGTTCCTCAGCCGCAAGCGCCGGACAGTAGTGATCGAAAGAAACAAAGCCACTCTCGGCGCTGCGATTTGTGTGTCCCCAATCCTCAGGGTCGGTCGCTATAGAGTTTCCATTGGCATCCTTGTTCGAATAATATGCAGGATAGACGCCTTCGAACATCTCCCGAGCATACCAGTCATCGAACTCTAGCCCGGCTTCGATTTCCGCCAATTGGGCGCGGAGTCCACGGTGCAACTCGCCCGTATCCCCTGGCGCCCAACGGTGAATATCGCCCGCACTGACATCTGGAACCCAGGTATCACGCTCGCTCGGGGTCACGTTGAAATCACCTACCACAATCGCCACCCGTTCCGGCTTGTGATGCTCTCGGATGAAATTCGCCAGTTGGGCAATCTGCGCCTCGCGTACCAGCGCCTTTTCCAGGCTAGTGGGCTTCACCTCAAACCCTAGCAGCTCTTCAAGCATGTCCCCACCGCTGTAAAGGTGCGTAGAGTAAATCTCCAGGGTCCCGATCCCTTCGAGGTGCGCCAACGTCAGTTGTATCCCTTTACATGACCAGCGGTCGGCATCGACGAACGGACCCACATCGAATTTCCCGGACCAACCCAGGTCCATCCAGCGTTCGACGCCGGTGAGACTGTATTCACAGACTGCGGGACCCTCGAGCGGAAGCAGTGATGGGCTAAAGACCAAAAGCCCGCTGCTCATGCGCCGCCAGTCACCCGCCTGTGGACCAGACGGTCCGCAAAAATAGTCGCCGTGCGGTGCGCGCTCCAACAAGAGATCCCTGTGATTTGAATTCCAGACTTCGCACAATGAAACCAGATCATACTGGCTCAGTCTGTTGCCAATCTCTGCCGCTCGCTCGGATACGTCTCTAGCGCTTTTGAGCGCGAATTCGCGCGGCAAACCGAGGATTTCCAGAACGGCGTTGAGGATCATCTCGTCTGGCATCTCGATCAGATCAAAGATGATGCTAAAGACATCGCCAACCTGATCAATCAGCCAGGCTACCGCATCACCCGCCAGGTCCAGGGCATGGCAGGTTGTGTTGAGCGGGTTGACCGAAACACCGCAAACCTCGACGATTGGGGGAAAGAGCTCATCACAGATGCCCCCTATACCGAATTCCAGCAGGTATTTGATCACGACTTCCTTTGCAAACTCGGCGCCCAGGTTATACAGGAAGCCATGCGTATCGGCGAGGATAATATCAACGAGAGGAATTGCGTCGTACAACAGATAGGCATTATAGTGCAACAACTCCAGCCTCTTGCAATTCTGACCCTCTACTCGCTGCGCGAGCGCACGCAGCGATACCTTCCCCGCCGGAAGCTTGCCCGTTTCCACGCCCGGGTAACGGAACCGGGAGGCGAGCTCCTTGAAGGTTTCGGGAGGGTACAGCAGGTCAATGCGCCCGGCAATCTGCCTCATACTTGTTTCCATAGGTTCACCCCCTCTTTTACCGTTTGGCTCAGTTTCGTTAACGCAGAGGCAGAGCCTGCCACATCAGCCACCGTTCCGGTGCAGTCCTGATCTCAGCCTCCAACCAGTCGTTGTACTGCTGCGCCAACTCGTGGGCAGGCTGCCCGGTCGCATCCAACTGCGCCACTATTCGGATCCCTTCCGGGCGCGGCGCAACAAAGGCAATCAGATAACCGTGCTTGCTGCACAATTCCAGGATGCCCGATGGCGTGCTCACCGTCCGGCCCAACAGCTGCGCTGACTCACACCGCGTGCCGGGAATGGCATGATCGAGCATCGCGGCGACGACACGACCGGCTTGCATCTCGCGAATCAGCTGCCTGACCGCCCCCGGTTCCTGGAAGTTGAGCGTGCAACCCGCCTCGCGCAGCGCCCTCAGCCACGGCGCATCCTGCGAGACGAGCATCAACGCATGAATCTCCCTGGCAAAGGCAAAGAGGGCGGCGACCTCAGGAAAGTGCCAGGCCGCCACGAAGACCCGTTCCCTGCGTGGGAGTTCGACCGGTTGCCCTATCCGTTCCCATTGTGCCAGGCTGTGGATGAACCGCGCCCACTCCTTCTTGTGCGTCGGGGCAAACCTATTCTGCCCCACAGGAACCTGGGGGGCGTTGAACACATGCGATGCCTTCAGCGTAGCCAGATGCAGACGAACGCGCATCTGCGGCTCGAACTCGGCATCCAATTCCAGATCATCAGCCGATAGAATTCCGGCTTTGTCGACGAACATTTGCAGGTTCATAGCGTCCTCCCTCGCGCTACTGCAGCGCGACCAGAATGGGAATCAGCCCTCGCCCTGATTCCAGGGGTCGCAGCGCCTTGCCAATCACCGCGCCAAACGCCCGCTCGGCTTCGCCGGCGCGCATCGCGTGCCCCGGCGTCGCGGAGGTCGTCAGGAGGTCGCCCACCTGGATGGCGCCATAATCCGCATCCACTTTGCAGAACACCCTGCCGATCAACGCCAGCGGCAGCGTATCCGCACGCCCCTGCTGCTTGCCGAGGATGATGCCCGGCTTGAAGCTGCCCGCCCCAGAGACCACACCCGCGACGCATCGGTCGTAAGCCTGCGTGCTCTGCCGGACGGACCCCTCGCCATCAATGACCATCACCGTCCCGGCGTCAATGGCTTGCGCATCCGCAACCTCAAACTCCTCGGCGCAATCCGCATTCACCAGGCGCACATCGCCCGTGACCTCCAGGTCGCCCACGATTTTCATCCCACTTGACTGCTGGCTGCCTTTGAGGACAAGATCGCCGTTGATCTCCACATCCCCGTTCAGGCACGCCGCGCGATACCCGCCCTGCGCCACAATGCCGATGCCGCTTGCGCTGACCACATTGATGCACGGACCGGTTTCGTTGCTCGCCATGATCGCCATGTTCTTCTTCGCCGAGACCACCAGGCCCATGCTCTTCTCGCTGTGCGCGCTCACCCCCACGCCGGAAGCGCTGCGCGCGTAGACCGCCGTGCCGTCCGTGGCAGAAGCGTCGAGCGCCGCCACCTTCGCGCTGCTCGTGACCTTCAGGTTGCCGGCGATATCCACGTCGCCCTCCAGACTTGCGGCTTTGACGCCCCTGACATGCAGCCCCGTTCCCTTCGTGCTCACCGCCTTGACGCAGACTCCGCTTTCATTGTAGGCAAAGACCGCGTGCGTGTTTTTCGCGGAGGCTTCGAGCGCCACAGCCTGGGCGCTGGCGGCATAGACCCCGCGACCGCTCTGGCTTTGCGCATAGACGGCGGCGCCCTGGGTGCTCTGCGCCATCACTGCCGTCCCACTCACGCTCTGCGCGCTGACGCCGGCAAGGCTCTTCGAACTGGCGGAGACGCCGATGCCCTCCCGGCTTCGCGCCATCACCGCCGTGCCCTGCGTCGAATGGGCGGACACGCCCGGTCCGGAATCGCTCACGGCAAAGACCGCGGTCTCGCCTTTCGCCTCAGCCTTGAGCGCAATGCTCTGCGCGCTGGAAACGGAAATTCCCATACCTTGTTCGCTGGCAGCGTAGAGCGCCAGCCCACTGCCGCTCACCGCGTGGACCGCGGTGTTGGCGGTGGATTCCGCCCGCACGGCGATGCCCTCGCTCGAAACCATCGCGCCCACCACCTTGCCGCTGACCATCAGCCCGATGCCGGATTCGCTATCCGCGCGCACCGCCACATCTTTCACCGCCTTCGCCCAGATGGCGATGCTTTGCTCGCTTGTCGCCACCAGGCCCATATTCGATTTGCTCTGCACATCGATGCCGCGCCCGCTATCGCTCGTAGCAAGCAGCGCCGTGCCCTTGACCGCCGCAGCCTGCACCGCCATGCCCTGCTCGCTGCGCGCATACACCGCCGTGCCCTGCTGCGCCTGAGCAAAAACAGCGGTGTTGTTTTGCGCCGCCGCCGTGACGGCAATACCCTGTTCGCTGGCAGCAGCCAACCCCGTGTTGGTCTTGCTGCGCGCATCCACCCCGACGCCGCTATTGCTGGTCGCGAACACCGTCGTGCCCTGTCCGCTAAAGGCCACCACAGCCGTGCCCCCCGCCGCCGAGTGAACCGCAGAAATTGCGGGAACCGCAGGATCGTTGGAATCGCCCACCAAAGCTTTCATCGTACCCTCCACTGAGAAAGAATCGGGAACGCCGGCTCGAGGTTGGTTGAGCCGGCAATACCGGGGATTATATGCCCGATCCCAGCGGCACACAAACCAAATGAAAAGCTAGCCAACTGTCGTAGCCGCGATTTCCAAATCGCGTTCCTGTTGTAGCCGCGATTTCCAAA
>JAKJAC010000318.1 GCA_022707705.1 Chloroflexota bacterium
CGTGCCTGGGTGGTGGGGTCGCCGGCAGCCTGCGCGTGGCTGAGCGCCGCCTGCGCCGCCGCGAGTGCGGTGGGATAATCGCCGGTGAAGCGCGCGTAATTGGCCTCCCGCAGAGCAACGTCGGCTTGCTTGCCCGAATCGCCCAGCTGTGCGGCGAGTGCATGCAGCGCGGACACATCCTGCGCCTGTGGCTCCCGCTGCCCCATAACATCGTAAACCCCCTCGCGCCATAGCAACAAGCGATAACGTGCAGCGGGCTGTACTTCTGGCGTGAGCTCCAAGGCGCGAGTAAAGTAGCGCAGCGCGCTCTCATTGGCGTATTGCTTCGCAGCCTGCTCCCCTGCTAACCCGGCGTAGACCCGCTCGCGCACGGGTTGCTCGGCGTTGCGCCAGTGATGCGCCAGCAGGGGATAATGTGCCGCCAGGGGGGAGTCAAGCGTGAGCGCTTCCAGGGGACGTTCCTCGCCGTAAGTTCGCTCGTACCACACGCCTACCGCAGCGTGGAGCTGTTGACGTTGGGAATAGAGCAGCGTATCGTAAGCCACTTCTTGTGTCGTGTTGTGTTTGAAGATAAAGATGGGATCTTCTTCCAGTGCAGCTTCCAGGCGCACAAAATCGCGTTGCCCCATCGCCTCGATCTGCTCGCGCAACCCCTCGCGCGGTAGTGAAGCAGGATGTACGGCTTGTAGAGTAGCCAACCGGAACGTGCGCCCGATGACACTGGCGACCTTCAGGGTAAGCTTATGGTCTTCGGGAAGGCGATCCATGCGAGCTAACACCGTTCCATGCACCGAATCCGGGATATCGAGAGCTACGGCGCTTAGGGGTGGGTTTTCCACCATCTGCCAGATACCTTCACCTTTGGTAATGCAATTCGCGTCAAGCAGCGCCGCGAAAGCCGGTTCAGAGAGCTGCCATTTACCTTTAGCCTCGTTGTGCACCAGATAGCCCGCCTCGCGAAGTGCATTTACCAGCTCCTCGGTGAAGAATGGATTGCCCTGCGCCTGGGCAAAAATCAGATCGAGCGCGAGCTGCCCCACATCACCGCCCAAACGGTTGCGCACCAGCGCCCCCACACCTTCCGGTGAGAGGTCGCCCAGTAGTAAATGATGATGCGTCGAGAGCAGTTCTAGTTCTGGCAGGATACGCTGCTCCTCTAGAGGTGGACGCTGCACCAACAACAGCGCTGCCGGGCTGCCGTAGAGGGCACGCGCTATCGCAACGGTCAGCGCAGCAGAGGCTTCATCCATCCAGTGGACATCTTCCAGGATGAGCAGCAGCGGTTGCTGTTCAGCCCAGGTCCGCAGAATTTCGGTAACCACCGCAAAGAGCGCCTGTTGGCGGAGGCGAGGGTCCAATGCTGCGGTCATCTCGTTATCGGGCAGCGGGAGGTCCAGAAGATCGCTTAACAGCGGAAGCCGTACCTCCCACGCTGGATTGACCTCCGTAAGCCGCTCCACGACTTGTGCGGCTTGTGTTTCGGGGGTCGCCGTGTCGCTTAGTCCCAGAAGCGCCACCAACAGCTGCCGCCAGGAGGTATAAGCCGCTCCCTGGCTGATGCTCTGGCATAGCCCCATCGCCACCTGCCAGCCGGATGCAGCGACTTGTTCCGCAAAGACCGCTGCCAGGTGGCTTTTGCCCACTCCTGCGGGTCCCTCCAGACGCAAAATCTGACCCCGCGCCTGTAGGAGAGTGTGCATTCCGGCGATGAAATCCTCGCGCCCTACCAACGGCGTATTGAAGAGCGCGCTCAACCGCGCCTGCCTTTTGCCGGTGACCGCAGAGACGGCTAATGGTTCGATGCGCCCCTTCAATTGAATCGCGCCAAGCGACTCGACCACGTAGCTGCGCGCAGTGTCATCGGCGACACTTTGGTTGACCAGAACCTGCCCCGGAGTAGCTCTGCTCATGAGCCGGGCTGCCATGTTGACTTCATCACCCGCCGCATGCCCCAGCCCATACCAGCCCCTGGCTCACGCCGATTTGGGGCGGCGTTATGAAAGGTAGTTCGCCAGAAGGTGTGCGCAGCTCCAGCGCCGCAGCAATAGCCCGGGCGTTGTCATCGTCATGCGCTACTGGTGCACCGAAAACCGCGAGGAGGTTACTGCCCTTATCACCGATAGTCAGCTGGCGCATGGTCCCGCCATAACGGTCGAGGATTTCCTGCACCCAGCGGATGAAAGCATCGAGTTTGTAGCCAGCGGCATCGTCGCCATCATAGTCAATGCCCTCGAATTTAAGGAATAGCGACGTTACCGGACGCAACTCGGCAAGATAGATGGCGCCGCTGCGCAGTCGCTCGATGACGGCGGTAGCCAACCAGGGTTGCAGCTCCTCCGGCGACAGAGCACCGGCAGGCAGCTGAGACCAGGGATGGCGCGGAGCGAGGTTGAGCAATCCGCTCACGCGGGCGAAGGGGCGTCCGGTCTCCTCCTCGGTGCGCCATTCAGCGATGGTGAGTGCACCTTCCAGAATTTCGGCCACTTCTGCGCTGACCATGACATCGCCCTTTTCCGCCTGATGCTCAGCCGCAGCCATGCGTTCCAGCGTCGCGCCCGCGAGTGCTTCGAATAGCTGATATCTGGGGTGTCCCACCAGGAAGCGCCGCGCCGGACCGGCGGCAACGGCGATTTTGATGGAAAGGACGATTTCTTTCCCCCCTGGTGTCCTGACGTGTCCCATCCGCGCCATGATGTTTTGCATGGCGAAAGCACACGTCACCGCAGAAAGAGACGCAAATTGAAGGGCGGGGCGCTCCTCTGCTGTTTTTTCCGCTTCCTCTGCAATCCAGCAGGTGATTGAGTCTCCGGCAAAGCCGATGACGCTCCCGTGATAGGTATGAAGCTCTGCTATGAGCGCTTCATAGATGGGGTTGAGATAGTCCAGCACCACCTCTGCGCCGCGTTGACGGCCAAACTCGGCAGCTAGAGCCGCAGTGAGCGGGGTAAAGCCAGAAATATCGGCAAAGAGCGCTGCGCCGTGTGTGCGGTCGGGGAGCGGCGTGCCCTGGTAGAGCGCATGTCGCCGGTCAACGGGTACAAATGGGAGCAGCATATTGATGTCCATCGGACTGCCTCTGGGTGGGTTGCTTTTCTATTCTATGGATGTAGTGACTACAAGCATAGTATCCTCAGGGTTGGGATTGCGTCAAGCAGTGCGCGGGGCAATTCAGACCTTAATAGGACTTACGCAACTCTGCATATAGCACTATAATGCAAGGCATGAGCAAAGTAGCACGCTTGGATTACTGTCAGTTTTTGTTGGTAAGCCAGATCAATTACACGCTGACGTATTTTGCGGACCACACCGAAGAATTCAGCCATGATGGGGCCAAGCGGTATCTGGAAAGGGACAAAATCACACCGCGTTTGGTATGGGAGAATGTGCAAGCGCAAGTGGTCACTTCGCCGCAGGGCTATGTGGTCTTTGATGATACCGTGCTGGATAAGCAGTACGCCCGTGAGATTGAATTGGTGCGCAAGCAGTATAGCGGCAACGAACATCGGGTCATCCGTGGGATCGGGGTTGTGACCTGCGTGTATGTGAATCCGGAACTGGATCAATTCTGGATTATTGATTACCGCATCTACGATCCCGACCGCGACGGAAAAAGCAAATTGGATCATGTGCGGGAGATGGTGCTGAACGTGATCCATGACAAGCAGTTGCCTTTTCGGGCGGTGCTGATGGATACCTGGTATGCCGAACGGAAATTGATGTTGTGGATTGAGCGCTTGGGCAAACTGTACTATTGCCCGCTCAAAAGCAATCGCTTGGTCGATGAAAGTGATGGGGCGCAACCCTATATGCGCATTGAGACGTTGGAATGGGATGCTACGGCACAACAACACGGCAAAACCATCCATATCAAAGACTTTCCCAAGGGCCATCGGGTGAAACTGTTCCGGCTGGTGCTCTCTTCCGAGCGCACGGACTATGTCGCCACCAACGACATGGCGCAAGACGACACGGCAGCGACGCAAGAGGTGTGTGGTTGCCGCTGGAAGGTCGAGCAGTTTCATCGTGAAGGCAAACAAGTCACCGGGATTGAACGTTGTCAGTGTCGCAAAGGCCGCATCCAACGCAATCACATTGGTTGCGCGATATTGGTGTGGGTGCGCTTGAAACAAGTCGCAGCCGAGACGGCGCGTACGATTTATCAAGTCAAGCACGGCCTGTTGGATAACTATATGTGCGAGCAACTGCGTTCTCCCACCATCAAAATGACTCTTGCGTAAGTCCTACTTAATATTCTTCCGAATGGTTTGATCTACAACAACACGCTCCGCTTGATAGCGGAGCGTGTTGTCAATCACATGAGCCGTCTATGCTTCGGCGAGTTCGCCTATTCGATTCACTTCAACAACCCCTAATCGCACAGCCGTACGTTCTTTGCCATCAATCATCACTTCAGAGAATGATGGAACACACACGATATTTAACCCATCGAGCTCCAGATAACCCCGGGCAATGGCGATGGCTTTAACCGCTTGATTTACCGCGCCTGCGCCAATGGCTTGAATATGTGCCTGCCCGTGTTCTCGAACAAC
>JAKJAC010000319.1:0-250 GCA_022707705.1 Chloroflexota bacterium
TGTGTGCCTCCGGCTTTGTAGTCGGTGATGCTCATCACGTTGCCCACGGCATCATAAGTATACGCCAGTTTTTGCAGACTGTCATACGTACTCGCGGTCCCGGTTTGGAGCACCTGCAAACGCCCCTGCCCGTTGGGCGTGGTCCAGGGAAAGTAGGTGTACTGCGTGGTAAGCGCCGGGCTGGCGCCATATTGTCGACGCACGATCCGTCCGGCAGCGTCGTACGCGGTCCCCTGAACGTATTGGCTGG
>JAKJAC010000319.1:260-4524 GCA_022707705.1 Chloroflexota bacterium
AGGTACGAATAGGTCACCACTTCACCCACTCCGCCGCCGTTGCCGTTGGGATACTGCATCCAGGCGACGTGGTCAAGGTTATCGTAGCCCCATTGGGTTTTGAACGTACCTCCACCCGTGATGGTCTTCGTCTCCCGCTCTACCCGCCCGCGCAGGTCGTACTGCCAGGTCGTGCTGCCGGAGGCGTCGCTCATCCCCGTGCGCCGCCCTCTCCCATAGTTCAAGCCGCTGGTAAAAGCATCGTAGCTATAGGTTACAGCCGTGGTGCCGCTGCACGCACCACTATAGGTCTTACCGGTCAGACGATTGAGATCATCGTAACTGAAGTTGGTCACACAACCCCGCGCGTCAGCCTGCGTTTTCAGGTTGCCGGCGTTGTCGTAAGTGTACACCCAATAGCCCATGTCGGGATCGCTCATCGTGATTTTGCGCCCCAGGGCATCGTAGTTCATGGTGGTCTGATTGTCGGCAGCATCGGTCACGGTCTTGAGATTGCCCAGTACATCGTAGCTGTAACGGGTGGTGGTGAAGTTTAATTCGACGTACTCATCCAACCGCAAAATACCTGTGTGTACCTGCGTCATGAACCGCCAATCCACACGGTTGGCCCAACTAGCGCCCCGCACCTCCCGCCGTTCAGCGCGCACCTCCGGAGCATCACGCTCCCATACCTGGAGGATGAATTCCTCCGCGCCGCCAATCTTGAGCACTGCACGATACCACACGCCCGCGCGTAAGCTCATCAAGACAACCCGTTCATTCGCCGCGCCCGTGAATGTAGAGCGCCACAGTTGCCCCCCGTCGACTTCCAGGCCCCAACGCCGATAGTCACTGGTGTTGTATGTTCCACTATCGAGGAACATGCCAGCATAGACTGTACCAGGGTCGTAGCAGAACGTAAAGGCAACGCCTTGCTCATCACCCAGGTTGCGTGTCGGGCGATACAGGGACGTGCTCCAGTTGCCTGCGCCTGTCACAGTTGCCACGCCGTTACTCACATTCACCGCACCAGCGGTAACCCAACCGGTCAAATCATCAAAGCGGGTTTTCCAAGCCTCTAGGGTTTCCTCCACCCGGCGCAATCGCCCGTAAGTGTCCTGAAATATCAACCGCAGGTGCTGATTGGCGTCCTCGCTGGTTTGCGCTCGGGCACCATACACCGTGCTTTGGGTGGCGCCATCCGGCGCAAGCACACGCACTACCTGACCCAAGGCATCATAGCGCGTCACAGTACGCGGGTAAGCGTTGGTGCGGCAACCGGTCACCAACCCGGCGCTGAAGGTCTGTTGCCCGCCGTTCACCGGTAGCATCTGGCACACCGCGCGCCCCAGCGCGTCATATTCGGTCGCTGCAACCACGGTGGTGAAGGTGGTATCCGCCAACGGTACGTGGAACAAGCGGCTCTGCACCGCGCGCCCCAAACCGTCGTAGAAGGTGCGCTGCGTTACCCGCAAGGCGGCGTCGTTGGGCGCGGTGATCTGATCCACATACGACGGCGTTGCGGTATCCGCATATTCATAGCGCAGCGCCAGGAACTCGCCGCCGGTCGGCTGCGGGCGGTACACCTGCTGCAAGCGCCCCCAGGTATCGTAGGTGTAGCGCGCCGTGACCACCCCGTTGGGATCCGTGATCTGCTTGACCTGCCCCGGCAAGCCGTTATCCGCCGCGACGCCGTTGACGCCGTAGTATTGCGTGCTGGCGCATTGATTCAGCGCATTACATTGCTGGAGGGGGTGCAGGTGTAGGCTCAGATCATAAGCAGTCGTCGTAGGATAGCCCCGAGTATCTGTAACTACAATGGTGTTGCCCCAATTATCCACCTTGTACTGCGTGGTAACGAATTTACCGTTGGCGCGCTGCGAATAGCTGCCTTGCCCTTGCATTGTCAGATTGCCTTTGCTAATGTGCGCAGAGGTGTGCTTAGTCACGTCATGTGTGGGGTCGTCATAGTACCAATAAGTTTGTAAAGCCACAGTGTTTTGGTCGTAACTGGTAACGATACCAGAATAGATATCTGTCTTCCACTTTAGCCCGATCAGCCAACGCCCGATGGTCAGGTCGATGACATTGTGATATTCATGGTGCACGGAACGTTCATCGCCAGCGGTCGCCACGCCGTGCTGGTATTCACGGGTTACATTGCCATACCCATCATACTCATAGGTAGTATGCACGGTTACATTGGTCTCGTCAGTGTTGTCCATAACCGTAGCCACGACAAACTTCGCGCTCGTATTGGGGATGGCACGCACCTCCCAGGTGGTTTCCGTTTTGTGGAGCGTCTGCGTGCCGGATATCACCTCAGTGCAACGTTCCCGACCCCGCAGGTCATCGTTGCTGGCGCCAGCATCATTGTGAAACACATGCCGTGTTTTCTGTAGCAATGCGCCAGCATAGTCATACGCGAGCGCGGTCACCTGGCCGTAGCCTTTCACCAGGTGGTCTTTGGTGTAAGCACTCGCATAGCTCAACGTCTGCAACGCCGGGGTGGAGTGCAGCCCATCGTAAGTCTGCTGCTGTTGCACCTGATAGTTGAAGAGCGCCCCGTTGCAGCCGTCCCAATCGCCCCAGGCGGTCTCCGCGACATAAGTGAATTGCTCTACCGCGCCGTAGCCGTTGCTGATGGTACTCAAACGCGGATAAGCAAAGGTGGATGCGCCAAACGAGCCCGGGGGCGCGCTCGGGCACCAGGGTTTGTTGTTCAACTCCACATAATCCAAATTGGTCGCCGGTAGTGCGGCGGTACCCGCGCCATTGTAGGGCGTAACCGTATCCAGGTACCGGCGTCCGGTGCTCGATACGCCGTAGGTCAAGCCGTAGCGGCGCAACAATTGTCCCAGGTGCCGCACCTCCACCCGCTCCAGCGCGCCAGGTTCGCCGAAGACCTGCAGATTGCAGAAATCCCAGCGCACATCCACCGGCGGATAGACCGTGGAACGCACAAAGGTGAGCTCCGAAGCCCAACTGTTGGTCCCGTAGTTGTTGTAGCGGATGGTGCTGGGCAGGCTGATGGCGTCGCGACCGCAACTGCGCTGCTCATAGTAACTGAACTTCATCTTGTTTCCGTGAACATCCTCAGCTTCCGCCAGCCGCCAGCGGTAGATCGCGTTAGTGGCGCTGTAATAGTTGCCGACATACTGCGAGGCATCCGCAGTGGTTCCCAGGCGATAGGTTGTGCCATCGGGTGTGCGCACAATCCAAGAAGAGCGCAACTCACCGGTGGGATTGAGTGTCAGCATCTCGATATAGAGTTGCGGTGCATCTTCGGCATAGTAACGCCCAACCCAACCTTGGATCACGCCTTGGGCCGGGATCAATTTGTAGGCGGCGCCGTTCATCAGCAGCAACGAACTGCTGGAGACATCCATGGCGCCATTGGCATCCAGGGTGGCCCAAGTGCGCACGATGTCCAGGGTATCAATGGACCAGCCGGTGCCAACCCAGTCCTGGCTCCAGCCCAACATGCCATCCACGCGGCGGCTGTTGTAGGAGAGGCGCAGGTCGGGCTGCAAGCCGTTGCGCCCCGCGGGCACCTCCAGGGGAATCTCGGCCGTCGCCGCGCCGCTGAAGAGCGCCACATTGGGTGCGTTGTAGGTCAGCTGCCAGCCGCGTTCCAGGTTGTCGCTCTCCAGCACACCGAGGCGCAGCGTGGTGGTGGGGGAGGGTTCGGGCAGCGGCAGCGTGGAAGTCATAGGCGGTTCCGGGGTCGGCAGCGGCGAGGTGAAGGTGGGGGTAAGTGTCACGCCGGGCGTGACCGGCTCTTGCGCCGCCAACGCTTGCGCTGGCGCCGCCAGGGGCGCTGCTTCCACCACTGTGATTCCACCGCTTCCAACAGATGAATTTGCATCAATGGGGGGGGGTAGCAAATGAAACCGGAAAACCAGAGAGTAACACTGCCAAGGCCAGGCACAGAGTCAAGGCTTTACGGAGCATGCGGGCAGACGTCATCGCTTGAAACCTCCAGAAATCGAGATTGAGAAGGCTAAAGTTAGAGGATTCCAACAATATTTCAAGCGTCAACAATATGACAACACAATTATTATAGCCGCCGAATGGCAAGAGTCAAGCTGTTTTTGGGGTATGGGACAAATTATTGGGAAGTTCAAGCGGTTGAGTACAACCGCGGTCAGATGGATGAGACAATGGCGTTGAGTACAACGCGTTGAGTACAACGCGTTGAGTACAACGCGTTGAGTACAATGCGTTTAGACACTTTGACGCGCCAAAGAGACGCAGAAGGTGTTCTTTTTTGTGATTTTCGTGA